>JBBDSI010000189.1:0-6210 GCA_040905005.1 Pseudohongiellaceae bacterium
CCCTCGGCGACGTCGTGTTCCTCGTTGTTGAGGAACTTGTCCATTTCTGTCTCCAGGTACTTGCGGTCGTCCGGGTTGGCCAGGTTCAGGTGTTTCTCGTTGATCAGCATGGTCTGCTGCGCCTGCCATGCCTGCCAGGCCTTCTGGGAGACGGTCTCGAAGATCTCCTGGCCTTTCTTGCCAGGGTAGGGCGGTAGCGGCAGGCCGGGGAGTTCCTCGTCGTATTTCTTGCAGTGCACCATGCGGGTCATGGGGTGTCCTCATTGGGTGTCAGGTGTCAGGTGTCTGTTGGCAGGCCGGCCAGGAGCTTCTTTACCGGGGCGGCCAGGCCCACTTCCAGGGAATGGTCGAGAGGGTACCAGAGCCAGCGGTCGGATTCAGCCACGCCGGTGGCACTGCGGGTTGCCAGGTGCAGCGGCTTGATGTCGAGATGATAGTGACTGAATGTGTGGCGCAGCGGCGCCAGGGTCCGGGCCTCGCGTGTGCGGACGGTCAGGCCTTCGAATGCCGGTCTTTCGGCATCCGCCGGGCCTTCCGGCAGGCTGTAGAGACCGCCCCAGATGCCGCTTGGCGGGCGTTTCTCCAGCAGCACCTCGCCGTCGCCGTTCTGGATGATGAACATGGTGACGGTCTTTACCGGCAGGGTCTTCTTCGGCTTCCTGCCGGGTATCTGTGCGGTCAGATCGTGCGCCCGGGCCGCGCAACCGCGGTTCAGCGGGCAGTGCGGGCAGGCGGGGCGGGTGCGGGTGCAGACCGTGGCGCCGAGATCCATCATGGCCTGGGTGTAGGCGGCGACACGACGCGTGGGCGTAAGTGTCTCCGCCAGCTCCCATAAGCGGTTCTTCACGGCGGACTGCTCCGGCCAGCCCTCGATGCCGTGATAGCGGGTCAGCACGCGCTTGACGTTGCCGTCCAGGATAGGCGCGCGCTTGTCGGTCGCCAGGGCGAAGATGGCGCCGGCGGTGGAACGGCCGATGCCCGGGAGTGCCTCCAGGGCCTCGACCGAGTCCGGGAAACGACCGCCATGTTCGTCCACGACCCACTGCGCCGCCGCGTGCAGGTTGCGGGCGCGGGCGTAATAGCCGAGGCCGGTCCACAGATGCAGCACCTGATCACTGTCCGCCGCCGCCAGGGCTGCCACGTCGGGAAATCGAGCCGTGAAACGCTGGTAATAGGGGATGACCGTGCTCACCTGAGTCTGCTGCAGCATGATCTCCGACACCCAGACCCGGTAGGGCGTGGGGTCTGACTGCCAGGGCAGATCGTGGCGGCCGTGCTGGTCGAACCAGGTGAGGACCTTGTCGGCGAATGGCGTGCTCATGTTGGCGCTGGAGGGCTGCACCCTGTCGGCAGAGTGTCGATGCTCGGCCTGTCGCGGGTGGTGACGGCCCCGTGCTGTGTCCGCCGGGACGTCAGTTGAGGATGTTCCGCAGCAGGCCGCGGGCGGCGTCCTGTAGGTCATCCGGGACCTGGTCGGTGACCACCTCGTCCAGGCGGTTGCGCGCGGCCTGGGTGCCGAGTTGCGCGAAGATGTCTCGCACCTGGCTGAAGTCCGGGCGACAGTACTGGTTTACCGGCGCGTCGAAGGCGGCGGTACATTGCACCGGCCAGGAGACGTCGTGGTAGCGCTCATCGATCGGAATCGTCTGCGTGTAGGACTCGCCCAGCACGGTGAACAGCAGATCGTAGTCGAAGCTGCCCGCGGCCAGGTCGAGGCCGCCGCTGCCGGTGATGTCGAAATTGTCCATGCGCAGCTTGATGTTCTGGTTGACCTGCAGCCCCTCCTCGAGCGTGACGAAACCGCCCAGGTCGCTGAAGCGGATCACGTCCGGCCACTGCTGAATGGAGCCGCCGCTGGGGCTCAGCGCGGCGATGGCGGTGAACACCTGCTTGATCAGGGTGATGTCGATGGAGCTATTGTCGACGCTAAAGGTGGTGGAGCCAGTCAGGGTCTGCAACAGCTCCGACACGGTCGTGCCGCGAGCGCTGTGGGTGGCCTCCATGTTGAGGTCGCCGGCGAAATTGTTGAAGCGCGACACCCGCGGGGCGAACTCGCCCAGGTTGAAACCGGCGATGGAGAAATCGGCCTCCAGGGCTGGGGGCTCGACCCGCGCGTCCAGACGCAGCGCGCCCTCCAGGCTGCCATCGAAGGTGGAGATGGGAGTCACCTCGATGTCCAGCACCCGGTCCTCGAGGTTGGTAAAGACGTTGATGTTGTCGAAGCGCATGTCGCCGAGGGTTAGCGAACTCAGCGAGGTGGACCCCAGCAGGTTGAACGCGCTCAGCGCGTCGACGGGAATCGCGATCGAGTCGCCGGCATCCGCGTTGGCGGGTTGTGCTTCTTCGTCGCCGGTGCTCATGAATGGCGTCAGGTCGAGATCACCGCCCATCAGGTTGTAACTGATGTTGGTCGGCGCCAGCGCGGTGGCGATGCGCACGCTGCCGGTGCCGTTGATGTCCGCCTCATCCAGGCGCAGGTTGAAACTCGGGACCGTGGCCTCGGTCTCGTTGCCGCTGAACTCAGTGGCGAAGGACAGCAGCGGCGCGCTGCTCTCCCGAGACTGCGGTGGGCCGTCGACCGCCGGTACCAGGGCGAGGGTCTCCAGCAGGCCGCGCACGTCGAAGGGCTCGGCCCGCAGATTGCCGCTGAACTGCATGTCGCGATCGAAATTAACAACCGAGACCTCGCCCTGCAGCAGCAGGGGGGTGATGCTGGCCTGTACATTATTGAAGTTGAGCGTGCCATTGTTTAGATCGACGAGCACGTTGCTGCGCAGGGCGATGGGCACGGGCTCGCTCATGCCGTTGTTCTCGAAATCGAAGTCGATGTTGATGTCGAAGGGGCGACCGGCCAGGTTGGTGTCGAGACTGACCAGGTTGAAGTTGTCGATCTGGTAGCGCACGCCCTGAGCCAGATCCTGGTAATCGATGCTGGTATTCTGGATGTCGATGCGATCGAAGGACAACGCCACCGGCCCGGATGCCCCGGTGTTTGCCCCGGTGCTTGTCTCGGCCTCCGTCGGCGCCCGCCCGCTGCCGGCGGGCGGGTTCCAGTTGGAGGAACCGTCCGCGTTCACGTAATAGTTGACGTGAAAATTACGGGCTTGCAGTTCCTCGATCAGCAGCCGGCGGCCGAGCAGGGCGCGAACATCCAGGCGCAACAGCACCCTGGAGGTGGAGAGCAGTTCCTGGCGCACCGCCGGATTGGTCAGGCGCACGTCGTTCAGGGTCATGCCGAGGCTGGGAAACAGGTTGAGATCCACTTCGCCGGCGATGGTCAGTTCGTAGCCTGTGCTGTCGGCCACGGCCCGCTCCAGCATGCCGCGATACTGCCCGGAGTTGATGTAGTAGGTGAATCCCACGGCGATGACGACGACCAGCAGCGCCACTACCAGTGCGATCTTCAGCAGAGTTCTCATCCAGTGTCCTGTGCTTCGTTCAGTGCTTCGTTGTGGGTCCTGGTTGTGGCTGGCGGCGACATCGCGCCCGGGCCTTGCCCGTCCGTTGGGCAGGGGAAAGTGGAAAAAGGCCGGGACGCCGCGCTTGCAGCGAACTGCAAGTGTACCCAATGGGCGCCCCGCGTGCATCATGGCCGTGCCGACGCAGGTGGCGTAAACCTTTCAAAAATCGAGGGTTGCATTATAATGCGGGCTTTTCCGAGCCCGGATGGTCCCAATGAACGACTCCGCTGCCGACTCTTCAGTCAATGCCCCAGTCAACGCCCCGCCGCGCCAGGCCACGGTCGAGCGCAATACCAGGGAAACCCGGATCACCGTCAGCATCAATCTCGACGGGACGGGCCGACTGGTGGCGGAAACGGGCCTGCCGTTTCTGGATCACATGCTGGACCAGATCGCCCGCCATGGTCTCGTGGATCTCGAGGTTCAGGCCAAAGGCGACCTGGAGATCGATGCTCACCACACGGTGGAGGACATCGGCATCACCCTGGGCCAGGCCCTGGACAAGGCCCTGGACAGGACCGGCATTCGCCGCTACGGCCATGCCTATGTGCCGCTGGACGAGGCGCTGTCGCGGGTCGTGGTCGATTTTTCCGGTCGCCCCGGTCTGGAATACCAGGTGCAGTTCGCCAGGGGCTTCGTCGGCAGTTTCGATGTGGACCTGTTTCACGAGTTCTTCCAGGGCTTCGTCAACCACGCCCTGGTCACCCTGCACATCGATAATATCCGCGGCAAGAACGCCCATCACCAGATCGAGACGATCTTCAAGGCTTTTGGCCGGGCGCTGCGCATGGCCGTGGAACTTGACCCCAGGCAGGCGGGCGTGATTCCGTCGACCAAGGGGTCGCTGTAAGCGGATGTGCCGGCACGACTTGACCTATCGCGCCGCGAAGCTTCCGGTCGCAGTAACTGTGCTTGCCCCAGAACGCACTGAAACCATGGCTACTCATCTGCATCTGAAACAGTCCGTTGCATCCAGCCTGTTGCCTGGCCAGCTCCTGCTATGAATTCCTGCTATGAATAAAGTCGCGATCATCGATTACGGCATGGGCAACCTGCACTCAGTAGCCAAGGCCGTGGAGCATGTCGGCCGCGAGCTGGCGGGCGGCGTCGAGGTAATAGTGACGCCGGATGCCAGGCAGATCGCGGCGGCGGACCGGGTGATCTTTCCGGGAGTCGGCGCGATCCGTGACTGCATGGCGGAGATCAACCGCCTGAATGTGGGCGAGATCGTGGCGCGCGCCATGAAGAGCAAGCCGGTGCTCGCCATCTGTGTCGGCATGCAGGCGCTGATGCAGCACAGCGAGGAAAATGGTGGCGTCGAGTGCCTGGGTTTCATCGAGGGGGACGTCCGCTATTTCGGTGACGACCTGCGCGATGCCAGCGGCGCGCGCCTGAAGGTGCCGCACATGGGCTGGAACGAGGTGCGCCAGGTGCGGCCCCATCCCCTGTGGCGGGATATTCCCGACAACAGCCGTTTCTATTTCGTGCACAGTTATTATGTGAGCACGCCGCTCACCGACAAGATTACCGGGGTCAGCGAATACGGCAAGGAACTGGTCGCCACCCTCGCCGACGACAATATCTTTGCCGCCCAGTTTCACCCGGAAAAGAGCCAGACCGTGGGCCTGACCCTGCTGCGCAACTTCCTGGCCTGGGACGGCTCGCTGTGAACCACTACACTCTTAACTTCTCAAGCAAGACAGTATCGCCATGATCGTAATACCCGCAATAGACATCAAGGATGGCCAGTGCGTACGCCTGCGCCAGGGCCGCATGGAGGACTCGACGGTATTCGCGGAGGATCCCGTACAGCAGGCGGAGAAATTCGTGACACAAGGAGCCAGGCGTCTTCATATAGTTGATCTCAATGGTGCCTTCGCCGGCACGCCGGTCAATGCCGAGATCGTCCAGGCCATCGCGAGGCGCTGTCCCGGGCTGCCGATCCAGATCGGTGGCGGCATTCGCAACCTCGACAGTATCCGTTTCTACCTCGAAGCCGGCGTCAGCTATGTCATCATCGGCACCCAGGCCGTCAAGGAGCCGGAGTTCGTCAGGCGCGCCTGCGCCGAGTTCCCGGGCAAGATCATCGTCGGGTTGGACGCGGTGGAGGGCAAGGTGGCAACCGAAGGCTGGGCGGACGTCTCCGGGATCGAGGCCAGCGCACTGGTCGAGCGCTTCGCCGGGTACGGCGTGTCTGCCATCGTCTATACCGATATCGACCGCGATGGCATGATGCAGGGCGTCAACATCGATGCCACGGTGGCATTGGCGGAGCAGTCGACGATTCCGCTGATCGCCTCCGGTGGTGTTGCCAAGCTCGCCGATATCGTCGACCTGAAGGCGGCTGCCAGGACTACTACTGGTGCAGGGATCATGGGCGTGATTACCGGCCGGGCAATATATGAAGGACGCCTGGATCTGAGGGAGGCTCAAAGCTACTGCGATAACCCTTCTGGTTAGACGCGCTTCCTATTAGTCGGGTGTTAGAGTCTTTTGCTGAAATAGATGAGGGGACGCGCTTCCTCTGAGTACGGATTACCGCGTTGCAGCCGCTTTTCGGCCTGGTCATTTACAGACCAGTAAACTCCCAGTCCAAAAAACGGCTGCGCCTTGTACTCCGCACTCAGAGAAACCGCTCGAGTCATCACCCTTCGATGGGGTTTGGAGAGTGGCTGGACTTAAGGATTTTTCCTCTGGTTATTCATTTGCCATTATACGGCAATGCCGTATAATGGCGTTCAATGATAAG
>JBBDSI010000190.1:0-6187 GCA_040905005.1 Pseudohongiellaceae bacterium
GGGTCTCGAGCATGATGGTGTTGCCGAGTTCCGGGTGATCGACGTCCAGGACCCAGTCCCAGTTGTCCACCGGCTCCCGCACCACCTCACCGCTCAGCCACAAACCGGGCCAGGTCATTCGGCCCCGCTCATTGTACTCCTCGGTGGTGTAGTCCATGTATTCGGGATCGAGCCCGGTGACGCGCAGCGTCAGCAGGATACCGAGCAGGACGACGCCAAGGCCCAGCAGACCTTTGCCTATTTTGTTCATGATTTCCTGCCTCCCCTGTTGTGCAGGGATTATTGTTATTGGATGGACAGAGCAAAAATTTTGGCTTCGTTGCGGCGATCGCCATAGCACACCGCCGTGCGCCCGGAACCCGCGGCGGCAACGCACTGAGTTACCCGGTCGGACACTCGGCGCGTTGGGTCACGGTCTGACCGGCCGCTAACCCTGCTTCGGGCTGCGGCCCTTCAGGGCGGCGATGCGCAGGCGCAGGGCGTTCAGCTTGATGAAGCCGCCCGCGTCCTTCTGGTCGTAGGCGCCAGCATCGTCCTCGAAGGTGGCGATGTGTTCATCGAACAGCGAGTCGTCCGACTCGCGCCCGACCACCATCACATTGCCCTTGTAGAGCTTCAGCCGCACCTTGCCGTTCACGTACTGTTGCGAGTTGTCGATCAGGGCCTGTAGCGCCAGTCTCTCCGGTGACCACCAGTAGCCGTTGTATACCAGCTCGGCGTAGCGCGGCATCAGCGAGTCCTTGAGGTGGGCCAGTTCCCGGTCCAGGGTGATGGACTCGATGGCGCGGTGGGCCTTGAGCATGAGGGTGCCGCCCGGGGTCTCGTAACAGCCGCGGGACTTCATGCCCACGTAGCGGTTCTCGACGATGTCCACGCGGCCGATGCCGTTGGCGCCGGCCACCTTGTTCAGGTGCGCCAGCATCTTGCCCGGACTCATGGCCTCGCCGTCGACGGCGACGATGTCGCCCTGGCGGTATTCCAGCTCGATCGTGGTGGGCTCATCCGGCGCCGCCTGGGGCGAGACCGTCCACAGCCACATGGCCTCCTCCGGCTCCGTCGCAGGGTCTTCCAGGATGTCACCCTCGTAGGAGATGTGCAGCAGGTTGGCATCCATGGAATAGGGCGACTTGCTGCCGCGCTTCTTCTCCACGGCGATGCCGTGTTCATCGCAATAGGCCAGCAGCTTGTCGCGGGAGTTCAGGTCCCACTCGCGCCAGGGCGCGATGACCTTGATGCCGGGGCTGAGGGCGTAGGCGCCCAGCTCGAAACGCACCTGGTCATTACCCTTGCCGGTGGCGCCGTGGGCGATGGCGTCGGCCCCGGTCTCGGCGGCGATCTCCACCAGGCGCTTGGCGATGAGCGGCCGGGCGATCGAGGTACCCAGCAGGTATTCGCCCTCGTACAGCGCGTTGGCGCGAAACATGGGGTTAACGAAATCGCGCACGAATTCTTCCTGCAGGTCCTCGATATAGATTTCTTTGATGCCCATGGCCTCGGCCTTGGCCCGCGCCGGCGCCACCTCCTCTCCCTGGCCGATGTCGGCGGTAAACGTCACCACCTCGCAACCGTAAGTCTCCTGCAACCACTTCGCAATAACCGAGGTATCCAGCCCCCCGGAATACGCCAACACCACCTTTTTAATCCCTGACATGCCTCAACTCCAAAAAACACACTAGCCCGCAGACTTCGCCCCGCCTCCCCACAATAACCAGGAGAGCCGAAAAAGACGCGTATTCTATCACCTGATAGTCGATTCAGCATTGCGTGGAATGCTCTCAATATTTCACTCCTGTAGTAGATCTGTTCGATCCTTATCAGAATGTGTCCGCCCCCGGGAAGAGGTGCCTGCCAGCGCACGGGCCGCGCCCTTACAGGGTTCCATCACTCCGACAAGCAGCTTCGCCCAACGGGGCAAGTCTGTTTTCTCCGTTCAGCGCTGGCCCTTTATTGTGCGCTGGCAGGCACCTCTTCCCGGGGGCTCCAAATCCGCAGGCATCGAAAATTTTTCGGCGTGTATGCCCAGAGAATCCACTGGATTCCAATTTGGCAGTGGCGAGCGAGGATGGGGACCGGGGGTATACAGACCAACAATAAAGGCCGGCGCCGAACGGAGTGAAAAGACTCCACGCCTCGCGCCAGTGAATCCTGGAGGCTTCTTCACGGAGAGAGGGCACCCGAAGGGGCGCCGAGCCGTTGGGCTGTATGCCCCCGGTCCCCATCCTTGCGGTCGAAGTCACCAAATTAACAGTTGATCGCTTCAGCACGCGCGATTCAGGTCAGGAGAGTATTTCGCTACAATGACGCCCACACAGCCACAGGCACTCCTGGTCATGACCACAGACAGTATTCGTTTGATCCGTCCCGATGACTGGCATCTGCACCTTCGGGACGGAGAAGCGCTCAGGACCACGGTGCCCCACTCGGCGCGACAGTTCGCCCGCGCCATCATCATGCCCAATCTAAAACCGCCGGTGACCACGCTCAGGGCGGCGCGGGACTATCATCAGCGCATCCTGGACGCCCTGCCCACCGGCAGCGATTTTCAGCCACTGATGACCCTGTATCTCACCGACACGGTACCGGTGGACGAGATAACAAAGGCCTGGGAGTCCGGGCTCGTGCACGCGGTGAAATACTACCCCGCCGGCGCCACTACTAATTCCGAGTCCGGCGTCACCGCCATCGACAAGGTCACCCCCATCCTCGAGACCATGCAGGCGCTGGGCATGCCTCTGCTGATTCACGGCGAGGTCACCGATGGCGACGTGGATATCTTCGATCGTGAACAGGTGTTCATCGATCGTGTGCTGGCGCCACTGACAGAGCGGTTCCCCGAGCTGAAGATCGTGCTCGAGCACATCACCACTCGCGAGGCGGTCCAGTTCGTTGCCGGCAAGAGCGACAGGGTGGCCGCCACCATCACCGTGCACCACCTGCTCTACAACCGCAATCACCTCCTGGCAGGAGGCGTCAGGCCGCACTTTTTCTGCCTCCCGATACTGAAACGGGACAGTCACCAGCGGGCCCTGATCGAGGCGGCCACCGGCGGCAGCGGCAAGTATTTCCTGGGCACGGATTCGGCGCCGCACGCGCGGCACGACAAGGAGACCGCCTGTGGCTGCGCCGGTATCTACTCGGCGCCGGCGGCACTGGAATTGTACGCGGAGGTCTTCGACCGCTGCGACGCCCTGGACAAGCTGGAAGGCTTCGCCAGTTGTCATGGCGCGGACTTCTACGGTCTGCCGCGCAACCGCGAGACGATCACCCTGGAGCGGCGCTCCTGGAACATGCCGGCGGAGTTTCCCCTCGCCGACGGGCACGTCGTACCCATCTGCGCGGGCGAGGAACTGGCCTGGCAGTTGCAGATTGAGGAGATTGGGGAGACTGGGGAGGTTGGGGAAATGAGAGAGACAGGGAATTGAGCATGAACGAGGACGACATCACCCCGGCCAACAGCCTGCTGGCCGATCGCTTTCGCACCTTTTATCCGGTGGTGATCGACGTGGAAACCGGTGGCTTCAACTGCCGTACCGACGCCATCCTGGAGATCGGCGCCGTGCTGCTGGGCATGGACGAGTCGGGCAACCTCGAGATCGAGCAGACGTTTTTTCACCGCATCGTTCCCTTCGCGGGCGCCAACATCGAAGACGCGGCGCTGAAGTTTACCGGTATCGATCCCTGGCATCCGCTGCGCATCGCGCGCTCGGAAAAAGAGGTGTTCCAGGCGCTGTTCAAACTCGTCCGTGACGCCATGAAGCCGGTCGGCTGCAAACGCGCCATCCTCGTCGGCCACAACGCCCACTTCGATCACGGCTTCGTCAAAGCCGCCAGCGAGCGTCACGACCTGAAGCGCAATCCATTCCATCCCTTCTCAAGTTTCGACACGGTGACGCTGAGCGGCCTGGCCTACGGACAGACGGTGCTGTCCCGCGCCTGCGAAGTGGCCGGAATCGACTTCGACGAGAATGAGGCGCACTCGGCGCGTTACGACGCCGAGAAGACCGCGGAGTTATTCTGCGGTATCGTCAATCGCTGGAAAGACCTGAAGGGCTGGCCGCCGCGCCGCTAGTGCACAGGAGCCATTATCCCGTAAAGTCCCGTAGATCAGGGTACACGGCACTAACCAGCCTGTTGCGGCTCGCCGGCGGCCTTGTCCAGCATTGGCTGCAGTTCACCCTTCTCATACATCTCGGTGACGATGTCGCAACCACCTACCAGTTCGCCATCGATGAACAATTGCGGGAATGTGGGCCAGTTGGATACCCCGGGCAGATTGGCGCGAATCTCCGGGTTGCTGAGCACGTCGACGAAGGCGAAGCGCTTGCCGCAGGCCATCAACATCTGGGTAACCTGGGCGGAAAATCCGCACTGGGGCTGCTCCGGACTCCCCTTCATGTACAGCAGGATGCTGTTGGCGTCGATCTGCTCTTTGATAGTGTCTTCAATACTCATTGTCGGGGTCTCGCTCTCAAACAGGAATTCATCAGGTGGGGGCCCACCGGGGAATGGCAAGTGTACACCCGCCACCGGGCGCTGTCAGCCGACTGCCGGCTCGCCCCAGCCACCACCGCCGGGCGTCTCGATGCACAGGCGGTCGCCCGCCTGCACGGAGAGCGTGGTCTTGGCCGGCAGTTCCCGGCCATTCAGTGAATTCCTGCCGGTGGCCCCGGCCGCGCCGCCGGCCAGTCCCCAGGGCGCCAACGTGCGGCGCTCGGTCAGCAGCGTGAGCTGCGCCGGGCCCAGAAACTCGTACTCGCGAATCACGCCGTCGCCCCCGCGCTGCCGGCCATCGCCGCCACTGCCCCGGCGCCGGGCGTAGCGGCGCACGCGCAGGGGGTAGTGCATCTCCAGGCTCTCGATGGGCGTGTTGAGCGTGTTGGTCATGTGGCTGTGGACACAATGCAGGCCGGGGCCCCGGGGTCCGCCGCCGGTGCCGCCGGCCAGGGTCTCGTAGTAGTCCCAGCGCGCACCCGTGTCACGATCCCAGTGCCCCATGGCGATGTTATTCATGGTGCCCTGGCTCGCCGCCGGAATCTGCCCCGGCAGCGCCTGGGCCAGGGCGCCGAACACCAGGTCCACGAGACGCATGGAGGTCTCGACGTTGCCCGCGGCTACCGCCGCTGGCCGGCGCGCGTTGACGATCGAGCCGGGACGGGTGCGCAGATGAATGCGCCGGAACAGGCCGGCGCAGGCCGGCGCCTCGGCCGGCATCAGGCAGCGGAAGCAGTAATACACGGCCGCAGCCGCTACCGATTCGGGGCAATTGAGGTTACCTGGCACCATATCGGCACTCTCGCCGAGATCGAGCTCCACCCGGTCGGCGGTGATCCGTATCGAGACTGCCAGGCGGATGCGTTCGCTGCCCTGACCGTCGTCATCCAGGAAATCCTCGAAGCGATACTGCCCCGGGATGAGCGTGTCCAGCGTGGCCGCGGTCACCCGGTCGGCATAGTCGTTGAGCTGGCGCATGCCTTCGGCATAGTCTTGCTGGCCGAGTTGCTCCACCAGGCGCGCCAGTCGCTTCACCCCGACCCGGTTGGCGCCGGCCTGGGCGGCGAAGTCTCCGCTGAGTTCGTCGCCGCCCAGGTCGGGTAGCGGCGGCAGGCCGGTTTGCAGCTCGCCCGCGCGATAGAGCCAGGTGGGCGGGATGATGACACCCTCCTCTTCCAGGCGGGTGGAGATCGGCATGGAACCGGGAGTCTCGCAGCCGATATTGGCATGATGAGCCCGGTTGGCGACGAAGCCAACGAGGTCACGGCCGGCATTGACAAAGACGGGCGCGATTAAAGTCACATCGGGCAGATGCGTGCCCCCCAGGTAGGGGTCGTTAACCATCAGCATGTCACCGACGCCCCAGTCGCGCGCGCGCACCAGATCGCCCATGGCATAGGCCATGCTGCCGAGGTGCACGGGGATATGGGCGGCCTGGGCGAAGAGTTCGCCAGCGGGGCCGAACAGCGCGCAGGAGAAGTCCAGGCGGTCCTTGATGTTGGGGGAGAACGCGGCGCGCCGCAAGACCAGCCCCATCTCGTCGCAGATGGCGCTGACACGGCTGGCGAAGAGTGTCAGTTCGATGGCATTCACGGCCGCTCCTCCGGAAAACGGCAGACTAAAGCAGTCGGCCACCCGCTGGCAATTGCCCTGCCGACGCCAAGTGGCTAAAATGCCGCCTTTTTCCCGCGTCTCT
>JBBDSI010000191.1:0-1051 GCA_040905005.1 Pseudohongiellaceae bacterium
GAACTGGTGCTGCGCCCGGAGCGGGACTTCGAAGGCGCGGCGGCGCCCGTTGAGCCATCGGTGCGCAGCACGGCGTATGGTCAGGTGAATCAACTGCGCGACCCCGCGCTGTTTGTCGAGGACGGCGAGGTCTATCTGCTCTACGCCGTCGCCGGAGAGAGCGGCATCGCGCTCTCCCGGGTTACCTTCGACGAGGGGGCGCCCTGACCCGGGTTTTGTCTATGTCCGTTATCAAGCCTCTCGCCGGCATCGTCCTCATCCTGCTCGTCAGCGGCCTGATCGCGCTGGCCGGGAGCCAGGGCAGCGTCAGCAGCAACGGCCTGCCCCTGTTCGCGCTGTGCGCCGCCATCGGCTTCGCCCTGCATTGGCTGGTGTTCGTGCCTTCGTTCCTCGTGCAGAGCGAACACTACTTCGACCTGACCGGCGCCCTGTCCTATCTCGCCACCGTGGGCGTGGCACTGGGCCTCAACTCCCAGCTCAGTGACCGCGCCCTGCTGTTGGGCCTGCTGGTGTCGATCTGGGCGCTGCGGCTCGGCAGCTTCCTGTTCCTGCGGGTACGGCGGTCGGGCGGCGACCGTCGCTTCGACGCGATCAAGCCCCACTTCTGGCGCTTCCTCTTTTCCTGGACCCTGGGCGGCGCCTGGGTATTCATCACCCTGGCCGCCGCGCTGGCGGCCATGACCTCGCTCAGTTTCCAGCCCCTCGGCCTGGCGACTCTTGTCGGTGTGCTGTTGTGGCTCGCCGGCTTCTCCATCGAGGTGATAGCCGATCGCCAGAAGACGCGCTTCCGCCGCGATCCGGCGAACAGGGACCGTTTCATCAGCAGCGGCTTGTGGTCACGCTCACGCCATCCCAATTATTTCGGCGAGATCGTGCTTTGGCTGGGCATCGCCCTCATCGCCCTGCCGGCGCTGCATGGCTGGCAACTCGTCACCCTGATCTCGCCGCTGTTCGTCATCCTGCTGCTGACCCGGGGCAGCGGCATTCCGATATTGGAAGAGGATGCGCGGCAGCGCTGGGGAGAAGACCCCGACTGGCAGCGCTACGTGGC
>JBBDSI010000192.1:0-1045 GCA_040905005.1 Pseudohongiellaceae bacterium
GCCAGCGCGTCGAGGGAGAATGGCTTGGAGAGTTTCGGTACGTGCTGGTAGGCAGCAGGTAGTTCGGAGTAGCCGGTGGCGATCAATACCCGCTTGGTCGGCCACTCGTTCCCGATTGCCGTCGCCAGATCGGTGCCGGTCATGTTCGGCATCGCCTGGTCGGTGATCACTACATCTATCGACTGCTCGCGGCGCAGGATCTCGAGAGCTTCTCGGCCGGAGGTAGCCTCGAAGACAGTGTGGCCGAGGTCCTCGAGCATTGCCACCGTGTTGAGCAGCACCAGGCCGTCGTCATCCACTGCGAGAATCGTGAGGCCTGACTGTGGTTCCGGCGCTGCGGGGTCGGCGGCTTCCCCTGTGCCGGACTTCGCTTCGGACACGGGAAGCCATAACTCGACCTTTGTTCCCTTGCCCGGCTGGCTCGCCAGCGCGAGCCGGCCGCCTGACTGCTCGACCAGGCCGTGAACCATCGGCAGTCCGAGGCCCGTGCCCTTGCCGATGCCCTTGGTCGTGAAGAAGGGTTCGGTGGCCCTGTTCAGGGTCTCGGCGTCCATGCCCTCGCCACGGTCGCTGACGGACAGGCAGATGTATCTTCCCGCAGGAAGCCGGCTGTCGTTGCCTTCGAGAAGCCGCTCCTCCCGGCCGGTGACGGTGATGGCGCCGCCATTGGGCATGGCGTCGCGGGCATTGATGACCAGGTTGAGGAGCGCCGTCTCCAACTGGTGCGGGTCCGTCGCCGCGGGCGCAAGGGCTGCAGGAAAGCGCGCCTCGATCGAGACAGTGGGACCGATGGACCGCTGCATCAGCTCACTCATACCGCGAACCAGGGCCGGCACGTCCACCGGCTGTAGCGACAGGTCCTGACGACGGGCGAAGGTGAGCATGCGTTCGGTGAGCGAGGTTCCACGCTGGGCCCCCTGGATGGCGTTCTCGAGGAAGGGTGTAACGCGGGGGTCATAGGGCACCCGCTTGCGCACCAGCTCGAGGCTCCCAAGGATCGCCATCAGCAGGTTGTTGAAGTCATGGGCGACGCCGCCGGTCAGCT
>JBBDSI010000193.1:0-1313 GCA_040905005.1 Pseudohongiellaceae bacterium
CCGACCTGGTGATGCAGTCCTTCTGCCACACCGCGGCCTATCCGAAGCCGGTGGACGTCGAGACCCAGCACAGCCTGCCGGACTTCATCCAAACCCGCGGCGGCGTCTCCCTGCGCCCGGGCGACGGCATCATCCATTCCTGGCTTAATCGCATGTTGCTGCCGGACACCGTCGGCACCGGCGGTGACTCCCACACCCGCTTCCCCATCGGCATCTCCTTCCCGGCCGGCTCCGGCCTGGTGGCCTTCGCCGCCGCCACCGGCGTCATGCCCCTGGACATGCCGGAGTCGGTGCTGGTGCGCTTCTCTGGCGAGATGCAGCCCGGCATCACCCTGCGCGACCTGGTCAATGCCATTCCCCATGCGGCACTCAAGAGCGGTGACCTGACCGTGGAGAAGAAAGGCAAGAAGAACATCTTCTCCGGCCGCATCCTCGAGATCGAGGGCCTGCCGGACCTGAAGGTGGAGCAGGCCTTCGAGATCTCCGACGCCTCCGCCGAGCGCTCGGCCGGCGGCTGCAGCATCCGCCTGAACAAGGAACCGATCATCGAGTACTTCAAGTCCAACATCACGCTGCTGCGCTGGATGATCGACAACGGCTACCAGGACGCCCGCACCCTGGAGCGCCGCGCCCAGGCCATGGAGGCCTGGCTGGAGGACCCGCAACTGCTGGAGCCGGACGCGGACGCCGAGTATCACAAGATCATCGAGATAGACCTGAACGAGATCACCGAGCCGCTGCTGGCCTGCCCCAACGACCCGGACGACGTCAAGCCGCTGTCCGAGGTCCAGGGCACAAAGATCGACGAGGTGTTCATCGGCTCCTGCATGACCAACATCGGCCACTTCCGCGCCGCCAGCGAAGTGCTCAAGCAGGTCGAGGGCGGACTGCCCACGCGCCTGTGGATCGCGCCACCGACGAAGATGGACGAGCATCAGCTCAGCGAGGAAGGCATCTACAACGTCTTCGGCGTCAGTGGCGCGCGCACCGAGATGCCGGGCTGCTCCCTGTGCATGGGCAACCAGGCCCGGGTGGCACCCAACTCCACGGTGGTGTCCACTTCGACCCGCAACTTCCCCAACCGCCTCGGCCAGGGCGCCAACGTATTCCTGGCCTCGTCCGAGCTGGCGGCGGTGTGCGCGGCGCTGGGCAGGATTCCCACCATGGACGAGTACATGCAGTACATGGGCTCCATCGATACCCTGGCCGACAACATCTACCGCTATCTCAACTTCAATGAGATTCAGGAGTACATGGAGTCGGCGGAACGTGCCAGGAATATTCCTTTGACGCAGGTGCAGGACGTGGCCTGA
>JBBDSI010000193.1:1413-6101 GCA_040905005.1 Pseudohongiellaceae bacterium
AGCATCTTGTACCAGTAGACCGGCAGGTAGTACAGCTTGGTGGCCACGCCGCAGGCCATGAAGACGCCGGTGCTGACAACCACGAGCAGCGACCATACGAACACCCTGTGTGCGGCATCCGTCACCACATGGGCCGGAACGTCCCTGAAGATCAGTCCCAGCAGGCGGCCGTCACCGGCTATCACGGCGCCGCCGAGGCCGGCCATCGACAGCAGATGCAGCGACTGGATAAAGGCAAAAACACCACCATAACTCTGGCCTATCTGGCCGAACCAGGTGGTCTCCATCCAGCGGAAGAAACCCTCCAGGGCCACCCAGGTCTCCACCCGGAGATCGCTGTAGGAATAGAGTATGGCCAGCACCAGGATGGCCAGGGTAATCGCGGTCTTCTTGTAATCGATCAGCAGTGAAAAAGGCATGTACTACTCCATTACGTCAGTCTCGCCGGACCTTTTATATTTGTTTAGGAGCCTCTGAATTAATCAGAGGCTCCTTTATTTATCGCTGTTATTGTGCCTGGCCGCCAAATAGTTGTGCAGTCTTCAGGACAGGTCACCAATGCTATCGAATCGGGGCGACACGGGCCAGCACCTGCGTCGAATTACGGGCAGGATGCGGCCTTCAACCCGGAAATAGCGCGTTGCAGGCATTAGCCCACCACTAAACCGTACTCTTCTCCACCACCTCGAACATGTCCCGCGACAGCTCCGGGCTGGCCTTGACGCGCTGCAGTTGCACCTGCATCTGGCGCTGGCGATCGTTGTCGAACTTGCGCCAGCGCGTCAGCGGCGTGAGCAAGCGCGCGGCGATCTGGGGATTGAGCTTGTCCAGCGCCAGCGCCTGGTCGGCGAGGAACTCATAGCCGCTGCCGTCGCGGTGATGAAAACCGACGTGGTTCTGACCGCAGAAGGCACCGATCAGCGAGCGCACCTTGTTGGGATTGCGCAGGGTGAAGTCCGGGTGAGAAAGCAGTTCCCGAACCCGTTCGAGCGTGTCAGGCAACGGCGCCGTCGCCTGCACCATGAACCACTGATCCACCACCAGGGCCTCGTGGCGCCACTGCGCGTAGAATTCGCCCAGGGCCTGCTCCCGCAGCGCCGCGGCTGCCTCGGCGTTGCTGTGCACCAGATAGCGCAGGGCCGTGAGCTGATCGGTCATATTGGTGGCGCCGCGGCACTGCTTATAGCAGCGCTCGACCCATGCCGCATCGCCGCTGCGCACCAGATAATAAAGGGCCAGGTTCTTGAGCGCCCGTTCGGCCATGGCGCCGGCGTCCACCCTGAACTCGCCGTCGCTGGAGTTGGCCTCGTAGCAGGCGGCGAATGCTGCCTTGTGTTCGCCGCCCAGGTGGTCGAGAAGCGCCTCGCGCACGGCGTGAATACCCTCCACGTCGGCGACGTCGGCGCGTTCGATGAGAAAGCTCTCCGTGGGCGGGTTCAACAGGTGGGCAACCATGGCCTTGTCCAGGGATGGGTCTTTTGGTACCGCTGCCAGGATGCCGCCCCAGGCATCGCGGAGAATGGCCGGCACCGCAGCCGACCCGCCCTCGTCGCGCGCCCGCAGCATCTCGTCCATGATGTCGCAGGCCAGGAGCTGGCTCGCGTTCCAGCGATTGAAGCCGTCGCTGTCATGAACCATGAGGAAATAGAGTTCCTCGCGGCTGTAGGCGAAATTCAGGCGCACCGGCGCGCTGAAGCTGCGCAACAGCGACGGCACCGGCGCCTCCCTGATACCGGTGAAGACGAAATGCTGTTCGGCCTCGGTGACCGCCAGCACCCGATCCAGCCGCTCTTCATAGTCGCCCTCGAGAAGCAGCGGCAGCTCGCGACCGTCGCGGCCGAGCAGGCCCAGGCGCAACGGGATCACGACCGGCTGCTTGGCGCTCTGGCCCGGCGAAGCGGGACAGTGCTGGCGCACATGTAGCGTGTAGGTGGCGGCGCTCTCGTCGAATTCGCCCTCGATGTCCAGCACCGGCGTGCCGGCCTGTGTGTACCAGCGCCGGAACTGACTCAGGTCGTAGTCGCTGGCATCCTCCATGGCCTTGACGAACTCCTCGGTGGTGACCGCCTGGCCGTCGTGGCGCTTGAAATAGAGGTCACAGCCGGCACGAAATTTTTCCTCGCCTAATAGCAGGCTGATCATGCGCACAACCTCGGCACCCTTCTCGTAGATCGTTACCGTGTAAAAATTGGCGATCTCCATATAGGAGTCGGGTCGCACAGAATGCGCCAGGGGGCCCGCGTCCTCGGCAAACTGCACGGTCTTGAGTAAGTTCACCTCCTCCACCCGCTTGACCGTGCGTGAGCCCATATCGGCGGAGAACTCGGAATCGCGAAAAACGGTAAAGCCCTCCTTGAGACTGAGCTGGAACCAATCCCGGCAGGTAACGCGGTTGCCGGACCAGTTATGGAAGTATTCGTGCGCGACCACCGCCTCCACGCGCCGGAATGCCAGGTCGGTGGTGGTATGGGGGTTGGCCAGCACACAGGAGGTGTTGAATATATTCAGCCCCTTGTTTTCCATCGCCCCCATGTTGAAGTCGTCGACGGCGACGATCATGAAGATGTCGAGATCATACTCGCGGCCGAACTTCTCCTCGTCCCAGCGCATAGCTCGCTTCAGGCTGGCCATGGCGTGATCGCACTTGTCCAGGTCCTTCTCCTCGACAAAGATGCGCAGGCTCACTTCGCGCTCACCCTGCGTAACAAAGCTGTCGTCCAGGCTGACCAGGTCGCCGGCGACCAGGGCGAACAGGTAACTGGGCTTCTTGAAGGGATCGCGCCAGGTCACCCAGTGCCGGGCGGGATCGTCCTCCACCTCGCCGCTGTCCACCAGGTTGCCATTGGATAGCAGCACCGGGTACTTCTTCCTGTCGGCGACGATCGTGGTGACGAACTTCGACATCACGTCCGGGCGATCGAGATAATAGGTGATACAGCGAAACCCCTCAGCCTCGCACTGGGTACAGAACATCCTCCCGGACTTGAACAGCCCCTCCAGGGTGGTGTTGTTCTGTGGCTCGAGTCGGGTGTGACAGCGCAACTCGAAGCGATCGGCCTTATGCCCCAGTTGTCTGGAGAGATGCGGTATGGTCAGGGTTTCGTCATCGACGAGGAAGTCGCTTTGCGTCAACGTGCGACCGTCGAGGGCGAGGAACTGCAGCACCAGGTTCTGGCCATGCAGGACCAGGCTGTCCGTGCTCTGGTTGCCGGCGGCGGGATTGCGTTTGAAGAGCAGGCGCGATCTGACCGTCGCATGATCTTCGTGCAGGTCGAAGTGCAACTCCGTCGTCTCGATCAGGAATTCGGGCGGCCGGTAGTTCTTCAGATAGGTCGTGCGCGCCTGGGCGTCTCGCATAATAGTCTCTCGCTTGCGGGTGTCAGCGCCCTGGCGCGACACCGGATGCACTGATTGGGTTTAATGTCGCAGTTCGACGTGATACCCGGAGAAGCGGCGCAGGTTGATCACGCCGGTGTCGAAGATAAGGTACTGCCCCTTTATGCCCAGCAGGGTACCGGACACTTCCGGGTCCTTGTCGAAATTGAACGAGGCGATCTTCTCCGGGTATTGTCGCACCGGATACTCTATCCGCACCGGATCGATGCCGCGCAGCACGCTGATGGCGAAGAAGCCGAAGCGCGCCTCCATCTCCGCGATCTCCGCGGCGCATTCCCCGAGCAGCCGGTCACGCTCGGCGGGCATGTCCAGTTCCGCGGCATCGCCCTTGAGCATGTCGCGCCAGTTGGTCTTGTCTGCCACGTGCTGCTTGAACATCACCTCCAGTGTGCCCGACTGCAGGCGCGAGCGCACCCGGATGACGGCCAGCGCCTGGGTGGCGCCCTGGTCGATCCAGCGCGTCGGCACCTGGGTGGCACGGGTGATACCGATTTTGAGCCCGGAGGAATTGGCCAGATAGACAATGTGGTCCTGCATGCAGAAGCGCTCGCCCCAGGCCGGCTCGCGGCAGGTGCCCTGGTCGAAGTGGCAGCGCTCGGGATGAATGATGCAGGAATCACACTGGGCGAGCGACTGGAAGCAGGGAAAACAGTAGCCCTGGTTGAAACTCTTGTTGGTCTTGCGCCCGCAGTGCACGCAGAATATCTCACCGCTATAGGTCAGGGTCAGGCGTTCGCCGAGCAACGGATTCAGCGCCACGCTGTCGTCCCCGAGGCGCATCGCGTAGGTCACCGGCTGTTCGTAGCGACTGGCCATCTTGCGCAGGATGCCGGTAGTGGACCTCATGCTCACGCGTCCCGGGGATCGAACTGGCGCACACCACGCGCCGCGGACGGGGCGCCCGGCGCCCGGCCACAGCCGCTGGGCAGGTCGCTGAACAGTCGCTCGGCCGGCGGCAGGTGCCGGTGCTCGTAGAGAATCAGTAGCTGCAGCGCGCCCTCGACCTGGGCAGGCGCCAGCGCCGTGCCGTCTCCCCACTTGCCGAGTTCCACCGCGCTGCGCAGCGCCGCATGGAGCGGCTCGTCCAGTGCGGGCAAGCGCTGCGCCAGCGCCTCCCGGGGCAGAGACAGGAGAGACTGGAGGGTCGCCATCACGGCGGCGTTGTCACTTTTCACATCGGTCATGGTCTGGCCTTATTTGGTATTGGCTCAGTTCGAAAATTTCACTGGATTTGCCAGGCTGGGAGAGGGCAGGTCCAAGCGGGACCGTGAGCGGCAGGGATGCCGCGACCG
>JBBDSI010000194.1:0-2761 GCA_040905005.1 Pseudohongiellaceae bacterium
CAGCTGCTATAATCGCGCCCTTTTTCGTTTGCGCGGCGCCGAGCCCGGAATCACCCATGTCAACATCTGCCCTACAGCGCGAGATCCAGAGCCGCCGCGTGCTGGCTATCATCTCTCACCCCGATGCCGGCAAGACCACCATTACCGAGAAGCTGCTGCTGCTCGGCAATCTCATCCAGGTGGCGGGGGAGGTCAAGGGCAAGAAGGCCGATCGCCATGCCACCTCCGACTGGATGGCCATGGAGCAGCAGCGGGGTATCTCGGTGACCTCTTCGGTCATGCAGTTCCCCTACCGCGAACGCATGGTCAATCTGCTGGACACCCCCGGCCACGAGGACTTTTCCGAGGACACCTACCGGGTGCTCACCGCCGTGGACTCGGCGCTGATGGTGGTGGACGGCGCCAAGGGCGTGGAGGAGCGTACCATCAAGCTGATGGACGTCTGCCGCCTGCGCGACACCCCCATCTTCACCTTCGTGAACAAGATGGACCGGGATATCCGCGATCCCATCGAGGTCCTGGACGAGATCGAGAGTGTCCTGAAGATCCGCTGCGCCCCCATCTACTGGCCGCTGGGCATGGGCAAGTCGTTCAAGGGCGTCTACAACCTGACTACTGACACTATCCACGTCTACCGACAGGGGCAGGGGCAGAAGCTGCACGAGGCGATCTTCATCGAGGGCCTTGACAGCCCCGAGGCGGAGGCATTGCTCGGTGGCTATCGGGACGATTTCCGCGACGAGATCGAACTGGTCAAGGGGGCCAGCCACGAATTCGATCGCGATGCCTATTTAAAGGGTGAGCTGACCCCTGTCTATTTCGGCACGGCGCTGGGCAATTTCAGTGTACGGGAAATGCTGGATGACTTCGTCGAGTGGGCGCCGCCGCCGCGCGATCGCGAGACCGAGTCGCGAACGGTCAGCGCGCTGGAAGAGGATTTCACCGGCTTCATTTTCAAGATCCAGGCCAACATGGACCCCAATCATCGCGATCGCGTGGCCTTCATGCGCATCTGCTCGGGCGAGTTTAACCGGGGCATGAAGATGCGCCACAATCGACTCGGCAAGGACGTCAAGATCACCGACGCGGTGACCTTCCTGGCGGGCGACAGGACCCAGGCCGAGCGCGCCGTGTCCGGGGACATCATCGGCCTGCACAATCACGGCACCATCCAGATCGGCGATACCTTCTCCAGCGGTGAGGAACTGAAGTTTCGCGGCATCCCCAACTTCGCCCCGGAGTTGTTCCGCCGCATTCGCCTGAAAGACCCGCTCAAACTCAAGCAGCTACAGAAGGGGCTCAAGCAACTCGCCGAGGAGGGTTCCACCCAGCTCTTCATGCCGCTGCGCAACAACGACCTGATTGTTGGCGCGGTGGGTGTGCTGCAGTTCGAGGTAGTGGCGTTTCGATTAAAGGACGAATACAAGGTGGAAGCCATCTACGAGCCGGTGACGGTCCACAGCGCCCGCTGGGTGGAGTGTGACGACCGCAAGAAGCTGGAGGACTTTCGCAAGAAGGCGCACGACAACCTGGCCATGGATGGGGGCGGGTATCTCACTTACCTGGCGCCCACCCGCGTCAATCTGAGTCTGACCGAGGAGCGCTGGCCGGACGTGCGCTTCCTGGCTACGCGCGAGCACTGAGCGATGACCGCTTCGCGGCTGCAATTCACGGTGACCGCCAGCGACGGGGAGGCACGCTGCGGCCTGATGCGCTTCCCCCGCGGTGACGTGGCGACGCCGGCGTTCATGCCGGTAGGCACCTATGGCTCGGTCAAGGGCCTGAATCCGGAGCAGGTGCGCGCCACCGGTGCCGACATCCTCCTCGGCAATACCTTTCACCTCATGTTGCGTCCGGGCACCGCGGTCATCGAGCGCCACGGCGACCTGCACGACTTCATGGGCTGGTCACGGCCGATCCTGACCGATTCCGGTGGTTTCCAGGTCTTCAGCCTGGGCGAGATGCGCAAGATCTCCGAGGAGGGCGTCCGCTTCCGCTCGCCCGTGGACGGCGCCCGGATCTTTCTCGGCCCGGAGTCCGCCATCGACATCCAGCACCGCCTCGGTGCCGACATCATCATGGCCTTTGACGAATGCACGCCCTGGCCCGCCAGCGAGGAGGAGGCCCGGGAGTCGATGGCGCTGTCCATGCGCTGGGCCCGTCGCTGCCGGGAAGCGCACGGCGAGCACGACGCCGCGCTGTTCGGCATCGTGCAGGGCTCCATGTACCCGGCGCTGCGCGACGAATCCTTGGCGGAACTCGAGGCGATCGGCTTCGCCGGCTATGCCATCGGCGGGCTGTCCGTGGGCGAGCCCAAGGACGAGATGGCGCGTCTGGTACGCCACTGCGGGCCGCGCCTGCCGGCGGACCGGCCCCGCTATCTGATGGGCGTGGGCACGCCGCAGGACATCGTGCACGCGGTGCTTAACGGGTTGGACATGTTCGACTGCGTCATGCCCACACGCAACGCGCGCAACGCTCACCTGTTCACCTCCCGCGGCCTGCTCCGCCTGCGCAACGCCCGTTACCGAGACGACACCGAGCCGCTGGATCCCGACTGCGACTGCTACACCTGCCGGCATTTCTCCCGGGCCTATCTCTATCATCTTGATAAGTGTCGGGAAATCCTCGGCTCACAACTGAACACGATACATAATCTGCATTTCTACCAGGCGCTGATGCGGCGTTTGCGTGAGGCAATAGAACAGGGTAGATTGAGCGCCTTTGCCGCCCGCTTCACCGAGGAACAGCGCCGCCTCGA
>JBBDSI010000194.1:2861-6072 GCA_040905005.1 Pseudohongiellaceae bacterium
CTACGCCCAGGAAGGGGCCGCCGCCGAACCATCCATGGTGTACAACCTGATTCTGTTCGGCGGCATGTTCCTGCTGTTCTATCTGATTCTCTGGCGTCCGCAGTCCAAACGCGCCAAGGAACACCGCGAACTCGTGGCCGCTATCAGCAAGGGCGATGAGGTCATGACCTCCGGCGGACTGCTGGGCAAGGTCACCCGGGTCAGCGATGACTACCTGGCCGTCGAGGTGGCGGAAGGCGTGGAACTGAAGCTACAGAAGTCATCGGTCGCGGCCGCCCTGCCCAAGGGAACGATCGGCCAGATCTGATTCACGCCTGATTGACTGCCTGCTTCCCGGCCCGGCCCGGACTGGAAAACCTGACATGCTGAACAAGTATCCCCTCTGGAAAAACCTGTTGATCCTGCTCGTCGTCCTGTGGGGCCTGCTGTACTCCGTGCCCAACCTGTACCCCGATAACGAGGCGATTCAGGTGAGCAACGAAAACTTCGGTGTCGCCGAGGCGGACCTGGCGACAGTGACAACGGCGCTGGAGGCGGCGCAGATCGAGTTCTTCGGCGCCGAGGTCAACGACAACGGTCTCCTGGTGCGCTTCGAGGGTGTGGACGATCAACTGCGCGCCAAGACCGCCATCGAGGAGGCGCTGAGCAGCGATTACATCGTTGCCCTGAATCTGGCGCCCACTACGCCCGGCTGGCTGCAGGCGATCGGCGCCGGCAAGATGAACCTGGGGCTCGATCTGCAGGGCGGCGTGTACTTCCTGATGGAGGTCGACATGGAGGCGGCGATCGAGCGGCGCATGGAGGACACCCTCAGCAATGTCCGCTCCATTCTCCGTGAAGAGCGCATTCGCACCCGCGGCCTCAACCTCGTGGACAACACCCACCTGGAGGTACGCTTCGCCAGTGGCGACGACCGCTCCCGGGCGCGCTCGGCCCTGCAGGACAACTTCACCGAGATCCAGTTCCAGAATCGCGAGGTGGACGACAACTTCATCCTCGACATGCGCCTGACCCCGGACACCGTTCTGCAGATTCAGCGCGATACCCTGCAGGCCAACCGCACCACCCTGATGAATCGCGTCGATGCCCTGGGTGTCGCCGAGCCGAATGTGCAGCAGCAGGGCAGCAACCGCATCGCCGTGGAGCTGCCCGGCGTGCAGGACCCGGCCCAGGCCATTCGCATCCTGCAGCGCATCGCCACCCTGGAATTCCACCTCGAGGCGGCGCCCGGGGCGGCGCGCTCCAGCTACGAGACCTACGAGTACCAGGGACAGCTCATCGATGTCGACAACGACGTCATCCTGCAGGGCGATCGCATCTCCAGCGTGCGCCCCACCCTGGACCAGAACGGCTTGCCCCAGGTGCAGATCAATCTGGATGCCCAGGGCGGCAACCAGATCAACCGGGTGACCCGCGACAACGTCGGCCGCAACATGGATATCCTGCTGGTGGAGACCCGCAGCCGCACCAATACCGTCATCAACGAGCAGGGCGAGGAGGTCGAGGAGACCGAATTCTACGAAGAAGAGCGCCTGATCAGTCACGCCACCATCCAGACCGCGCTGCCGCGCACCTTCGTCATCACCGGGCTCAGTCAGCGTGAGGCAATGGACCTGTCGCTGCTGATCTCGTCCGGCTCCCTCGCCGCGCCCATGACCATCATCGAGCAGTCGGTGATCGGGCCGTCCATGGGCCGGGAGAATCTCGCGCAGGGAATACTCGGCGTGCAGGTCGCGGCGGTCCTGGTGGTGCTGTTCATGCTCGCCTACTACCGCCTGTTCGGTCTCGCCGCCAACGTGGCGCTGGTGATGAACCTGCTGCTGATTTTCGCCGTGCTGTCCTCGGTCCTGCCGGCCACCCTGACCCTGCCGGGCATCGTCGGTATCGTCCTCATCGTGGGCATGGCGGTGGACGCCAACGTGCTCATCTTCACCCGCATCCGCGAGGAGCTGGCCGCCGGGGCACCGCCGCAGAAGGCGATCGACTCCGGCTATGGCCATGCCTTCTCCACCATTCTCGATGCCAACCTGACCACCTTCCTGGTCGCCGTGGTGCTGTTCACCATCGGTACCGGGCCGGTCAAGGGATTCGCCGTCACCCTGATGATTGGCATCATCACGTCCATGTTCACGGCAATTGTAGGAACGCGAGCCCTTGTCAACCTGGTGTATGGCGGCCGCAAGGTGCAGAAACTATCCATTGGCCCCTATCCGGAACCGTCGAGAAGTGGCAGCTGATACTTTTTAATATCTGATGATTATAGAGAAAGACATTGACTTCATGCGCTGGCGCCACATCACGGCGGTAGCGTCAGCCATCCTGGTACTGGCCTCCATCCTCTCGCTGGCGATCAACGGGCTCAACTTCGGCCTGGATTTCACCAGCGGTACCGCCGTGCGCCTGAATTATTCCGAACCGGTGGTCATCAATGAGTTGAATGAGACGCTGCAGACCAATGGTTACGAGGATGCCGTGGTAGTCAGCTTCGGTTCCGACCGCGACGTGCGCGTCGTGCTACCGGTCGACGAGGACGTGGAACTCGGGAATCAGGCTGCACAGGCGGTCGCGGTGGGCGAGACCATCGTCGCGATGCTGCGGCAGGAGACCGGTCGGGAGATCACCCTGCTGGGGTCGGACTATGTCAGCTCCAAGGTGGGCGAGGAACTGGCCGAGCGCGGCGGCCTGGGCATGCTGGTGGCACTGGGCATGATCATGGTTTATATCTCCGTGCGCTTCCAGTACAAGTTCGCGGTTGGCGCGGTACTGGCGCTGGCCCATGACGTGATCATTACCCTCGGCATCTTTTCCGTCACCGGCATGGAGTTCAACCTCAACACGCTCGCCGCCATGCTGGCCATCATCGGCTATTCCCTCAACGACACCATCGTGGTATCCGACCGCATCCGCGAGAATTTCCGCCGCATGCGCGAGGGCACGCCCATGGAGATGGTCAATACCTCTCTCAGCCAGACCCTCGGGCGCACGATAATCACGTCGTTTACCACCCTGCTGGTGCTGTTCGCGGTGCTCTTTGTGGGTGGTGAAACCACCCGCGGTTTCGCCATCGCCCTGATCATCGGCGTCGTCGTGGGCACCTACTCCTCAATCTATGTCGCCTCCAACACCATCCTGAGGATGCGGGTGACGCGGGAGGATCTCATGGTGCCGGTCAAGGAAGGGGCCGAACTCGACGGCATGCCCTAGGAGCCTG
>JBBDSI010000195.1:0-1037 GCA_040905005.1 Pseudohongiellaceae bacterium
CCCATAGAGATAGAGGCTGTGGTCGGTGATCTTGAAGTTGAACTTCTTCGCGATCTTTTCCTGCTGCTGCTCGATCACCTCGTCGAAGAACTCCTCGACCTTGCCGCACTTGTTGCAGACGATGTGGTCATGGTGATCGACCGAGTCCAGCTCGAACACGGAATGTCCGCCCTCGAAATGATGACGGATGACGAGGCCGGCCTGCTCGAACTGGGTCAGCACGCGATAGACCGTCGCCAGGCCCACGTCCTCATCGGCCTCGATCAGGGCCTTGTACACGTCCTCGGCGCTGAGATGCTTGGTCTCGGAGCTCTCCAGAATCTGCAGAATCTTGACCCGGGGCAGCGTGACCTTGAGGCCGGCATTGCGGAGTTCCTGGTTTTCTGAGGACATAATCGATCTACCTGATGGCGGCCTGCCGGGTTCGGACGGCAGTGTTCTCTCGCGAATACGGGCGCATCCGACTGCGGTTTTCCCGTAACTCAAGGTACGCTATTATGCCCGCTCACCGCCACCCAGGCCAGTAAAGCACACCGAGCAGCCATGACCCATCACCGTCGTATCCGTACAATCCTCCTGCCCGCCGCGCTAGCCCTGTTGCTCGCCGGCTGCGGCAGCATCGGCAGCATGGACTTCCCTGGCGTGTACAAGATCGGCATTCCCCAGGGCAACATCATTACCCAGGAGATGGTCGACCAGTTGCGTCCCGGTATGACCAAACGGCAGGTCATCTTCGTCATGGGCACGCCACTGATCCGCGACCCCTATCACCAGGACCGCTGGGACTATGTCTACAGCTACCAGCCCGGCGGCGGCGTACGCGGCCAGGAGCGGGTCTCGGTGTTCTTCGAAAACGACCAACTGGTCCGCTTCACCGGCGATTTCGAGCCTACTGAAGCCAGCAATAGCTAACCCACACTATCCTGAACGACCCCCGACTCAGAGTATTCACTCCGAGTGGTTACTCTGAGTATTTACTCTGAGTGTTTACTCGCTGTATTTACTCCGAGTGTTTACTCGCTGCATTTACTCTGAGT
>JBBDSI010000196.1:0-6029 GCA_040905005.1 Pseudohongiellaceae bacterium
CCCGGCCAGCGCCAGTCTCTGATCTCGGGCATGTCCTGGCCGTGCCTTCTGATGTAGTGGTCATGCTCGACTAGCTTGTCGCGCATCAGCTGCTTGATGTAGGCGGCATTGCTGCCGAGTTTCGGCACCCGGTCGATGACGTCCTGCACCAGATGGAAACGGTCCATGTCATTGATGACCACCATATCGAACGGCGTGGTGGTCGTACCCTCTTCCTTGTAACCCCGGACGTGCAGGTGGGGATGACAAAGCCGCCGGTAGGTCAGGCGGTGAATCAACCACGGATAACCGTGGTAGGCGAAGATGACCGGCGTGGCGCCGGGGAACAGGGTGTTGAAATCCGCGTCGGACAAGCCATGCGGATGTTCACTCTCGGGTTGCAGCGTCATCAGGTCCACAACGTTGACGACCCGCACTTTAAGATCCGGCAAATGCTCGCGCAGCAGCGCCGCGGCCGCCAGGACTTCCAGTGTCGGCACATCGCCCGCGCAGCCGAGTACCACGTCGGGCGCGCCTCCCTGGTCCGAGCTGGCCCACTCCAGGATGCCGATGCCCTCGCTGCAGTGATTGATCGCGGCCTCCATAGCAAAAAACTGCAGCTGTGGCTGCTTGCCGGCGACAATCACATTGACCAGGTTCTTGGAGCGCAGGCAGGTGTCCGTGACGACCAGCAGTGTGTTGGCATCTGGCGGCAGATAGACCCGGATGACATCCGCCTTCTTGTTGACCACATGATCGATAAAACCCGGATCCTGGTGCGAAAAGCCATTATGATCCTGGCGCCAGACGTGTGACGTCAGCAGGTAGTTCAACGAAGCAATCGGTCGGCGCCAGGGAATATCATTGGCGACCTTCAGCCATTTGGCGTGCTGGTTGAACATGGAATCCACGATGTGGATGAAGGCTTCGTAACAGGAAAACAGGCCGTGCCGACCGGTCAGGAGGTACCCTTCGAGCCAGCCCTGACAGGTGTGTTCGCTGAGAATTTCCATGACCCGTCCGTCGCGGGCCAGACTATCGTCGGACGGGACGACCTCGGCGTTCCAGGCGCGGTCGGTGACGTCAAACAGCGCGCCTAGCCGGTTGGATGCGGTCTCGTCCGGCCCGAACACCCGGAAGTTCCGGTGTTTCATGTTGCGCTTCATCACATCGCGCAGGAGCTTGCCCATCTCCCGGGTCGCCTCCCCATCGACGCGGCCGGGCTCGGCGACGTCTATGGCGTAACTGCGGTAATTCGGCAGGGCCAGGTCCTTTAGCAGGAGACCACCGTTGGCGTGGGCGTTCGCGCCCATGCGCCGGTCTCCGGCGGGGGCCAGCTCGGCCAGTTCCGGCTTCAGGCTGCCGTCTTCCCCGAATAACTCTTCGGGCCGATAGCTGCGCAGCCACTGCTCGAGGATTTCGATATGCCCGGGATTATCGACAAACCCGGTCACCGGAACCTGATGCGAGCGCCAGTGCCCCTCGGTCTTGTTGCCGTCGACTTCCTTCGGCCCGGTCCAGCCCTTCGGGCTGCGCAGCACGATCATCGGCCACTGCGGCCGGTCAGCGCCGTCCCCTTGCCTCGCTCTGCGCTGAATGTCGCGGATTTCAGCCACCGCGCCATCTAGCGCCGCCGCCATGGCCTGGTGCATCGCCTCCGCTTCCGCGCCTTCCACGAAATACGGTTTATAGCCATAACCCCGCAGCAGGCTCTCCAGTTCATCATGGCCAATCCGCGCCAGCAGTGTTGGGTTTGCGATCTTATAGCCGTTGAGGTGGAGGATCGGCAGCACCGCGCCATCCCCGGCCGGGTCGAGGAATTTGTTTGAGTGCCAGGCCGCCGCCAGTGGTCCGGTCTCGGCTTCGCCGTCGCCGATGACGCAGGCCGCGATCAGGTCCGGGTTGTCGAACACCGCGCCGAACGCATGCGCCAGGGAATAACCCAGCTCGCCGCCCTCGTGGATCGAGCCCGGCGTTTCCGGCGCGACATGGCTTGGTATCCCGCCGGGAAAGGAAAACTGGCGGAACAGCAGTTTCATGCCCTCGACATCCTGACTGACGTCCGGATAGACCTCGCTGTAAGTGCCTTCCAGATAAGTGTTCGCGACCATCGCCGGGCCCCCGTGACCGGGTCCCGCCAGGTAGATCATGTTCAGGTCGAGCGCCTTGATGACGCGGTTCAGATGCACATAGATGAAGTTCAGCCCGGGTGTGGTGCCCCAGTGTCCGAGCAGGCGCGGCTTGATGTGTTCCAGTTTCAGGGGCTGGCGCAACAGCGGATTGTCCAGCAGGTAAATCTGCCCGACGGAAAGGTAGTTCGCCGCGCGCCACCAGGCATGCATGCGTTCCAGTTCTTCCGCTGTAACCGCGCCTGCCGGACCTTCTGTTCGTGTCATGGCATTATTTCCCAGCGGCTTTGGTGGCAATGGAATCAAGCAGTCGATCGTAAGGCTCGGTGAATTTCCGGATGCCTTCCTCCTCGAGCTGGCGTGTGATCGCATCGAGGTGAATGTCGAGTTCCGGCAACCGCCGCAAAAGCTGCTCGGCTTCGTCCACGCCAGCAGCCAGCGTCTCCCCGGCCGTGCCGTGGTCGATGAACGCTTCCAGCGTTTCCTCCGGCAGCGTGTTGACGGTATCCGGGCCGATCAGCGGTTCGACATAATGGGTGTCTGCATAATCGGGATTCTTGGTCCCCGTGCTTGCCCATAACAGGCGCTGTTGCTGGGCCCCCAGCTCGGCCAGACCCTGGAAACGGCGGCCGGCGAGCACGGACCGGGAATGCCGGTACGCGAGTTTTGCACAGGCGATCGCGGTCTGCCCCCGATACTGGCCCGCTTCCGGGCCGGCGGCCTGGTCCAGCAATGGGTCGACCACTGTGTCGATCCGGCTCAGGAAGAAGCTGGCGACCGAGGCGATGCCTTGCAGCGAGTGGCCGGCCCGAGCCCGCTTCTCCAGCCCCTCCATGTAGGCCTCGTACACCTCGCCGTAGCGGTCGAGACCAAACAACAGCGTGACATTGACGTTGATCCCCTCTTCGATCAGGGTACTGACCGCCGGCAGCCCTTCGTGCGTGCCCGGCACCTTGATCATCACGTTGCGACGGTCGACGGCCTGCCAGAGTTCCCGGGCCTCGGTAATAGTGCCTTCCGTGTCGCGCGCCAGATGCGGGGAGACCTCCAGGCTGACGAAGCCGTCCGCGCTCTTCGAGGCCTCGTATACGGGATGCAGAATGTCGGCGGCAGCGGCGATGTCAGCCACCACCAGGGTGCGGTAGATGGTTTCGGGATCGTGCCCGGCCCTGCCTAGTTCATGAATCCGGGTATCGTAATCATTGCCGCCGTTGATGGCCTTCTCGAAGATCGCGGGGTTGGAGGTTATGCCGCCGAGACCGCTGCTCACCAGCCGTTGCAGCCGGCCGGAATCGATGAGGCTCCGGCTCAGATTATCCAGCCACACGCTCTGACCGATGGACTGCAGTACTGAGAGATTGTCTTTCGTCATGCTGGCTGCCTCCTTGCTCAAATATCGACGCTATCACTTTGCATGTGTTCGCTGGCGCTGTCCAGCATGCTACGGTTTTCGTCGACGCGAATGCACCAGCAGGCGACGGGGGAATTGGTAGTGGAAAAGCGCCAGGTACCATCCGGGCCCAGGTCCGCGTCTGGGCGGGCATTGCTTTTCGCGTCCGCCAGGACGATCCCGAGATGCTCGAGGCCGCTCAGGATTTCACGGACAAAGGACGGTGCATGCTCGACGATGCCACCCCCCGCCATGACACCGTCCAACCCACCGAGCAGGGCATAATAGGCGCCAAGTGTTTTGCGGATGCGGTAGCGGAACAAGGCGATGGCGTCCCCGGCCTGTTCAGATCCGCTTGCCAGCAGATCGGTCATGTCCGCGCTCTCGCCGGATACGCCAAGCCACCCGGAGTGCTCGTTGAGTATCCTGTCAGTCTCATCCGGCCCCCAGCCTTCCAGGCGCTGCAGCCAGGTCACCAGGCCCGGATCGATATCGCCCGAGCGGGTGCTCATCAGAAGCCCCTCGTTCGGGGTGAAGCCCATCGTGGTATCGAGCGGCCGGCCGCCAGCGATCGCGGCCATCGAACAGCCGCTGCCGAGCTGCATCGTCACTATTCTGTCCCGTCTCTCAGTGTCTCTGCCCCGGCGCTCAGTGTCTCCGCCCCGGCGCTCAGTGTCTCTGCCCCGCCTCTCAGTGTCATCAGCAAGGGCCTGCCAGCGGCGCGCCATGTCGCGGTGGGCGAAGCCGTGAAACCCGAAGCGGCGGAGGCGATGTTTCCGGGCCAGTTCAGCCGGCAATCCGTACATCCGCGCCACCCGGGGCAGGTCATGGAAGAACTCGGTATCGAATACCGCGATCAGTTTCAGTCCCGGCCGTCGTTCCAGGAGGGCTTCGATGCAGTCCAGACTCAGGCGGTTGTGCAGCGGCGCCAAAGCTTCCAGCTTCTTTAGAGCCGGATAACTTGACGCATCTATTGCCACTGGCCTGACGTAATCCGGTCCGCCGTGAACGAAGCGGATGACCGCGCATCCAGTCTCGTGCTCATCCACAAACTTCTGCAGAGCGACGCGCCGGTCCTCTCCATTAATACCCTTGCCCTTGATGTGCCCCGTCTCATAGGGAGCGGGGTCTTCACAGGCCCGGAACAGGGCCCACTTCAGGGAAGAACTTCCGGGATTCAGGACCAGTACGGAAGGTCCTTTTTTCTCTGATGATCCGCTCAGTTCACTCACAGGCGCTCCAGTTACCCAGCAACAAACACCACCAGCAACCCAGCCGCGGCACTGACCAGCAGCGGCAGGCCCACCCGCAAGCCGAGGCCGTGGCGGCCTATGACCGCGGCCATGCCCCCCTTGGCCAGGGTGTTCACGGCGGCGGCGATGACGATGCCGGTGACGGCGGTGGCAACGGTCAGGTCGCCCTGGCTCATCTGGGTCAGTGAGAGGGTGATGGCGTCCACGTCGGCGACGCCGGAGGCGGCGGCCAGGGCCAGCACGCCGGCATCCCCGAACTGGTTGCGTAATACCTGGCCGAGCAGCATGACCAGCACCAGCAGCAGGCCAAAGCCCAGCGCGGAGCTCAGTTCCAGGGGGTTCTTCAGGGTCGATTGAGGGTCGGCCTCGAGTTTCTTCTGGCGGTACCAGTAGACCAGGGCCGGCACGTAGGCGGCCAGGGCCATGACCAGGGTCGGCAGCAACAGGGGCATGAACAGGTCCGGGTTGAGCACGCTGGCGACCAGCAGCATGCGCGGGTACATGGTGCCGCAGGCCAGCAGTATGCCGCTGGCCAGAATGGGCGTCATGTTGTGGTCATCGTCGCGTGACAGGCGTGAGAGATGCAGGGTCAGCCCGGTGGAGGAGGCCAGGCCGCCGAATAGCCCGGTGAACAGGATGCCGCGGCGGGCGCCGCCGATCTTCACCGCGAAATAGCCGACGAAGGAGATCGATGCGATCAGCACCACCATCCACCAGATCACATAGGGATTCAGCGCCTGCCAGGGGCCGTAGCCCTCGTTGGGCAAGATGGGCAATAGCACCACGGAAATCAGCAACAGCTTGAAAGCGGCGCGTATCTCCCGCGCCTCCAGGGCGTTGAGCCAGGAGTGCAGCACTGGCTTGTAGCTCAGCAGCAGGGTGGTGATCACCGCCGCGCTGGCGGCCAGGATGACTTCGCCGCTGCCCGCCAGGGCGCCCAGCACAAAGGTGACCAGGGCCGCCACCAGGCTGGTGATGCCGGCGTCGTCGCGGTCCTGCTTGTTGACCACATAGACGACAGTGAGGACGAGGGCGAGCCCGACGAAGGCCAGGCTCATGAGGATGGGGGCGAGGTGCTGCGCCAGCAGGGCGGTGCCGCCGCCCAGCAGGCCGATGAGTCCGAAGGTGCGCACGCCGGCGACGCGCTCGCCTTCCTTCGCTTCGCGCTCTTTCCAGCCGCGCTCCGCGCCGATCAGCAGGCCGATGGCCAGCGCGGCGAACAGGTAGTAGAAATTTAAGAGACTCTCGCCTTCCAGGCTCATGTCTGCATCATACTAG
>JBBDSI010000197.1:0-1370 GCA_040905005.1 Pseudohongiellaceae bacterium
ACGCCGCGTGCCTGGAGGGTCCAGCGGCGGCACCGCAGCCGCGGTGGCCGCGAGCCTCGGCGCCGTCGGCATGGGCTCCGATACCTGCGGCTCCATTCGTATTCCCGCCGCCTTCAATAATCTGGTGGGCCTGCGCCCGAGCAAGGGGCTTGGCAGTATCCACGGCATCATGCCGCTGGCCCACACCCAGGATGTGGGCGGTCCCCTCGCCCGGAGTCTTGCCGATCTGGCCGTGGTGCTCGATGCTACCAGTGGTCACGATCCCGCCGACGCGGCAACCGCCGTCGTGGCCGGGCGGCCATTGCCGGCTTTCAGCGCGGCCCTCGGCAGCATCGAGCCGGGCGGGCTTCGCCTTGGCCGACTGAGCCCCTACATGGCGCGTGCCGACGGCGCCACGCGCGCGGCGATCGACGCGGCGCTGGACTGGTACGCGGAGCAGGGGGCCGAGGTCATCGAGGTTGAGCTTGCCGAGGCGCTGGCTCTGATCGGTGTATCCGGTGTGATCGGGCACGAGTTTCGCAGCGATCTGAATCAGTACCTGCTTGAGTTCGGTAGTGATGAGATCCACAGCCTGAGTGAAGTCGTGGCGCTCGGCCTGCACCACGAGGCGGTGACTGGCGTGCTGGCGCGCAGCATCGCCTCGGCCCGGGACGAGCAGGCCTACGCGGAGGCGCTGGCCGCCCGCGCGCGCCTCAGGGCGGCGCTCGAGTCAGTGCTGGAGGAGATGGACCTCGACGCCATCGTCTATCCCGTCATCGCGGAGCAGCCGGTCTTCATCGGCAGCAGCCAGCCGGGTAATAACTGCTCGCTGTCGGCGAATTCCGGCCTGCCGGCGCTATCGCTGGCGGTGGGCTTCAGCGCGGCGGGGTTGCCGGTGGGCATGGAGCTACTGGGCGGCTTCCTGGACGATGCCCGCCTATTGGCGCTGGCCTGGCCCTTCGAACAGGCCCTGCAACCGCGGCGTCCTCCGAGCGTGACTCCGGCACTCACGGGCGCACAAGCACCGGCCGCAACGAGTCTGGTGGGCAGGCTGGGCGCCGGTGGCTTGCGGGTCATGGCCGAGTTTACCGTAGACAGTCTACGCAACCGCCTGCGCTATCGGGTTGATCTCAGCGCCGGTGACAGCGCCGCGCTGCAGGCGCTGGTGCTGGTCATCGAGGGGGCGGAAGCCGGCTCGAACGCCTCGATTCACGCCAGTCTGCTGGGACCGCAACAGGTCGCGGCCGAGGGAGAGATTTTCATGAGCCCGGCGCTGCGCCAGGCTCTCACGGAGAATCGTGTCACTCTCAAGCTGTTCGCCGCCGGTGCCGACCCGGCCGGCGTCACGGCGCCACTGATTCCCTGAGGATTGCTTGTAGTAGCCGGCGTCA
>JBBDSI010000197.1:1470-6018 GCA_040905005.1 Pseudohongiellaceae bacterium
GCCGGCGTCACGGCGCCACTGATTCCCTGAGGATTGCTTGTAGTAGCCGGCGTCAGTCCACGAGCGCGCGGATGCGCGTCTTGAACTGCTCCACCGTGAGGGGCCGCTCGATGCTGAGGGCGCTGCTGTCGGTGATCACGCCACCGGCGGCGTCGGACTTGCCCTCAATCAACGGTTGTGGCCGGCGGATACTCACGGGGATGTCGGCCATCGCCCGCACCTCCAGCACCGGTTCGCGGGACGCCGTGTTTACCTGCCGCTCGCCGTTCTCCTCGACGATCACATAGTGTCCCTGCGACCAGCCCAACAGGGGATTCAACAGGGCGCGCGTGGCGGACTCCACGAAATAGATGCCCGCCTCGCCGACAGGGGGGATGCTCAGTCCGCTGACCTCGACGATCTCGCCGTTGTATTCGCCGCCGGTGAAGCGCAGCTCCAGCGTGTCGCCACTGAAGTTTCCCTTGATGACGTCGGCGACACTGAATGTGACATAGGTGTGTATGAGGCCGCTGCCGGATTCCCGTTGCACCGCATGCGTCAGTACCACCCCCTCGAAGATCAACTCGGCCTGATTCGCCACCTCGTCGATGCTCATGCCGCGGATGGTAGTCGCCAGTGCCGCACCGGCGCAGAACTGCAGCGCCAGCAACAGCAGGAGGCCCCGGACAATGCCGGTGGGCCGGGCGTTTTGATTGTGCCTGGTAATCATCATAGAGCGTATCAGTATAAAGCAGTGCCGCTTATAGAAGACAGGCCGGTTGAGTGAATTATTGCCGCTGCCGCGAGCAAGTGTCGTCACGCCTCATTCAGCTCAGGTAGCGCAGGGAATCGAGTTCGGCTGACAGGCTCGGGCACAGGCTCGGGCACAGGCTCGGGTATAAGCCAGGGTAGAGCGCGGGAAGACTTCCCCGCACAGGCTAGTATCGGTGTGCCGCTGATAGTATTCTCGGCGCTTTGCAGCACCAATACGAATAATAATGCAGTCCAGTTACTTCGCCAATATCCTGTCCGGTGGCCTGATCGCGCTGGTCAATATCTCCGTGGCCGTATCCGTGGCCGCGCTGCTGTTCGCGCAAACCGACCCTCGTCTTATGGTGCCGGGTATCGCTATCCTGCTCATGGGCACGCTGATTACCGGTCTCGGCGGCTCACTGTTCAGCGATTTCAAGGCGGTCATCTGCTCCCCGCGCAACGGCCTGGTGCCGGTGTTCGCTGTCATGGTGGGCAGTATCTACAGCAGCTTCGGGTCGCAATACTCCATCGGCGCCGAGGCGACCATCATCGCGGCCATCATGGTCACCACGGTCATCACCGGCCTGTTCCTGTTGCTGCTGGGCCGCATGAAGCTCGGCAACCTTGTGCGTTACATCCCCTATCCGGTGACCGGCGGCTTTTTCGCCGGCATCGGCTATATCTTCGTCGAGGGTGGCCTCACCGTCGCCGCCGGCGTCGAGCCCAGCCTGGGGCTGCTTGACGATGGCGAGTTCATTCAGTTGATCACGCCCGCAGTCGTGCTTGCGCTGTGCCTGATCATCGGCAAGCTGTTTCGCGACAACCGCCTGTCCGTGCCTGGCATCCTGGCACTGTCGATCATTCTCTTCTACGGCATCCTGGCCCTGGCCGGTGTCTCTCGCGACGAGGCGATCGCCAATGGCCTGCTACCGGACATCGAGTCCACCGGCATCCTGGTGCCGGTCTTTCACTTCGACTATTTCGATGAAGTCAGCTGGATGGCCATCTCCGAGCAGCTCGGGGGTATCGTGGTGGTGGCACTGCTGTGTTCGATGATGCTGCTGCTGGATGTCTCGGGTATCGAACTGATCGCGCGCAAGGATCTGAGACCCGACCATGAGTTGCAGGTGATGGGCTATACCAACATCGTCAATAGCCTGCTGGGCGGGTTTCCCGGCGTGCACGATGCGTCAGACACGGCGTTGGTGGATCGTCTCGGTGGCAAGGATCGGCTCACCGGCTTTGTCAATGCAGTCGTCGTGGCGGCCGCCCTGCTCGCCGGCGCCGGTTTCATGGGAATGGTACCCACGTTCATTCTGGGCGGCCTGCTGATCTATGTGGGTCTTGAATTCCTCATCGACTGGGTCTGGAAGTCGCGGGATGAGTTGCCGCTTTCCGATTACGTGGTGGTGTTGCTCATCCTCGTGGTCATCATCTTCAGCGACATACTGCAGGGCGTGACCTTCGGCTTCTTCGTCGCCATCATCCTGTTCGTCATCAACTACTCGAAACTCAGCGTCATCAAGATCGAGACCAACGGCACCGATCATGCCAGCAACGTCGACCGGGACCTGGAGACCCGCGAGTTGTTGAATCAGCAAGGACACCGCGTGCTGATCCTGATTCTGCAGGGCTTCATCTTCTTCGGCACCGCCGACAAGCTGATCACAGCCATCCGCAACCGGATCATGGAGCGTGATCAGGGACGCTTCGATTTCCTGGTACTGGACTTCCATCATGTCAGCCAGCTCGATACGTCCGCCATCGTGACCTTCGCCAAGCTGGCGCAGATCAGCGACCAGGCCGGCTTCCACATCGTGATCAGCGGCGCCGATGAACAGTCCATCAAGCAACTCGTCAAGCACCGCTTCTTCACTCTGGGTGAACAGCCCCAGGAGCGTATCTACAAGGACCAGGTGGACACCGCCGTGGACTGGTGCGAGCGTCGCATCCTGGATGAGATGAATCGCAGCGACGAGGACTATACCGTCGAGCTGTCCGACGTACTGCGGCGCATCGCCTTCGTCGAGGAGGATGTCGCCAAGCTGGCGGACTTCTTCGTCGTCGAGCAGCGCAATGCGGGCGAGTACCTGTTCCGTGAGGGTGACAAGGGGGAAAGCCTCTACTTCGTAGGGTCCGGCACCGTCGTGGTGGTCCTGCAGATACCGCAGCAACAGGAGCAGATTCTGCGCAAGTACAAGGCCGGCGCCATCCTCGGCGAGATGGCGATCTATACCGGAGAGAATCGCACGGCGAGTGTGCGTATCGAGAAGGATGCAACGCTGTTCCGCCTGGACAAGGCAGCGCTGGAGGCCATGTCACGGCAGTTCCCGGCCTCGACGGCGGGTCTGCACACCTACATCGTGCGGGTCATGTCAGAACGCCTCAGTCGCGCCAACCGCAACCTGCAGCGTTACATGTAAGCGTTAAATGTAAGCCACCCTTTGAATTAATCCCCTCTGAATTAATCCCCTCTGAAATAATCAGAGGAACCTGAAGAAAGGCAGTCGCGGGAAGCTCAGAATGTGGGCTCGGCCACCGGGTGCAACACAATCGGCACCATTTCGGAGTACTGGAACCAGTCACCGTCGATGCGCTCGATCGTGGCGCCCGTTTCGTCCAGGCGCAGCGTGCCGGTGAATTCCAGGTCGAGGCGCGGAATGCGAATGATGACCTCTGTGCCATCGACGCTGACCTCGGGCGCGGGCATGCCGTAGATGCCCAGGCCGCCACTGGTCATGGCGGCGTCGAAGCCCTCTTCGCTGCGCGAGAAGGTGAAGGCCAGGTTCATGTTGTCCCGGCCGATGACCAGCGGGCCCTCCCAGGACCCCACCAGCGCTTCGGCGGGAAATCCGATTTCCGCCGTGGCCGTCAGGCTCCAGGAGAGCAGCACGCCCATCAATAACAGTCCAGATCTCTTCATGCCGGCAATGGTAATGCAGCCCCGGCGGGTGCGCAATCGCCATGGCATGGGCGGCCACAATCTGGTTCTCCGGGGCGACAGCGCTGTGGCGCGGACGGGTGGGCACCGGTACACTCTCCGGCGCGTCTCGACCCTGAGTGGAGAAGCTGCGCTTCCAGGCAGCGCCTGGAGGGACCCAAAGTAATGACCCGGCGGCAACGCGGCCAGGCGGATTGGAGAGCGCGGATTATGGATTATTTGCCGGCTGAAACAGTGGAGTATCCCGGTACCGGCGAGGTGGACGCGGCGGTTATCTGGCTGCATGGGCTGGGCGCGGACGGCCACGACTTCCCACCCATCGTGCCCCAGCTACTGGTGGAACGGCAGCTGCAGATTCGCTATATCTTTCCCCACGCCCCGGAGATACCGGTCACGATCAATAACGGCTGGCGTATGCGTGCCTGGTATGACATTCAGGCGCTGAATGTCGACCGCCACGTGGACGTGGCGCAGCTGCTTGCATCCGCCAGGCGGGTGCAGGACCTGGTCGACCGCGAACGCGAGCGCGGCATCGCCAGTGAGCGCATTCTCATCGGCGGCTTTTCCCAGGGTGGGGCGGTAGCCTTCGAGGCGGCACTCACCTATCCGGCCCCCCTGGCCGGCCTGTTCTCCCTGTCCTCGTACCTGGCGACCGCCGCAACCCTGCAGGTTGCTCCGGTGCAGAGTAGCCTGCCCATTCTGGTCTGCCACGGCGACAGTGACGGCGTCGTGCCGGAGGCCCTGGGGCGGCGCAGCGTGCTGGCCCTGAACGAACTGGGCCTGATGGCCACCTACCATACCTATCCCATGGAGCACGCTGTCTGTCCCGCCGAGATCCTGGAAATCGGCCGCTTCATCTCCCGCACACTGACCCG
>JBBDSI010000198.1:0-3503 GCA_040905005.1 Pseudohongiellaceae bacterium
CGACGTTTGAGGACTGGTCTTCCAGGTAGAAGGCCGGCGCGCGATAGGCATTGTCGTCGTCGCTGTCGGCTTCGGCGTCGAAGGCGGTGTCGTAGGAGCTCATGCGGCCTTCCATCTGCCGTACCACCTTGGCGTCCACGCCGAGGTCTTTCGCCATGGCCTCGGCCTCTTCATTGTTCAGCCAGCCCAGACGCTTCTTGGAGCTGCGCAGGTTGAAGAACAGCTTGCGCTGGGCCTTGGTGGTGGCAATTTTCACGATGCGCCAGTTGCGCAGGATGTACTCGTGCATCTCGGCCTTGATCCAGTGCACGGCAAAGGACACCAGGCGCACACCCACTTCAGGATTGAAGCGCTTGACGGCCTTCATCAGGCCCACATTGCCTTCCTGGATCAGGTCGGCCTGGGGCAATCCGTATCCGGAATAGGTCTTGGCCATGTGCACCACAAACCGTAGATGCGCCAGCACCAGTTGCCGGGCGGCCTCGACGTCATCGTGGTAGTAGTACTGTTCGGCCAGTTCCCGCTCCCGCTCCGGCGTCAGCACGGCAATGCTGTTCACCGAGGCAATATAGGCTGTGAGGTCGCGACCCGGAGTGATCGGGTCGAATACCTGCAGACTCTTGCCAGTACTCATTTCTGCACGTGTCTCCATGGGATTTCTCTTTTACCTCTCGGGTGTCGAAAAAGGACACCTGTGACCTGCATTTTAGCACCTGCCGGGGGGTTTGCGCCATGCGCCCAACCCTGTTTGGGTACTCTGCAGGCCCCGAACTCCGCGGATTTGCGCTTCTCCCCGGCGTCTGCCTGGCAGCGCCGCCGGGCGCAATACGAAAACCGTCTTTAAGATACGGCCGATTTGCTGGAATTCAAGGCCTGCTCACTAATTAATAACGCTCACAGCCGGCTTTAAGTTCACTTTCGCGCTCCTTTTTCACGCTTCTTCTAACGCTCCTTCCCCAAAAGAAAGTGGGTCAGGGGTCGATGGTGCCTATGCAGCGCCGGCTGGCGATGAGGGCGGCGGCCCAGCCCACGGCGGCTCCGGCCAGCACCGGCAGTAGCGCGCCGGCGGGACTAAGCCCGGTCAGGGCAGACGCGCCGGGCCCGGTCAGGGCGCGCAGGGGCGCCGCCAGCGCCAGGCCGATCAGCAGTAGCATGAGCAGGGCCAGCACACCGCCGCAGATCCCGTAATACAGGCCTGTGTAGAGAAAGGGCCGGGCAATGAAGCCGTCGCTGCCTCCCACCAGTTTAATGACGCGGATCTCGTCCCGGCGGTTCTCCACCGACAGCCGGATGGTGTTACCGACGATGAATGCCACGCCCAGCACCACGATGATGCCCAGTGTCCGTGCGACCACACGCAACAGGCCGGCCAGAGCCTCCAGACGCTGAATCCACTGTTGGTCCACCTGCACCAGGGCGACTTCGGGGCGTGCTTCCAGCTCTGCCGCCAGGGCCTGGACGTCGTCCGCCGACACCTCGGCCGGTGTGACTACCAGGGAGGCTGGCAGGGGGTTGTCGCTGAACGAAGTCAGCACATCACGCAGGCCGGCGGCCGCGCTGAAATCCTCCAGAGCCTGCGTCTGTGAAATAAAATCTACAGAATCTATGCTATCAAGAGTAAGCAAGTACTCACTAGTAGCGGTCGCCTCCGCCTCTGTCGTCGCTTCTTCGAGATACAGGGTCAGCCGTGCCGAGCTGCGAAATTCCTCCAGCAAGTTGCCGAGATTGCTGTTGATCAGCAGCACCAGCGAGGGCAGCAGCATGGCGATCGCGATCACGAACACGGTCATCAGGCTCGACAGCGGTGCGGCGAGCAGGCGGCGCAGGCTGTCTGCCGCGTCCTGTTTGTGCTGCAGCCACCAGGTCGCTGGCGCCCCCTGCCGCTTCGTCGCCGGCCTCTCCCCCCTGGTGCGGATCATGTCGCCGCCGGCTGATCGCTGACCAGCCGCCCCCGGTCGAGGGTGAGCACGCGGCAACCACCGCCCTGGATGAGCCGCGTGTCGTGGGTGGCGATGAGCAGACAGACACCAATCTCGCGGAACTGGCGAAACACGGCCATGATCTCGCTGGACAGAGCCGGGTCCAGGTTGCCGGTGGGTTCGTCGGCGAGAATGATGCCGGGCCGACCGACGACGGCGCGGGCGATCCCTACCCGCTGTTGCTCGCCGCCGGAAAGCTGGGCCGGCGACAGCTTCTCCTTGCCGAGCAGCCCGACCTTGTCCAGGGCGGCGCGCACGCGGCGCTGAATGTCCTGGGGAGGGAAACCGGAAACCCGCAGCGGCAGGGCCACGTTAGCGGCGACGCTGCGATCGAACAGCAGCTGGTGATCCTGAAAGACGGTGCCGATGCGGCGCCGATGCGGGGGAATACGACGGCGCGGCAAGCGGCTCATGTCCAGGCCGGCTACCGTCAACCGTCCGCCGCTGAGCGGCTCCATGGCGAGGATGAGTTTCAGCAGGGTGCTCTTGCCGGCACCGGAGTGGCCGGTCAGGAAGGCCATTTCACCCTTGCCGAGAGTAAAGTTGATGTTGGCGAGCGCGTCCTGCCCGCCGCCGTAGCGTTTGCTGACCCGATCGAACTCGATCATTCGGCGAAGAGCGCCTCCACGAATTGCCGGGCGTCGAACGGGCGCAGGTCGTCTATTTTCTCCCCCACGCCGATGAAGCGAATGGGCAGTCCCAGCCGCTTCGCCACGGCGAACACCACGCCGCCCTTGGCCGTGCCGTCCAGCTTGGTGAGTGCCAGGCCCGAAAGATTCACGGCGCGATGAAAACTGTCCGCCTGGCTGAGGGCGTTCTGTCCGGTGGTGGCATCGAGCACCAGCAGGATCTCGTCCGGCAGGCGCTCGTCCTGTTTCTTCAGGACGCGCACGATCTTCGTGAGCTCCTGCATGAGGTTGTCCTTGGTGTGCAGGCGGCCGGCGGTATCGGCGATGAGTACATCCATCTCCCGGGCCCTGGCCGCCTGATAGGCATCGAAGATCACCGAGGCGCTGTCGGCGCCGCTGGCCTGGGCGATGACCGGCACGTCATTGCGTTCGCCCCAGACCTGGAGTTGCTCGACCGCCGCGGCGCGAAAGGTATCGCCTGCGGCCAGCATGACCTTGCGGCCCTCGCTCTGAAAGCGCCTGGCGAGCTTGCCGATGGTGGTGGTCTTGCCAACTCCGTTGACTCCGACGATGAGGATGACGAAGGGGGTCGGCCTGTCGTTGAGTGCGAGTGGCTGTGAGCAGGGTGCGAGGATCGTCTGCAGTTCCGCCTTCAGCGCGGCCATGAACGCGGCCGGGTCGGACAGGCGCTTGCGATCCAGCTGCTTCTTCAGATTGTCGATGATCTGGTCGGTGGCTTCGATGCCGACATCGGCGGCCAGCAACTGGGTCTCGATGTCGTCGAGCAGGCCGGCGTCGATCGTCTTCTCGCCGAGTACCAGCGCGCCGATGCCCTCACTCAGGCGGTCGCGTGTGCGACTGAGTCCATCCTTGAGGCGACCGAAGAAGCCACTGC
>JBBDSI010000198.1:3603-5983 GCA_040905005.1 Pseudohongiellaceae bacterium
GTCCTTGTTTTTGCCAAATCCAAACATGATTAGAGTCTTGTCACCTGAATAACTGGTATTTCAGAGACCACGGAAGGCGACGATACAAGGCGTGTTTTGCCGTCTGTTGCGCCTGCCGGGAGGGGTCTGATACAAGCCGGTATCCTATCACTTGCCCGAAGGCGGTAACATCTCGGGACCGGATTGGCGAAAAGGAATGGAGCTGTGGCGGATGGGCAGGCAGGGTAGTAAACGTAACGAGGTACGGATCATCGGCGGCGAGCTGCGCAGCCGTCGCCTCACCTTTCCCGAAAGCGGCGGCCTGCGTCCCACGGCGGATCGTATTCGCGAGACGTTGTTCAACTGGTTGCACGAGGAGATTGCCGGTGCCCGCTGCCTGGACCTGTTCGCCGGCAGCGGCGCACTCGGCATCGAGGCCATCTCCCGCGGTGCCGCCTGGGTGGATCTGGTGGAGAGGGAGAGCGCGGTTTGCCGGGTGCTGGAAGAGAACCTGGCGACGCTCGGCATCGCCAGGGCGGCCCTGCACTGCTGCCCGGCGCTGGAGTTTCTCCGGCGCGGCGGCGAAAAGCCTTACCATGTCGTGTTTCTGGACCCGCCCTACGGCGACGACTGCCTCGGTGAAGTGAGCCGGCAACTCGCCGCGAGCGGAATGTTGGCTCCCGGCGCCAGAATCTATCTCGAGCATGCGCAGCCAATCGACCCTGCCGGGTTACCCGCTGCCTGGCGCGAGCGGCGCCAGAAAAAGGCGGGCCAGGTCTATTACTATTTGTTCGAAAACGAGGCAGCAAGCGGTGGCGGGTTCTGAGATGACTGACGGCACGCAATTGCCGTACGGGGAATCGGACTCGGCGGTGTCGTTTACGCCAGCCTGGTGGTTGCCGAGTGGACACGCGCAGACTCTCTGGCGCAGGTTTGCGGGTGCACCGGTCGTCACGCAACAGCGCGAGCGTCTGGAGTTGCTGGACGGTGATTTCATCGACCTGGACTGGGTGTGGCAAGGCGCGAACTCGCCAGGCCGCGACGAGACGATCGTCCTTATCCTGCACGGCCTGTGCGGCTGCTCTTCCTCGCCTTATATCACCAGCCTGCAGGCCCAGTTGCAGGCTTACGGCCTCACCAGTGTCGCCATGAATTTCCGCGGCTGCAGCGGCGAGATTAATCGCCTCGCCAGGGCTTATCACTCGGGCATAAGCGACGATGTCCAGGAGGTGATGAGTCGCCTGGTTCAGGCATACCCGGACTGCCGCTTCACGGCCGTAGGTTACTCGCTCGGCGGCAACGTGCTGCTGAAGTGGCTGGGCGAGCAGGGGGAGCAGGCGCCGGTGGAACGCGCCGTAGCCGTGTCCACTCCCTTCGATCTGGCGCAGTGTTCCCTGGCCATGGGCCGCGGGCCGAGCCGGCTCTATGGGCGCTATTTCGTGCGCCGGCTCGTCAATGACATGCGCGGCAAGCGCGTGCACCTCGAGCAGCACGACGCGCGCGAGCAGGCCGGCATTCTGGCCGGGCTTGGCGACCCGGACGGCATTCGCAGTATCTGGGAGTTCGACGATCGCTTCACGGCACCGCTGCATGGCTTCGCCGATGCGGCCGACTATTACGCCAGGTCCAGCAGCAGCCGCTTCCTGCCGGAGATACGCAAGGACACGCTGCTGATCCAGAGCGCCGACGACCCGCTGATCCCGGACGCCGCGCTGCCGGCCGCCGGCAGCCTGCCCGGCAACGTGCAGCTGCTGCTGAGCAGGGCCGGGGGCCACGTCGGCTTCATCGCCGGCGCCGGGTCGAACTGGCTGGAACGCCGCATCGCCGATTTCATCACCCGCTGACCGCCAGGACCCTGTTTCAGGCTCCTGTGGATCCTGTGCTAAATCGGCGGGTCTTTAAATTGAGTGGCCCTGATCTATTCGTTAGAATGCGTGGCAACTTCTGCGGGCCCGCCCATGAAAATCGCCGTCTATCCAGGAACCTTCAACCCCATCACCAATGGCCACACCGACCTGGTGGAACGCGCCGCCCGTCTGTTCGACAGGATCATCGTCGCGGTGGGCACCAACCGGCAGAAATCCGATGCACTGCCCACGGCCCAGCGTGTCGAGCTATGTGAGAAGGTTTTGGCGCATCTCGACAACGTGGAGGTTACGCCCTTCGACACCCTGCTCACCGAATTCGTCAGAAGCTGCGATGCCAACATCATCCTGCGCGGGCTGCGCACTGTCGCGGATTTCGAGTACGAGTTTCAGCTTGTGGGAATGAATCGGGTTCTGGACCCGGGTATCGAGACCGTGTTCCTGGCGCCGGAGGAAAATCTGTCCTACATCTCCTCGACCCTGGTGCGGGAAATCGCCTCCTATGGCGGCGACATCTCCAAGTTCGTCAATCCTGT
>JBBDSI010000199.1:0-1021 GCA_040905005.1 Pseudohongiellaceae bacterium
CGGGCAGTTGGGTCTCGCCGCGCTGAATGAAGAAGATGCGATCCATGGACTGCACATTCACCCCGGAATTACCGCCCCAGGTGAAGCCCGGCCCAGCGAAGGGCGGCAGCCAGGTCTCACTGGTAAATTGATAAGGGCTCGGACCGGCAGGTGCATCCTGGGCCGAAGCGACAGAGACCAGACCACAAGTCAGGCAGAACAGTAATATCCTGGAGGGGATACTCATTAACACTACTCCTTTTGATTTTCAGGGAGTTCCTGCTTGTTGCGGAACGCCCGGTAGTCGATTGCTGGACCGGACTATTACTTACGCCCGAATCCGCCGCTGCCGCGCCGACGCCCGGCATTGCGGCCACCGTACAGTTTCCTGACAGTGCCACAATGACCGGTGTCCAGCAAGTCTGAGGTTCAGACACCGGCAAGGCGGCGACGCCACCTTGCCGTTTATGGGACATACGGCGACGGTTCGCGCAGACTACTTCAGGTTGGAGTAGTCCGTGGCGCTCATCATGAAGCTCTCGATGGAGATGGGCACCGGGTATTTCTCCAGCAGGGCCTGCCAGGCGGGATCGCTGCCGAAGCCACGCCAGACCTCGTCACGATGGGCACGGTCGCGGAAGGCGAGCATCCATACCAGGGTGTTGGGGTTGTCCAGGCGTTGCCACACGGCAATCACCTCGGCGCCGAGGCGCTCGAAGATGGCGACTTCTTCTTCGCGGAAACGCTGGTGCAGGTTATCGATGCCCCCGACCCCGTTGACTGCCGGTTCGGCGGTGTACATGCGCAGCTCGAAGCAGCGCGAATCCGCGGCGACGTTGCCAGAGAGTTCCGCCGACAGATCGCCGGACGGACCGCAGGGCACCGGTGCCGACTGGGCCCAGGCCAGAGCCGGCACAAACAGTAGCGCCAGGGATATCATTCTAGTTTTCATTGCTTACTCCTCGATTCCTGAAAGTACAAAAAAGTACAGATGGTTTAGGGTCCTAAAATTGTATCTGGGATAAATTGTAGCTGGGATAAA
>JBBDSI010000200.1:0-5950 GCA_040905005.1 Pseudohongiellaceae bacterium
GCGAGGATGCGCTCAAGATAGTGCTGCTCGTGGGTCTTCAGATCCACCCACTCGCTCTCGCCGTTGGCCTCGTTGGCGGCGCCGAATTCCCGCTCCGGTTGCTGGAAATACTGCTCTTCCCGCAACGCGTCGCGAATGGCGTCGTCGTCGATGACATTGCTGTCGGTGAGCACCAGGGCGCGATTGACGAGATTGCGGAGTTCACGAATGTTGCCGCGATAGTGATGCGCCCGTAGCAGGTCCACCGCGGACCGGGTCAGGTGAAACTTGCCGCTGCCCGCCAGTCTGTCCAGCAGCGCCTTGGCCAGCAGGGGAATGTCTTCCCGTCGCTCGTCCAGCGAGGGGATGTGGATGGGGAACACGTTGATCCGGTAATAGAGGTCGCTCCTGAATGTGCCTTCTTCCACCATCCGGTAGAGGTTCTTGTGGGTGGCGCAGATCAGGCGGAAATCCGAGCGTCGGACTTCGGCGCTGCCCACGCGCCGGAAGGTGCCGGTCTCCAGAAGGCGCAGCAGCTTGACCTGCATCGATAGCGGAACATCGCCGAGTTCGTCCAGAAACAGCGTGCCGCCGTCGGCCAGCTCCACCAGCCCCTTCCTGTCGACATGGGCGCCGGTAAAGGCGCCCTTCACATGCCCGAACAGTTCGGCCTCGAACAGCGTGTCGGTCAGGCCGGCGCACTCCAGCGTCACCAGAGGCTTGTCCTTGCGCGGACTCGCCTTGTGGATGACCTTGGCCGCCAGCTCCTTGCCGGTGCCGGTCTCGCCCAGCAGCAGCGCCGCCGCGTCGGTCTTGGCCACCCGGGCCAGGCGCTCCAGCATCTGCTGAAAGACCGGGCTCTGACCCACCAGTTCGCGTTCGCTGACCTTGCCGCTGGCCAGCGGCACCGGCCGCAGCAGCTCGACGAAATAGAGCAGCTTGCCCTGGCGGTCATGGATGGGCAGCATCTCCACGTCAACGTGCTCCTTGCCCCGTGGCGTCTGGTGGATATGCAGTACCCGTTCCTTGTGACCGGACTCGCGTGCCGCGCCCAGGGGGCAGTCCTCCCCGGCCCTGTCGCAGGGTACGTCATAGCCGTGGGAGACCCGGTAGCAGCGATGCGTCTCGCTCAGGTCCAGGCTGCCGAAGGCCTCTTCGTAGTGCCCGTTGGTGGCCAGGATCTGGTATTCGCTGGAGACCAGGATGGCGGGGCAGTCGAAGCCCTCGAGGAGTTCCACCAGGGGCAGGTCAAGATCGCTCGCTATTACGTCCATCGGCTTTTGTCAAAATTGTCAGTTGTCCTTGTCAAATGTGACATTTTTGGCAAGGAATGGCAAGCGTGTGATGCCTCATTTGGCTCCTTAAAACTGCTATATTTCTTTTTATATCAGCAAGATAGAAAAGAAGAGCGGGGTCTGGCACGGCGCATGCAACCTTCCATACAACAGTCCACGTCAATGCGTGGAACGGGTTCGCCAGGCGAGCCCCATCCCTGAATGAGATTGCTTGAGAGAAGTTAAAAGGAGCGCCACATGATCACCGTCAAACACATGTTCTGGCTTATGACCACCCCCGTAGTCACCGCCCTGGTCTGCTGGGCGATCTGGGTCCTGATAGTCTGACCGGCAACACTGAACCCGAGGAGAATTGTTATGTCGCAGCAAAGTAACGTTGAAAGCACGAATGCAAGCACCGCTGAAAAATCCGAGCAGATCAAGCCGCTGGTCAATCCGTTTTTCGATGAAGACACGAACACCTTTTCCTATGTCGTGCAGGACCCCACGTCCAAAGCCTGCGCCATAGTCGACTCCGTGCTGAACTTCGACGAGGCCTCCGGCCGCGTCAGCCATCACGGCGCCGACGAGATCGTGCGCTTCGTGGAGGAGAAGAAACTGGACGTCGAATGGATCATCGAGACCCACGTCCACGCCGACCACCTGACGGCAGCGCCGTATCTGAAGGACAAGGTGGGCGGCAAGATCGCCATCGGCGAGCAGGTCACCACGGTCCAGCAGACCTTCGCCAAAATCTTCAACACTCAGGAGGAGTTCACGCCGGACGGCTCCCAGTTCGATCACCTGTTCAAGAACGAAGAGGAATACCGCATCGGCAACCTGACCGCCTTCACCCTGCACACGCCCGGTCATACCCCCGCCTGCATGACCCATGTCATCGGTGATGCGGCCTTCGTCGGCGACACGCTGTTCATGCCCGACGCCGGCACCGCGCGTGCCGATTTTCCCGGCGGTGATGCGGCGCAATTATTCCAGTCCATTGGCAAGATCTTGCGCTTGCCGGCAAAGACGCGCATCTTCATGTGTCATGACTACGGCACCGAGGAGCGCAAGGAGATGGAATACAAGACCACCGTCAAGGAGGAGATAGAAGGCAACATCCATGTCAACGAGCGGGTCAAGGAGTCCGAATTCGTGAGCATGCGTACCAAGCGCGACGGCACGCTGGACATGCCGCACCTGATCCTGCCGTCTCTGCAGGTCAATATGCGCGCCGGCCACTTCCCGCCGCCTGAAGACAATGACGTGACATACCTGAAAATACCCATCGACGTGCTGTAACGAGCGACGACCACACACACAGATCAGGGGGATTCCCGTGAAGATTCATCAAGTCAGCGATCAGTTCAGCTATTCCAGTCAGGTCAGCGAAGCCGACCTGGCGCAACTCAAGGAGGCCGGTGTCGAGATCCTGGTCTGCAACCGGCCCGATGCCGAGGCGGCCGATCAGCCAGAGTATACTTCTCTGGCCAGGGCCGCGGAGGCCCTGGGCATGGAGGCGCACCTGATCGCCTTCAAGAGCGGCCATCTCGAACCCGGCCACCGTGACCAGTTCAAGCCCTTGCTGGCGGGCGGCAAGCGCATTCACGCGTTCTGTCGCACTGGCAACCGTTCGTTTAACCTCTACGCCGCGGCAGCGGCCGACCTGGGTGTCGATCACGACACGCTGCGCGCGCAGGCCAGGGAAGCGGGCTTCGATATCGGCCCGCTACTGGACGGCGCGCAACAGCAGGCAGCCCAGGCGCCGAGGGAGACCGCGACTACCGGCGTGGAGGGCGCCAAGTCCTCCTTTGACGTGGTCATCGTCGGCGCGGGCTCCGGCGGGGTCGCTCTGGCCTCTAGCCTCAAGCGCCGCAATAGCAGGCTACGCATCAACCTGATCGATCCGGCCAGTGATCACTATTATCAGCCCGGCTGGACCATGGTCGGTGGCGGTGTGTTCGACGCCTCCTCGACGCGCCGGCGCATGGCCGATCTGATCCCCAAGGGCGTGGTCTGGACCCAGCAGGCGGTCACCGGCTTCAATACGGCCGCCAACGAGGTCGTGCTCAACGACGACTCGGTGGTGCATTACAAACAACTGGTGGTGGCTCCCGGCCTGGTGCTGAACTGGTCCGCCATCGAGGGGCTCACCGAGACGCTTGGGAGCAATGGCGTTACCTCCAATTACCGCTATGACCTGGCCCCTTATACCTGGGAGCTCGTGCAGAATCTCAAGTCCGGCAAGGCCTTTTTTACCCAGCCTGCCATGCCGATCAAGTGTGCCGGTGCGCCGCAGAAGGCCATGTACCTGTCCTGTCACCACTGGCGCAAGAGCGGTGTGCTCGACAGCGTCGACGTGCACTTCCTCAATGCCGGCGGTGTCCTGTTCGGCGTCAAGGACTATGTCCCGGCGTTGCAGTCCTATATAGAACGCTACGGCATCAGCACACACTACAGCCACACGCTGAAATCCGTTGACGGGGCCGCTAAGGTGGCGCGTTTCGAGAAGGCGTCCGGCGACGACGCCAGCGAGACCCTGGAGATGGAGTTCGACATGATGCACGTGTGTCCGCCGCAGTGTGCGCCGGACTTCGTGGCCAGGAGCGAGTTGGCCGATGCGGCCGGCTGGCTGGATGTCGATCAGTTCACCCTGCGGCACAAACAAGTTGCCAACATCTGGGGGCTCGGGGATGTCATGAGCGCCCCCAACGCCAAGACCATGGCCGCCGTGCGCAAGCAGGTGCCGGTGGTGGCGGAGAATCTGCTGGCCGTCATGGAAGGCCGGGAGCCCGCTTTCGGCTACGACGGCTACGGTTCCTGTCCGCTGACCGTCGAGCGCGGTAAGATCGTGCTGGCGGAATTCGGTTACGGCGGCAAGCTGCTGCCGACGTTTCCGACCTGGCTGATCAACGGAACCCAGCCCAGCCGTGCCGCCTGGACTCTCAAGAAGGACATCCTGCCGGGCGTCTACTGGAACATGATGCTGAAGGGTCGCGAATGGATGGCGGGAGCACAACCTCTGGAAAAAGTTAAAAGTTGATACTGGGTCTGCACATACGGCTACCGCCCCGCAGCTGGCTGAAGCACTACGGACGCCGGGAATTCAGCGCCGACATGATCGCGGCGGTGATCGTCACCATCATGCTGATTCCCCAGTCGCTGGCTTATGCCCTGCTGGCCGGCCTGCCGGCCGAGGTCGGCCTGTACGCCAGCATCCTGCCGCTGTTGGCCTATGCCGCATTTGGTACGAGCACCACCCTGTCGGTCGGCCCCGTGGCGATCACCTCTCTCCTGACCGCCTCGGCGCTGGCCGACGTCGCCGCGAGCGGCAGCGCTGACTATCTCTCCGGCGCCGTGACCCTGGCGGTGTTGTCCGGGCTGATGCTGTTCGGCTTCGGTCTGCTGCAACTGGGCTTCCTCGCCAATTTCCTGTCCCACACTGTGGTGTCGGCGTTCATCAGCGCCTCGGCGGTAATCATCGCCCTGAGCCAGATGCGACACCTGCTTGGCGTGTCGGGAGGTGGTGACACGCTGTGGGAACTCGCCTCGGGGCTTCTCACCTCACTGTCCGACATCCACGGGCCGACGCTGCTACTCGGCGGCGGCGTGCTGGCCTTCCTGTTTCTCATGCGCAGCCACGGCACGAAACTCTGGCGACGCCTCGGCATCTCCGCGCAGAACGCGCAGTTGCTGAACAAGACCGCGCCCGTACTCGGCGTGCTGGCGACCATCGCGCTGGTGTGGTCGCTGCATCTGGATGCGGCCGGCGTGGCGATCGTCGGCGATATTCCCCGCGGCCTGCCCGTGCCCTCCTTACCGGCACTGTCCCTGGGACTGGTGCAGCAGCTCTGGGTGCCGGCGCTGCTGATCTCGGTCATCGGCTACGTGGAGTCCATCTCCGTGGGTCGCACTCTTGGCGCCAGGCGGCGCGAAAAAGTCGACAGCAACCAGGAACTGATCGGCCTGGGCGCCGCCAACCTGGCCTCGGCCGCCTCGGGCGCCTTTCCCGTCACCGGCGGCTTCTCGCGCTCGGTGGTGAACTTCGATGCGGGCGCGGCAACCCAGGCCGCGAGCGTCTACACGGCGGTCTTCATCGCCCTGGCGACGCTGCTCCTGACGCCGGCCCTCTATTACCTGCCCACGGCGACGCTGGCGGCGACCATCGTGGTCGCGGTGCTGTCGCTGGTGGACCTGTCTATTTTCCGCAAGACCTGGCGCTTCTCGGGTAGCGACTTCGTGGCCGTCGCGCTGACCTTTTTCCTGACCCTGGGCTTCGGGGTGGAGATCGGCGTCAGCGCCGGGGTGCTGATGTCGCTGGCCCTGTATCTGTATCGCACCTCGCGTCCGCACATCGCCGAGGTGGGGCAGGTACCCGGAACCGAACATTTCCGTAACGTGCGCCGTTACCGAGTGACCACGGTGCCGGAGATCCTGAGTCTGCGCGTGGACGAGAGCCTGTTCTTCGCCAACGCCAACTTCCTCGAAGAGGCGGTTTATGAAAGGGTGTTCAACAATGGCCGCATCGCCCATGTGATACTGATGTTCAACGCCGTCAACGAATTGGACTACAGCGCTCTCGAGATGCTGGAGTCAATGAACGACCGCCTGTATGAGCAGGGTGTCCTGTTGCATATCAGCGAACTGAAGGGGCCGGTGCAGGATCGCCTGCGCCAGGTGCACTTTCTGGATGAGCT
>JBBDSI010000201.1:0-1015 GCA_040905005.1 Pseudohongiellaceae bacterium
CGCGTTCAGCGTCGCCGCGCAGACGCTGACGCGCAACGCCCTGGTGAAGATCGAGTTGAATTTCAGCGCCAACAATGAGGTCGTGCGCCTTAACCATGAGATTCTGACGCGGGTGGTGCCATGAAAAAATTATCAATGAAAAACAGGCGAGGCTTTTATCGACAACAGACTGGAATCGGCCTGCCCGCGGCGATCTTCGTCATCACCGTGATGGCGGCCATCGCCGTGGCCGTCAATGCGCTACTGAGCCAGAATGCGCAGACCTTTCAGGAAGAGCTGAATCTGACAAGGGCGTTCTTTGCCGCCGAATCCGGCGCCGGGTTCGCCATGAACACACTGTATCCGCCCGAGGAATTCCCCGGCTACGGCACCCCCGCCGAATGCGCCGCCGGTCCCAGGATCTATCAGTTCACGGTTCCGGGTCTGAACGGCTGCACCGCCACGGTGACCTGCACGCAAGTCACCATCGGCTCGGATAATTACGCGACGATAGAGAGTGAGGGGGTATGCGACGGCGTGGAGAGAACGCTACAGGTGCGTACTAGCTACTGAGGACCCGCTTATTATTGGAAGCAGGTTGAAGGTGGCTTAGAGGACGGTTAAATATAGGTTCAAGAAAGGTTTAAAGGGTACTTAATTTTGGCTCCACAGCGCCAGGTAAAGAATGATCGCCACGATGGCGATAGTGATCAGCGCCGTCGTGCCATAGGTCACCACCGGACTGACGCCGACGTTCGAGCGGTAGGCATCGAAATCGAGCCCCGCGTCCTGCTCGCGATGACTGGTCTCCCGCTGCAGCTTGATGCGGTGGTTGTCCAGCTTCTCCACCAGGTCCCAGCCGGCGCGCGCCTCCTCGGCCAGCGTAGCGCGCAGTTTCTCCGGGTCGGCGAACATGGGAATCTGCGCATGCAGGACTTTGTATTCTAGCGCCATGGCGGGGTCCACCTGTCGTCGGTTGTGGGTAAAGCGCTATTCTCTTTTCTATCAGCTTGATTTGCAACGATTTTGCTCCGGA
>JBBDSI010000202.1:0-2658 GCA_040905005.1 Pseudohongiellaceae bacterium
CTGGCCAGCCGACTCACGGGAGTGCGCAAGAACGCCTTGTACGAGGCCGTGCTCCGCGCCGGGCAGGAGGGCGACGACCAATGACAGCAATGACACCAATGACACCAATGACAGCAATGACACCAATAACTGGGCGGCACATTGTAATTGCCGGGCTTCTCGATTAGTCTGGACCGGAGTCAGCCGGGCAATTGCTGTGCGGCCACTCCAGGACTCGGGGCGCGACTGCTGCAAGGTGTCGCCGCGGGTGCTGGAGTGGACGGATGGAGGAAAGTCCGGGCTCCATAGAGCAGGGTGCCAGGTAACGCCTGGGGGGTGTGAACCCACGGCCAGTGCAACAGAAAATATACCGCCCGGTTGTCGCAAGGCGATCAGGTAAGGGTGAAATGGTGCGGTAAGAGCGCACCGCGCGTCTGGTAACAGTTCGCGGCATGGTAAACCCCACCCGGAGCAAGGCCAAATAGGAATCCGTCAATGTGGCTCGCATTGGATTCGGGTAGGCTGCTACAGGACTGTGGTGACGCAGTTCGCAGATGAATAATTGCCCTCGACAGAACCCGGCTTACAGGCTGACTCGCCTTCTTGCGTCACGCCGGCCCTTCCCAGGCCGGCGTTTTCTTGATGTTTTACTTTAATTTCCCTCGCTAGCAACCTGTATTAGCTGGTTTTCTTTTTCTTCTGTTTTGCCGGTTCCCGGCACTATCCTCACTTTTAGCGGCACGTTCGCGAATTTTCCTCGAAAAAATGCATCAGGGTGCTTGCACTCCGGTCAGGCTGTGCCTATAGTGTCCTTCAGTGGAGAAAAGTGGAATATTTTGTCTAGTAGTGGGAGTAAGTGGATTATTCCCTCGCTAAACGATCACCACTGAAGGGGACAACTCGTGTTTCGCGGCATCAACACCGTCAATCTTGACGCCAAGGGGCGCCTGGCTATGCCCGCCCGTTACCGTGAGCAGCTGAGCGATAGCTGCGGCGGCCGCCTCGTTGTCACCATCGATACCAATCATCGTTGCCTCCTGCTGTATCCGCTTCCGGAGTGGGAACAGATCGAGCGCCAGATCGAGTCGCTCTCCAGTTTCGACCCCATGTCCCAGCGTGTCAAACATCTGCTGATCGGTCACGCCAATGACCTGGATATGGACGGCAGCGGGCGCATTCTGCTGCCGCAGGAATTGCGTCTCTATGCGGGACTGGAAAAGCAGATCTGCCTCATCGGCCAGGGCAAGAAACTGGAAATCTGGAGCCAGGAGGCCTGGGGCCAGCAACGCGATCAATGGTTGAGCGAATCGAGCCAGGAAGGGGAGCTTCCCGAAAAACTGCGCAGTCTGGCCTTGTAGGGGCGCTGTCATGATGACGACTGCAGAACACGCAACTGTCCTGAGGGAAGAAGCGGTAGCCGCTCTGTCGATTCGGGCAGACGGCATCTATATCGATGCCACGTTCGGCCGCGGCGGTCACAGCCGTGCCATCCTCGCCGGATTGGGCCCGCGCGGACGGCTGCTGGTTATCGATCGCGACCCGGAAGCGATCGCCGTGGCGCAGGAATTGAGCCAGACCTACCCGCAAGTCAGTGTCGTGCACGGGGCCTTTGCCGATCTGGAAATGATTGCACGCCGTGAGGGCTTGCACGGCCAGGTGGCCGGCATCCTGCTGGACCTGGGGGTGTCGTCCCCGCAACTCGACAGAGCCGAGCGTGGTTTCAGCTTCGCCAAAGACGGTCCGTTGGACATGCGCATGGATCCGACGCAGACACTGAATGCCGCGGACTGGATCAACGCCGCCCCGGAGAAGGAAATCGCGAGAGTACTGTACGAATATGGAGAAGAACGCCATTCCCGGCGCATGGCGCGGCGCATTGTCGAGGAACGGAAGAGTGAGCCTATCCGCAGCACCGGGCGCCTCGCAGAGATCGTCAAAGAGGCCAATCCCGCCTGGGAGAAGGACAAGCATCCGGCGACCAGGGCGTTTCAGGGAATTCGCATTTTTATCAATAGCGAGCTGGAACAATTGTCCCGGGGGCTCGAGCAGGCGCTGGCTATCCTGGCCAGGGGCGGGCGCCTGGTCGTTATCAGTTTTCATTCGCTGGAAGACCGAATAGTCAAGAAATTCATCGCCATGCAGACTAAGGGGGATAATTTTCCCCGTGATCTGCCTGTGACCCAGAGCATGTTGAATCCGACCTTGCGGGCCCTGGGGAAAGCGATCAGGCCCGGTACTGCCGAAGTAGCCCGGAATCCCCGGGCACGCAGCGCCGTGATGCGGGTGGCGGAGAAGATTGCATGAAGCGTAAAGACCGGAACAAACGCCAGACCGTGGCAGTCGACAACGAGCCAATGCTCGCCAGCGGGAAGGCCTCCCCGGTCCTGCAGTGGGCGGGACTATCGCAGGCGCGTACCCTGGCCTTGTTCGGCCTCCTGTTTCTGCTGCTCGTATCCGGCCTCTCGGTAGTGCGCATCACCCACGAGAACCGATTCGCCTTCAATGCGCTGCAGGAGCAACGGGAGGAAGCCGTGTCCCTGAACGTGGCCTGGGGGCAACTGTTGCTCGAACAGAGCACCTTTGGCGTCGAGGGGCGAATCGAGCAGAAGGCCGTGGAGCAGCTGCAGATGCAGGTGCCCGAGATTTCCGACATCGTGATGGTGAACCATGAGTGAAGCA
>JBBDSI010000202.1:2758-33462 GCA_040905005.1 Pseudohongiellaceae bacterium
CAGATGCAGGTGCCCGAGATTTCCGACATCGTGATGGTGAACCATGAGTGAAGCACGCCTCACGTTATGGCTCCGTAACTGGCGACTGCATCTGGTCATGTCCATCATGCTGCTGTGCGTCGGCGTCATCTTCTGGAAAGCAGGTGAGCTGCATATACGCGAGCGGGATTTCCTGCAGGGGCAGGGCGATGCCAGAACCATCAGGACAGTGCCCCTGGTCGCCAATCGTGGCCTGATCACAGACCGCAATGGCGAACCGCTGGCGGTGAGCACGCCGGTACAGTCTATCTGGGTGGACCCGGGCGAGCTGGTGGAGCAGGCCGAAGAAATCCGGCGCCTCGCGCTCGCTCTCGAGCTCAACCCCGAGGTCCTGGCGGGAACGATCCGTAATAATGCCGGGCGTGAGTTTCTGTATATAAAGAGGGGGTTGCCGCCGGCCAACGCCGAGCGCGTGCTGGCAATGGACATCGGTGGTGTCTACGCGCAACAGGAATATCGTCGCTTCTACCCGCAGGGTGAGGTGACTGCGCACCTGGTCGGGTTCAGCAATGTCGACGACGTCGGTCAGGAAGGACTGGAACTCACCTACGATCAGTGGCTCCAGGGCATAGCCGGCAGGCGCCAGGTCATGAAAGACAGGCGCGGTCATATCATCGAGGAGTTGAATATTCTGCAGCCGGCGCAACCCGGCAAGAATCTTGAGCTAAGTATCGACTTTCGTATTCAGAATCTCGCCTACCGTGAACTCAAGGCGGAATTCATCAAGCGGCGGGCGCGGGCGGCGACTGCCGTGGTGCTGGATGTGAAGACCGGCGAAGTGCTGGCCATGGTCAATCAGCCTTCCTACAACCCACACAACCGGGCGACGCTTACTGATTTCGGTGTGATGCGCAATCGCGCCGTGACCGATGTCTTCGAGCCGGGATCGACGATCAAGCCCTTTACCATCATCGCCGCGCTCGAGAGCGGGCTGTACACACCGGACACGGTGGTGGAGACCGGCCCGGGCTGGATGATGGTCGGTCGCCACGAAGTGCGCGATATTCGCGATTACGGCACGCTCGATTTGCGCGGAGTGATCACCAAGTCCAGTAACATAGGCACGTCCAGGGTCGCCATGGATATCGGCCCCGAACCGATCATCGACGTGCTGGAACGCGCCGGCTTCGGTCAGGTGATCGGCACCGGATTTCCGGGTGAGCGTGGTGGCGTGCTGCCGAGCCCGGCCCGCTGGAGTCGCATCGAAATCGCCACGCTTTCCTACGGCTACGGCTTGTCTTCTTCTGCCCTGCAACTGGCTCGCGCCTATTCGGTGATCGCCGACGATGGCTTCAGCAAACCCGTCTCGCTCCTGAAAGTGGGCGCGGAGGAGCTCGCAGCCCTGCCTCGCGAGCGGGTGATTGACGCGCAAGTGAGTCGCCAGGTAAGAGACATGCTGGAAACTGTAGTCGATGCGAGCCGGGGTGGCGCGGCGACGGATGCCAACGTGCCTTTTTACAGTGTCGCGGGCAAGACCGGTACGGCGCATGTCGTCGGTGAATTCGGTTATGAAGAGAATTTGCACAACTCGCTTTTCGCGGGGCTGGTGCCGGCGAGCGATCCACGGCTCGCCATCGTGGTGGTGATCAACGAGCCCAAGGGGGATGAACACTACGGTGGCCAGGTGGCCGCGCCAGTCTTCTCACGGATCGCCGGCGGCGCCATGCGCCTGCTCAATGTTGCGCCCGATCGCTTACCGGCCGAAGGGGGGCGCGCGCTCAGCGCGAGATAACGATGAACACGGCAGAGAAACTCAGCAACAAGGCCAGTCTGCGCAAGCTGCTCACCGGCCTGTCCGAGTTGTCGGACATACCGGATCGGGTGCTGGCGACCGAAGTCAATGGCGTACAGATGGACAGCCGACTGGTCACGCACGGCGACCTGTTTCTCGCCTGCTTCGGCAGTAATCATGACGCCAGGGATTATGTGGAAGACACGGTTTCCAGAGGCGCCAGCGCCGTGCTGGTGGAATCAGGCGGTAGCTGGCAGGGCCTGCGCATGCTGGGCGACGTGCCGGTGATCGCGGTGGACAGTCTCGCCAGTCGCATCAGCGAGATCGCCAGTCGCTTCTTTGGCGATCCCAGCGCCGCACTCAGCGTGTTCGGCATTACCGGCACCAATGGCAAGACGAGTTGCAGTCAGTTCATCGCCCAGGTACTCACGGCCATGGATTTTCGCTGCGGCACGATGGGCACGCTGGGATACGGAATCTACGGAGAACTGCGCGAGACTGACCTGACGACACCCGATGCCGTGTTCACGCAGACTGCCCTGGCGGAGATGGCACAGAACAACATCGACCCGGTGGTCATGGAAGTCTCATCCGTCGGGCTGCACCAACATCGTGTGGCTGCCGTGCATTTCGATACCGCCATTTTCACCAACATCACCCGCGATCATCTTGACTATCACGGGAGCATGGAGGAGTACGCCAGTAACAAGCGCAAGCTGTTCACGGCAGAAGGCTTACGCTGCGCCGTAATCAACCTGGACGACCCCTGGGCGTTGTCGATTCTGAACAACATCGACAGTGGCGTCGAGATCCTGACGTTCAGCGCCAGCAACCCTGTCGCGACGGTGCACGTCGAACAGGTCGAGATGACGCCTGATGGTTTCAGCGCCACAATCAACACGCCTTTCGGGCCGGGCAAAATCAGTCCGCGGCTGCTGGGGCAGTTCAATATCAGCAATGTGCTGGCGGTGGCCACGGCATTGATCGGGTACCTGCCGCGCAAGCGAGACCTCTCTATGGAGGCGCTGTGCGCCGAGCTGTCCAGGCTGCGACCGGTCAGCGGCCGCATGGAGATCCTCGGCGAGGGCGGTGACATCACGGCGGTAGTTGATTATGCCCATACCCCCGATGCACTGCGGAGTGCGCTGACGGCGCTGCGCCAGCATTTCGACGGCAGAGTGTGGTGCCTGTTCGGCTGCGGCGGTAATCGTGACAAGGGCAAGCGTCCGCTGATGGGAGAGATTGCCGAGGAACTGGCGGATCACCTGATCATCGCCGATGACAATCCGCGGCGGGAGCAGGGCGATGAAATCGTGCAGCACATCCTCTCGGGAATCGGCAATCCCGATGCCGTTAAAGTCATCCGCGATCGCGCCGTCGCCATCGACTTTGCCATCGCCAATGCCGGACCGAAAGACGTGGTCCTGGTGGCCGGGAAGGGCCACGAGAACTATCAGGATATCGCCGGAGAGAAACACCTGTTCAGCGATGCCAATCAGGTGCGCTTGGCCTTGCGCAAGCGTAAAGACGGCAAGCGGAGCGAAAGAGCGTGATCGGCAGCATGTCACTTGCAGAACTGGCACACCGCGGCGGTGGGCAATTGCACGGGCCGGACATACGCTTCGCGGGCCTGTCCACGGACACGCGCACACTACACACCGGCGATGTCTACCTGGCACTGACGGGAGCCCGCTTCGACGGCAATGATTTCGTCGCCGCGGCGGCGGAATCCGGTGCCAGCGGGGCAATCGTGAGCCGCCATGCGCAGGACGTCTCACTCAGCCAGTTGGTCGTGGGCGATACCCATCGGACCCTGGGCAGCATCGCCGCCGCCAACCGCGAGCGCAGTGAGGCCCGGGTCATCGCCCTGACCGGCAGCCAGGGCAAGACCACGGTCAAGGAAATGATTGGCCGGATTCTCGCCCTTGGTGCGCATACGCTGCTTACCGAGGCGAATCTCAATAACACGATCGGTGTGCCCCTGACCTTGCTTCGGCTCACGGCGGAGCATCGCTATGCGGTGATCGAGATGGGAGCGAATGCCGCCGGCGAGATCGCCTTCAGCGCCGGGATTACCCGGCCGGACATCGCGCTGATTACCGGTGCCAGCGCGGCACATATCGAGGGCTTCGGCAGTCTGCAGGGAATCGTGCAGGCCAAGGGCGAGATCCTGGACAGGCTGACCGCCGATGACAAGGCCATATTGAATGCCGATGATGCCAATGTCGGCGCCTGGGTCGAGCGTGCTTGCCGCTGCCCGGTCGTCTTGTTCAGCCTCGAGAATGCCGACGGCGAGGCGGCTTATTTTGCGCAAGGCATCCAGTCGAACGATAGGGGCCAGGTCGCTTTTATTTTACATACTCCGCATGGCAGTGTAGAGATCGGCTTGAGTCTGCTTGGCCGCCATAGCGTGATGAATGCCGTCGCGGCCGCTGCCTGTGCCATGGAGGCCGGAGCCGGGCTCGCGGACATCAAGGCCGGCCTGGAAGCCATGCAGGCAGTGAAAGGCAGGCTGAGCCCGATGGCGGGGCCCGCTGGCAGTCGCCTGATCGACGACACCTACAATGCGAGTCCCGGTTCCTTCAAGGCGGCAATCGACGTCATGCTGTCGCTGCCCGGGGAGCGTATTCTTGTTGCCGGGGACATGAAGGAACTGGGTCCGGACTCGGTGAGCTGTCACGAAGAGGTAGGGCGCTACGCCCGGGATGCTGGCGTCGACGAACTCTGGGCGGTTGGCGCTGACAGCCGTCATACGGTGAACGCCTTCGGCGAACGTGGTCGACACTTCGGCGAGCAAAAGGAATTAATAGAGCACTGCCGGGCAAGAGCAGGCGAGAGCGTGATCTTCCTCATCAAGGGGTCCCGAGGCGCGCAGATGGATCGGGTCGTCAGTGCATTACAGGCAAGGGGAGATGCGTGATGTTGGTCTGGCTATCTGAATACCTGATGCAGTTCGATCCCGCTTTCGCCGTCTTACAGTACATTACGGTGCGCGGTATTTTCAGCATCCTGACGGCGCTGCTCGTGTCCCTGATCATAGGCCCCGCCATGATCAAACGGCTCAACTATCACCAGATCGGCCAGGTCGTGCGGGACGATGGCCCGGAGTCGCATTTCAGCAAGGCAGGCACACCCACCATGGGTGGAGCCCTCATCCTCGTCAGTATCGCGGTGAGCACTATCCTGTGGTCCGATCTCGCCAATCACTATGTGTGGATCGTGCTGCTGGTGACGCTGCTCTTCGGCGCCGTGGGCTGGGTCGATGACTACCGCAAGGTTTTCGAGAAGAATCCGCGGGGCCTGTCCGCGCGCTGGAAATATTTCTGGCAGTCGGTCATTGGTCTCGCGGCGGCAATCGTGCTGTACGTGACCGCCTATGGGCCAGTGGAAACGCAATATATCGTGCCGTTTTTCAAGGACGTCGCCATCAATGTCGGTTTCCTGTACATCGTATTCAGCTACTTCGTCATCGTCGGTTTTTCCAACGCCGTCAACCTGACAGACGGGCTTGATGGCCTGGCCATCCTGCCGACGGTGATGGTCGGCGGCGCCATGGGGGTGATCGCCTATCTTGCCGGGCACAGCGAATTCTCTGCCTACCTGAACATTCCCTATGTCGTGGGCTCCGGCGAGATCGTCATCTTCGCGGGTGCGCTGCTGGGCGCCGGCCTGGGCTTCCTCTGGTTCAACACCTATCCCGCTCAGATATTCATGGGCGATGTCGGCGCGCTGGCGCTGGGTGCAGCGCTCGGCGTCATGGCCATCGTCGCCCGCCACGAAATTGTGCTCTTCATCATGGGAGGCGTATTCGTGATGGAGACGGTGTCGGTCATCCTCCAGGTCGCCTCGTTCAAGCTGACGGGCAAGCGCATCTTTCGCATGGCGCCCCTGCATCATCATTTCGAGCTGAAGGGTTGGCCCGAACCGCGGGTGATCGTGCGTTTCTGGATCATCACGGTGATGCTGGTACTGGTCGGCCTGGCAACCCTGAAGCTCCGCTGACGGGCGGAATGAATGGCGTCGCTCAAGTCACAAAAGCCGGTCTGCGTCATCGTCGGACTTGGCATCACCGGCCTCGCCTGCGCCAGGTTTCTGCATGCGGAGGGGCGCCCGTTCAAGGTCGTCGACAGTCGGCCTGAGCCGCCGGCACTGGCTGAGTTCAGTCGTCTCTTTCCGGAGGCGGAGGTCGAACTCGGGGAGTTCAGGGAGGCGACGTTCCGTGGCGCGGCCGAGCTGATCGTCAGCCCCGGTGTCGGCCTCGAGACGCCGGCTATCGCCCGGGCGCGAGAGGCGGGAGTACCGATAAGCGGTGACATCGACCTGTTCGCGCGCAGGGCCCGGAAGCCGGTGATCGCCATCACCGGGTCGAACGGAAAGAGCACGGTGGCGGCGCTGGTAGCCGCAATACTGGAAGAGGCGGGGCATGTGGTGGGTCTGGGCGGTAACCTGGATGCCAGTCACGGCAAGCCGGCGCTGGATCTCCTGAGTCAGGGAGGCGTTGAATTTTACGTACTGGAACTATCCAGCTTTCAGCTGGAGACAACGGCAAACCTTAAAGCGGAAGTAGCGACAATCTTGAACCTCAGCGAAGACCACATGGATCGTTATGACAGCCTGGCGGCTTATCACCAGGCCAAACTGCGTATCTTCAATGGCTGCCGGCAGGTGGTGGTGAACCATGACTCACCCTACAGTGCGGCGCCGGAGGTGCCGGGACGCCCGCTATGGGAATTCGGATTCGGCGAGCCCGGCGCCAAGACGGTCGGCGTGGTGAGCGATGCGGGCGAACAGTTCATCGCCTGGCATAAGGAGCGCATCCTTCCTGTAAGAGAGCTGAAGATCGCCGGTCGCCACAATCTCGCCAATGCCATGGCGGCCGTGGCTCTGACCCTGGCAGTGCAGACGAAAGTAGACGCCATCCGTAATGGCCTGCGGCGTTTTCCGGGATTGCCGCACCGTTGTCAATGGGTAAGGCGGCTACGCGACGTGGATTTCTATAACGATTCCAAGGGCACCAACGTGGGGGCCACTGTGGCGGCGATCGAAGGATTGGGCCAGCATGGTCAAGGGCGGGTCATACTGATTGCCGGAGGGCAGGGTAAGGGGGCGAATTTTCAGCCCCTCGGGCCGGTACTGGATCGCTGGGGCAAGGCCGTGGTACTGATTGGTGAGGATGCCGCGCGCATTGCCGACTGCCTGGGCCAGGAAATGCAGGTGAGTATCGCCGACAGCATGGAGGAGGCGGTAAGTACCGCGGCGGCGGCGGCCGATCCGGGCGACGTCGTCCTGTTATCACCCGCCTGTGCCAGCTTCGATATGTTCGATAACTTCGCGCACCGGGGGCGGGAGTTCACCCGCGCCGTGGAGGCATTGCAATGAGCATGGCCACAGCCGCCCGGCAGGGTATGCCGCAAATGACAGCGGGGCAACCATTCAATGGTCTGTTGCTCGTCACTGCGTTGCTGTTGACTCTCGGCTTATTGATGATGACTTCCGCATCCGTGGAGATCGCCAACAGCCAGTTTGGCGACCCGCTGCACTATTTCAGACGTCAGGCGGTGTTTGCCTGCCTCGGCGTCGCCGTGATGCTCATCACACTGCATGTGCCGATGAAGGCCTGGCGACGCGGGGGCTGGTTCCTGTTGATGACCTCCTTCGCCCTCCTGTTGCTGGTGCTGGTGCCGGGCGTCGGCAAGGTCGTCAATGGCAGTGCCCGCTGGATCGACCTCGGGCTGTTCAATCTGCAACCGTCGGAGTTGGCCAAGGTCTTTATCGTGGTGTATCTCGCTGCCTATCTGGAGCGCCACCTGGACGAGGTGCGTGAGAGCTGGTCGGGGTTCCTGAAACCCATGCTGGTCATTGGCGCGGCGGTCACTCTGCTGCATTTCGAGCCCGATCACGGGGCCATGGTCATTCTCATGCTGACCGCGTTCTGCATGATATTTCTTGCGGGTGCGAAGCTGTATCGCTTCGCGTTGATGCTGGCGCTCTGCATTGGTGCCGTCACCTATCTCGCGATCATGAAGCCTTACGTCATCGTACGCTTTTCGTCGTTTCTCAATCCCTGGGCTGCCGAAAATGTCTATGGCGGCGGCTATCAGCTCACCCAGGCGCTGATTGCATTCGGTCGTGGTGAGTGGTTCGGTGTGGGCCTGGGTAACAGCATCCAGAAGCTGTATTTCCTGCCCGAAGCCCATAACGATTTCGTGCTCGCGATCATCGGCGAGGAACTCGGCCTGGTGGGAGTCTGTCTGGTAGTCGGGTTGTTCTGTTTGCTGGTGTACTACGCATTTCGCAGTGGCCGGCAGGCGGAAGCCGCCGGCAACCGATTCAATGCGTTCACTGCCTACGGACTGGCGCTGTTGTTCGCCGGCCAGGCCATGATCAATATCGGCGTTAACCTGGGGCTACTCCCCACTAAGGGACTGACGCTGCCGTTTCTCAGCTACGGCGGCGCCAGCCTCATCGTCAGCTGTTTCATGGTAGCCCTGCTTGTGCGTATTCAATATGAGGCGGATAGCCTCGCGGAAGGCGGTCATGGAAAGGGTGCCTGAGCATGAGTTCGGCGGCGACAACAGTCTTGATCATGGCGGCCGGGACTGGCGGACATGTTTTCCCCGCCCTGTCGATCGCCAGGTGTCTTTACGACAGTGGTATCGACGTGCAGTGGCTGGGCACGCCGGCGGGTATGGAGAACGATCTGTTGACCGGGACGCCATACACGCTCCACCGCGTGCCGGTGTCCGGCCTGCGGGGCGCGGGGATGAAGAGTAAACTGATGGCTCCTTACATGATCTACAAGGCATTCGTCCATTCGCGTCGCGTTATGCGCGCAGTGCGACCCGCCTGCGTACTGGGGATGGGAGGCTTCGTCTGTGGTCCCGCTGGTCTCGCCGCGCGGGTCAGTGGTATCCCACTGCTCATTCATGAACAGAATGCGGTGGCGGGATTGACCAACAGGCTGCTTGCGCGCCTGTCCCGGCGCGTACTCGAAGCCTTTCCAGGTACTTTCCCCGCCTCGTCACGCGTTCGCCACGTTGGTAATCCGGTGCGGGCAGAGATCGCGGCGTTGTTCGAACAGCCGCGACAGCCGGTGCATCGCTACCGTCCGCTGCGTCTGCTGGTGCTGGGTGGCAGTCAGGGAGCCCGGGCGATCAATACCCTCATCCCCGAGATACTGGCCAACTGGGATGCAGAGAAACCGGAGGTCTGGCATCAGACCGGCACGCGCAATCTCGACGCTACGGACTCGCTCTATGCCTCGCTGGGAGTGACCCGGGATGACAAGTGCCGGGTTGTACCCTTTATCGATGACATGGCAGAAGCTTACTCCTGGGCCGATGTGGTCGTCGCCCGTTCCGGCGCCAGTACCGTGAGTGAGATCGCGGTCGCCGGCCTGCCCTCGATTCTCGTCCCCTATCCTTACCATCGTGACCGGCAGCAGGTGTTCAACGCGCGTTGGCTCGCAGACAGCAATGCAGCCTACCTGATAGAACAGCGGGATCTGACGGCGAAGCTGCTGCTGACGCGCCTGCGCGATCTGCATGAGAAGCGCATGGTGCTGGATCAGATGAGTCGGGCCGCCCGCCGGCTGGCCGTCGTGGATGCTGCCGAGAACATCGCCCAGGAATGCAGGAGAGTTATTCATGGCGCGGTCTGAGCCCATATACGCCGTTCCCGAGATGCGGCGCATCAAGACGATACATTTCGTCGGTATCGGTGGCGCAGGCATGTGCGGCATAGCGGAAGTATTGCTCAACCAGGGCTACCGGATTACCGGTTCGGACATAAAACGTTCCAGCAACACGGATCGGCTGAAAAAGATGGGGGCCAGAATTTTCATCGGCCATGCAGCGAGCAACGTCAAGGCCGCCGATGTGGTCGTCTATTCCAGCGCCGTCAGCCAGCGCAATCCGGAGTATCGCGCGGCCATGAAGGGTTCGAAGCCGTTGATTCCCCGTGCTGAAATGCTGGCGGAGCTGATGCGCTACCGGCACGGCATCGCCATAGCCGGCACCCATGGCAAGACCACGACCACCAGCCTCGTGGCCTCGGTTCTGGGAGAGGGTGGTCTGGATCCTACATTCGTCATCGGCGGATTGCTGAACAGCGCCGGCACCAACGCCCGCCTCGGTGAGAGCCGTTTTCTGGTGGCGGAGGCGGATGAGAGCGATGCCTCCTTCATGCATCTGCAACCCATGGTCGCAGCGGTCACGAATATCGAAGCGGATCACATGGGCACCTACGGTGGCGACTTCGATCGGCTGCAACAGTATTTCGTCGACTTCCTGCACAACCTGCCGTTCTACGGACTGGCAGTGATGTGTATCGATGATCCGACAGTACGCGCGCTGCTGCCTCGGGTCTCACGGCCAACGCTGACCTACGGCTTCAGTGCTGACGCCGATTTCAGGATCGAGAATTTCGCCCAGAAGCAGGGCAGCACAACCTTCGAAGTCGTGCGCCCGGAGCGTAAGCGGGCCCTGAAAATTTCGCTGAACATGCCGGGAAGGCACAACGCGCTGAATGCGACAGCGGCCGTGGTCATCGCCAGCGACCAGGGAATCGGGGACGGCGCGATTCGCGCCGGCATCAATAGGTTCGCCGGTGTCGGGCGACGCTTCGATGTGCAGGGCGAATTCGACTATGCCGGCGGCAGCGTAATGCTGATCGATGACTACGGTCATCATCCCACCGAGGTGGCAGCGACCCTGGCGGCCCTGCGTGAGGGATGGCCCGAGCGACGCCTGGTCATGGTCTACCAGCCCCACCGCTACAGTCGCACCAAGGATCTGTATGAGGACTTCGTCGAGGTGCTCGCGGCAGTGGATGTGCTGCTGTTGCTGGAAGTCTATGCCGCGGGTGAGAAGAAGATTGCCGGAGCCGATTCCCGCAGCCTGTGCCGCAGCATACGCCTGCGCGGACGGGTCGATCCAGTCTATGTGCAAAAGGAGGCCGATGTGCGGCCAAAACTCGCCGATCTGTTGCGGCCCGGGGACATCGTGTTGACCCAGGGCGCCGGCAGTGTCGGCGGCCTCGCCAAGGAGCTGGCACGGTGGGGATTCGGGAAAGACTAATTTATTGATTTTTATAGAAGATTTTCAAGTTCAAGAGTAAAGAAAAGCCGTCATGAAACCGATAAATAAGAAGGAAATACTGGCGCGCGTCGGACGCGTGGCGGTACTCCTGGGGGGGAATTCCTCGGAACGCGAGATCTCCCTCCTCAGCGGTGAGGCTGTCTTCGCGGGACTTGAGCGCCTCGGTATCGAGGCCGGCAAGATCGATGTCGGCGCCGATGTGATCGACAGGCTGCGGGCGTCCGCTCCGGATCTGGTGTTCAACATGTTGCATGGCAAGGGAGGTGAAGACGGGGTGATCCAGGGGCTGCTCGAGGTCATGGGTATTCCCTACACCGGCAGTGGTGTGTTGGCGTCCGCGCTGGCTATGGACAAGGTCAAGAGCAAGCTCGTCTGGCGGCAGCTTGGCCTGAACACAGCGCCGTTCTATCGCCTGCACGATGACACCCGATGGCAGGATGTCATCGACGAATTGGGTAAGGTCGTCGTCAAGCCGGTCAGTGGCGGTTCCAGTCTGGGCATCGCCATCGTTGACGACGCGGCAGGACTCGAAGCGCAGTATAACAACGCCGCCCGCTACGACACGTCGGTGATGGCGGAACAGTACATTGCCGGGAGGGAGTTCTCTACCGGAGTTCTCGATGATCAGTTGCTGCCGTCCATTCAACTGGAAACAGACAGGCAGTTTTTTGACTTCGAGGCCAAGTACAAGGACGAGAAAACGCGGATTATCTGTCCGCCAGAAATGCCGCCGGAAGATCTGGCGCGTCTCGAGGCGCTGGTACGGGAGGCCTACACGAGCCTCGATTGCTCTGGGCTGGCGCGGGTCGATGTCATGCAGGATGCGGAGGGCGAGTTCTATCTGCTTGAGCTGAACACGGTGCCGGGAATGACGGCACACAGCTTTGTGCCTACCAGCGCGAAGCGGGTTGGGATCGATTTCGATGAATTGCTGCTGCACATACTGGCGGCGGAGTTGAACTGAAATGATGACGGCTGGTACACAGCAAGATCGTATTGGCGGCCCCAGGCGCGGTGCTGTGCATCGTCGCGGCAAGCAGCCGCTCAAGCCGCGAAATACCCACAGGAAGGTGGCACTCGTGTTCGGTGTGCTGCTGCTGGGCGGGTTGATTCTGCTGTCACGCAATTTCGATCAGGTATCACACTTTGTCAACAGGCCGGTAACGAAGGTGCGTATGGACAATCAGTGGCAGCGAATCAGCGGCAGCGACGTCCGTGCGATCCTGGCGCCCTACATGGGCGCGGGCTTTTTCAGGCTCGATGTGGCGGCCCTGAAGAATGATCTCGAAGCGCATCCGTGGGTCGGGCAGGCAGCGGTAACACGACTATGGCCGGACAGTATCGCCATTCACCTGCGGGAGGAAGTCGCGATCGCGCGCTGGGGAGAAGGAGCAGTGCTGAGCCAGGAGGGTGAGATTATTCGACCGCATAACGTGCATGAGCTGGCGACGCTGCCTGTGCTATCCGGTCCGGATGGCAGTCAGATCGAGGTCATGCAGCGTTACCAGATTGTCAGCGAATTGCTGTTTCGCTCCGGCTTGCGCCTGACTTCGCTGGCCCTGAGTCCGAGAGGAAGCTGGCAACTCTCTATTGATAATGATTACACCATCGTTGCCGGTCGCGATCAGGTGATGGAGCGGCTGCAGCGCTATGTCGATTTCTACAAATCCACACCAGAGCTTCAGGCCACGCCGATCGAATCCGTGGATCTGCGCTACGACAATGGTATCGCTGTAAATTTTGTCGATACCGACCTGGCAGAAGTGGCGACCAGGTAGGAAATGAATGATGAGGCGGGCTATGACAGATTCTGGCACTGCATTGCCCCTGGAGAATTCCGGTAATGAGTCAAGAAGTCAGTGACAACATGATCGTCGGCCTGGATATCGGCACATCCAAGGTCGTGGCCATCGTTGGAGAAATTAACGACGACGGCAGCCTGGATATCATCGGTATCGGCAGCCATCGCTCGCGCGGGCTGAAGAAAGGCACCGTCGTGAATATCGAGTCCACCGTCGAATCGATACAGCGTGCGGTGGAAGAAGCAGAATTGATGGCCGGGTGCCAGATTCATTCAGTCTATGCAGGCATCGCCGGCAGTCATATCCGCAGCATGAATTCACACGGCATCGTTGCCATTCGCGATGGCGAGGTCATGCGTGCCGATATCGAGCGGGTCATCGACGCCGCTCAGGCTGTCGCCATCCCCGCGGATCAGAAGGTGCTGCACATTCTGCCGCAGGAATACATCATCGACTCTCAGGAAGGCGTGAAGGAACCTCTCGGCATGTCGGGAGTGCGCCTGGAAGCCAAGGTGCATCTGGTGACCTGTGCGATCAACGCTGTCCAGAACATCGAGAAGTGCATCAAGCGCTGTGGTCTCGAGACCGAGGAGATCATTCTGGAGCAACTGGCGTCCAGCTACTCGGTACTGACCGATGACGAGAAGGAGTTAGGCGTCTGCCTCGTGGATATTGGCGGTGGCACGACCGACATCGCCATCTTCACCGATGGCGCTATCAGGCACACGGGAGTGATCCCCATCGCCGGCGATCAGGTCACCAACGATATCGCCATGGCGCTGCGTACGCCGACAGAGAACGCAGAGGAAATCAAGATCAAGTACGCCTGTGCGCTGACGCAACTGGCCAGCGCGGAAGACACCATCAAGGTGCCAAGCGTCGGCGACCGCCCGCCGCGAGAGTTATCGCGACAGGCGCTGGCCGAAGTCGTGGAGCCGCGCTATGACGAGTTATTCACACTCGTGCAGGCGGAGTTGCAGCGTAGCGGATTTGAAAGCTTACTGGCCGCCGGCGTGGTACTGACCGGCGGCACCAGCAAGATGGAAGGAGTTGTGGATCTGGCGGAAGAGATATTCCATGCGCCTGTGCGCATAGGAGCACCTCATAATGTCAAGGGACTAGCCGATATCGTAAGAAACCCGATTTATTCTACTGGCGTTGGGCTATTACTTTACGGACTGAAGCAGCACCAGGAACGAAAAGGTGATGATCCCGGGAAGGAACCTCAGATTCGCATCGTGGACCGCGTAAAGAGCTGGTTCCAGGGAAATTTTTAACAATCAGTCCATAATCAACTTCAGTAACAGACAACGCATTCGAGGGGGCTATATGTTTGAATTAGTCGATAATGTACCGCAGAACGCCGTGATCAAGGTTATCGGTGTGGGCGGTGGCGGCGGCAATGCCGTATCACACATGATCAACAACCAGGTAGATGGGGTTGATTTCATTTGTGCCAATACCGATGCGCAGGCACTCAACAACCTGCGCGCCAAAACCATCCTGCAGATGGGCAGCACGATCACCAAGGGTCTGGGTGCGGGTGCCAATCCGGAGATCGGTCGCCAGGCCGCCATTGAAGACCGTGATGAGATCGCCGAGATATTGAGCGGCGCCGATATGGTTTTCATCACGGCCGGCATGGGTGGGGGCACGGGCACGGGCGCTGCCCCGATAGTCGCGGAGGTCGCCCGGGAAATGGGTATTCTGACCGTGGCAGTCGTCACGCGTCCTTTCCCGTTCGAGGGGAAGAAGCGTTCCACCATCGCCGAACAGGGCATTCAGCAGTTGTCCGAAAGTGTCGACTCGCTCATTACTATTCCGAACGAGAAGCTGCTCGAGGTGCTGGGCAAGGAAGCGTCGTTGCTGGAGGCATTCAAGGCCGCCAACGATGTGCTGCTGGGTGCGGTCAAGGGTATCGCCGACCTCATCATGAACCCGGGCATGATCAACGTGGATTTCGCCGACGTGAAGACTGTCATGTCGGAGATGGGTATGGCCATGATGGGCACTGGGTGTGCCAGAGGAGAGAATCGGGCGCGCGAGGCGGCCGAAGCCGCCATCCGCAGTCCGTTGCTGGAAGACGTGAACCTGCAGGGTGCGCGGGGCATACTGGTCAATATCACGGCGGGAGAGAACCTGTCCCTCGGCGAATTCTCCGAAGTGGGCGACACGATTGAGGAGTTTGCCTCCGATGATGCAACCGTCGTAGTGGGCACGGTCATCGACCCGACTCTCGAAGATGAGATACGGGTCACAGTCGTGGCCACCGGTCTCGGTGGGAAACAGGAGCGCCCCACCAAGGTCGTGGACAATACGCGGCGTGATCATACGGATTATCGGCAACTGGACAAGCCAGCCGTCATGCGTAACAAGCAGGCGCGGGAGCGCAGCGCGGTCATGGCCAAGGCGATGGGAGGCGAGCCGGATATGGACTACCTGGATATTCCGGCTTTCCTGCGACGCCAGGCGGATTGAGCGCCAGTCTCTGGCCCGCTTGCGCGAGTGCCTCCGGGCGCCGGGTGAGATTGCTAACTGATTGTTGCTCTTGAGATTTCCAGATATTGGGTATTCCGGTGAAGTCTGGTAACATGCCCCGATTTTGTACCCGATGTGTCACGAGCAGGGCGCCTGGCACTGGGGAGAAGTCGTAACGGGCAGGGCAATGCTGACAGGGCGAATGCCGGGCTCGGTGCCGGTCAGCTCTTGCCGGAATAGATCGACCCGAATAGATCGACCCGAATAGAATAAAGCAGTGCCAGTGCAGGCAACACAAGAACCAGTGAGCTGTCCCTACAAAAGACAGTCACCTAACAAAGGATTCACATACTGCCTCATGCTTAAGCAAAGAACACTGAAAAATGTAATCCGTGCCACTGGCGTCGGTTTGCATACTGGCGAAAAGGTCTACCTCACTCTTCGCCCTGCCCCGGTAAACACCGGCATCATCTTCACCCGGGTCGATCTCGATCCGGCGGTGGAGATCGAAGCTCGAGCTTCCAATGTAGGCGATACGACGCTTTCGACTACGCTGGTAAAGGACGATGTCCGTATATCCACCATTGAACACCTTATGTCGGCCATGTCCGGACTCGGCATCGACAACTGCTACGTGGACGTGAGTGCGCCGGAAGTGCCGATAATGGATGGCAGTGCCGGTCCCTTCGTGTTCCTGATCCAGTCCGCTGGCATCGAAGAGCAGTCCGAGCTCAAGCGATTTATCAAGATCAAGAAGTCGATCAAGCTGGAGCAGGAAGACAAGTGGGTCAGTCTCGAGCCTTTCGACGGCTTCAAGGTATCCTACACGCTGCTCTACGATCACCCTGTCTATAAAAAATACACAAAGAGCGCGACCATCGATTTCTCGAGCACTTCTTTTGTCAAGGAAGTCAGCAGGGCGCGCACCTTCGGATTCATGCACGAGTTTGAGGAACTGCGCAATCGCAATCTCGCGCTGGGTGCCAGCATGGACAACGCCATCGCCGTCGGTGACTACAAGGTGTTGAACGAAGACGGGCTGCGCTACGAGGATGAGTTCGTCAAGCACAAGATTCTCGATTCCATTGGCGACCTCTACCTGCTTGGTAGCAGCCTGATCGGTGAATTCAAGGGATACAAATCTGGACATGCCCTCAATAATGCATTATTAAGAATGCTGGAAGTAAACGAGGACGCCTGGGAAATCGTGAGTTTCGACAAGGAAACCAGGGTACCGATTTCCTACATGAAACCCGTGCTGGCAGCCTGACCGGGCTGGTTGAGAAGCCAGGGAGGTGTTGGCCATTCTGCCCGCGTACCGAGTAAAGATGCCGGGTGGCGCACCGCAATGGCTAATCAATGGCTAATCAATGGCTGATCAATGACTGATCAATGAAAGTAATCCTAGTCGACCAGCGGCACGGCCACACCAAAACCATCGTCCTGAAGGGCTGGCTGAAAGGGCTCCTGTCCCTGTGCCTGTTGGGCACTCCCGTCGCGTTCGGCTACTTCGGCTATCATCTGGCCGTTCCCCACGACAGTGCCGTATTCAATAAGGAGACCGCCAGGAACTGGGAGCACAAGCTCAGGCTCCAGGCGGACGAACTGGCGGACATCAGGAATAACTCGCAGCAACAGCTGGATGCGCTCACCATGCGCCTGGCCATGTTGCAGGCACGCCTGGCCAGGCTCGATGCAGTCGGCGAGCGCGTCACCACTATTGCCAATCTGGATAATGGCGAGTTCGATTTTTCCCAGTCTGTCGCTTTAGGCGGGCCCGAGTACGCCGACTCGAGATCGGCAACATCGGGTGAACTGGAGACGGCTATTGCGCGCCTGGAACAGCAACTCGAGGATCGGCAGCAACAACTGGATATCCTGGAGGGCCTGTTACTGAACCGACGCATCGAGTCCGATGGGCTCGTTACCGGCTGGCCCGTGGAGCGCGGCTGGATCGCTTCCCGTTTCGGCCAGCGTCCGGACCCCTTTAGCGGGCAGCTGAGTTTTCACTCCGGCATTGACTTCAGTACCGGCAAGGCAGGAGCAGACATCAACACCGTTGCCGCAGGCGTCGTGACCTGGGCAGGGCCCCGTTCAGATTACGGACTCATGGTCGAGGTCAATCACGGCAATGGTCTGGCCACGCGCTATGCGCACGCGGAAAAATTGTTCGTGGATGTGGGCGAGGTGGTCAGCAAAGGGCAGAACATAGCCCTGGTGGGGTCCACCGGTCGTTCGACCGGCCCTCATGTGCATTTCGAAGTGTACAAGAACGGTCGCGTGGTCGACCCGGCCGCCTATATCCACCGCACCGCAAGATAATACCCCTCCCGATTTCAGTCCCAGTCAGCCCGTCAGCTGCCAACCCGGCATGCCTGGCGGGATTATCTCCCTTCGGATTCGCAGATAGCACAGATGAATATTCTCAACAAGATTCTTGGTTCCAGCAATGCCAGAAAGCTGAAAAAGGTACGGCGCAAGATTGCGCTGATCAATGGGTATGAGGAGGATTTCGAGAAGCTGTCCGACACGGCTCTGCGGGGAAAGACGGACGAGTTCAGGCAGCGCCTCGGTGCCGGCGAGACCATCGACGACCTGTTGCCGGAGGCCTTCGCCGTGGTGCGCGAGGCAAGCAAGCGCACCCTGAAATTGCGCCATTTCGATGTGCAATTGATAGGTGGCATCGTATTACACGAGGGCAATATCGCCGAGATGCGCACGGGCGAGGGCAAGACGCTCGTCGCTACGCTGCCGGCTTACCTCAATGCCCTGACCGACAAGGGCGTCCATATAGTGACAGTGAACGAATACCTGGCCGAGCGCGATGCCAGGTGGATGGGGCCGATCTACGAGTTTCTTGGCATGACTGTCGGCGCCATCAAGTCGGGTCAGAATCCGCAGGAGAAGGGGGATGCTTACAATGCCTCCATCACCTTCGGCACGAACAATGAATTCGGCTTCGACTACCTGCGTGACAACATGGCTTTCCGCCAGGATGACAAGATGCAGCGGGGGCTTCATTATTCCATCGTCGATGAGGTGGACTCGATTCTGATCGATGAGGCGCGTACTCCGCTGATCATCTCCGGCGCCGCCGAAGACAGTTCGCAGCTCTACATGAACATTAACAAGCTGGTGCCTAAACTCGAGAAGGGTGAGAAGGAACAGCTCTCCAAGATGGAGATGATGGACAAGAGCTACAAACCGGTCGAGAGCGGTCACTTCACTGTGGATGAGAAGAGCCGCCAGGTGGAGCTGACGGAGGCGGGCCACGAATTCGTCGAGGATCTCCTGATCAGGGAAAAACTGCTGGAGGAGGGCGAGTCACTGTACGCGGCGACCAATCTGTCGTTGCTGCACCACATCCACGCGGCGCTCAAGGCCCATCATCTGTTTCACCGGGACGTGGAATACATCGTCAAGGACAAGCGCATCGTCCTCATCGATGAGCATACGGGGCGTACCATGGAAGGGCGAAGGCTGTCGGAGGGGCTGCACCAGGCGCTCGAGGCGAAGGAAGGCCTGGAGATACAGAGTGAGAGTCAGACTCTGGCATCGACCACGTTCCAGAATTATTTCCGCCTCTATGACAAGCTCGCGGGCATGACCGGCACGGCGGACACCGAGGCCTTCGAATTCAACCAGATCTACGGCCTGGATGTTGTCGTCATCCCCACCAACAAGCCCATGATCCGGGACGATGCCAACGACCTGATCTACCTGACCCTGGACGAGAAGCTGGAGGCGCTGGTCAGTGATATCACAGAGATAAGTGAGAAGGGAGCGCCTGTGCTTGTCGGTACGGCCTCTATAGACACGTCGGAGGTCCTTTCCCGGTTCCTCACCAAGAAGAAGATCAAGCACGAAGTGCTGAACGCCAAGTTTCATGAGCGCGAGGCGCAGATCATCGCCCAGGCGGGTCGCCCGGGTGCGGTGACCATCGCGACCAACATGGCGGGCCGGGGAACGGATATCGTGCTTGGTGGCAACTGGGAAGTGGAGGTGGCGGCGCTGGACAATCCCGGCGAGGCAGAGATCGCGAAGCTCACGGAAGAGTGGCAGAAGCGGCACGACCAGGTCCTGGCGGCAGGGGGGCTACATATCATCGGCACTGAACGGCACGAATCCCGGCGCATCGACAACCAGTTGCGCGGACGGGCGGGGCGCCAGGGTGACCCGGGCTATTCCAGATTCTACCTCTCCATGGAAGACAACCTGCTGCGCATCTTCGCCAGTGACGGCGTCAAGAATTTCATGCGCCGACTTGGTATGGAGCGGGGCGAGGCCATCGAGCACGGCATGGTCTCGCGCTCCATCGAGAAAGCACAACGAAAGGTCGAAGGCCGCAATTTCGATATCCGCAAACAACTGCTGGAATACGACAACGTGGCGAACGATCAGCGCACCATCATCTATCGGCAGCGCAACGAACTGATGGCCAGCGAGGATATCTCCGACCTGTTGCTGGAGATGCGCGAAGAGGTGGTTTCCGACCTGGTCGATGTGTACATTCCGCCACAGAGCGTGCCGGAGCAGTGGGACATCTCCGGGCTGGAAACCGCCCTGGAAACCGAGTTCGGCGCGCGTCTGCCCGTTCAGCAGTGGCTGGACGAGGATCGGCAACTCTTTGAGGAGGAGCTGAAGCGAAAGATCACCGAGATACTGGCGGAGGAATACGCGCAGAAGTGTGCGAGCGTCGGCGAGAAGATGCGGGGCTTCGAGAAGCAGATCGCCCTGCAGATCCTGGACAGTCTCTGGAAGGAGCACCTGGCCACCATGGACCAGCTACGCCAGGGAATCTTCTTGCGCAGTTACGGCGGCAAGAATCCCCGGCAGGAATACAAGCGGGAGGCATTCGGCCTGTTCACCGAACTCATGAGCAATCTGCAGCGGGAGGCGATCAAGGTGCTGAGTCATGTTCAGGTGCGTCAAGAAGACGCGGCTGATGCCATTGAACGCAAGCGCGCCGAGGAAAACGCCAGGGCACGCATGAACTTTCAGCACCAGGATGTCTCGGCACTCGGTGCGGCGGCCGCTGAGCAGGGGGCCGACGCCGGCCAACAGACGCCTGACGGCCAGCAGGGCGAGCGTCAGTCACCCTTCGTGCGCGAAGTCCCCAAGGTGGGGCGCAATGAACCGTGCCCCTGTGGTTCGGGCAAGAAATACAAGACATGTCACGGCAAGCTGGACTAATGCCAGGGATGAACTGGACAGGACACGTGTAAATGGCTGCCGTCACTGAAAGCGTCGCGACTCTTACTGGTAGCACCGGCAGCACCGGCAGCACCGGCAGCACCGGTAGCGCCGGTAGCGCCAGCGTCCCGGGGGTGAGTCTGGCCGCGGTACAGGCCGGTATCCGCTATGCCGGCCGCCTGGACCTGGTCCTGATCGCGCTGGCTCCCGGCAGTCACAGCGCGGGTGTCTTTACCCGCAATGCCTTCTGTGCCGCGCCGGTGACTGTCGCGAAGCAGCATCTCGGCGAGGCGGAACCACGCTTCCTGCTGATCAATACCGGCAATGCGAACGCGGGTACCGGTAAGTCGGGGCTGGCTGCGGCCAGGACCTGCTGTCGGGAACTGGCGGCGCAGGCCGGCTGCGAGACGGAACAGGTATTGCCTTTCTCGACCGGAGTGATCGGTGAACCGCTGCCGGTCGAGCGTTTACTGGCCGGCCTGGGCAATGCCCGGAGCGCGCTGGCTGCCGACAACTGGGAAGTGGCCGCTCGCGGCATCATGACCACCGATACCCGGCCCAAGATCGCATCGCAGCAGGTGGAGATCGATGGCAGCCTGGTAACGATCACCGGCATCGCCAAGGGTGCCGGCATGATCAGACCGAACATGGCTACCATGCTGGCGTTTATCTTCACCGATGCCGCCATCACCCGGCCCTCGTTGCAGGCCTTCCTGAGCAACGCGGTGGAACGCTCCTTCAACCGGCTGACGGTGGATGGCGATACGTCTACCAATGACAGTTGCATACTCTCCGCGACCGGTGCCTCGGGAGTGGTCATCGCCAGCGACGACCCGGCGCGGGCGGCGCCCTTCAGTGCCGCCCTGGAGCGGGTGTTCGTGCAACTGGCGACGGATCTGATCCGCGATGCCGAAGGTGCCAGCAAGTTCGTGACTATCCATGTCCGTGGCGGCAGGGACTCCCGGGAATGCCTGCAGGTGGCCTATTGTGTCGCCGAATCGCCGCTGGTGAAGACGGCCCTGTTCGCCTCCGACCCCAACTGGGGGCGCATACTGGCGGCTGTCGGACGCGCCGGACTGGAGGATCTCGACCTGGAAGCCGTGGCCATCAGCCTCGGTGATACGCCGATCGTGTCCGGCGGTGAGCGTGACAGCCGCTACGAGGAACGCCTCGGCCAGGCGGAGATGGACAAGCCGGATATCGTCATCACGATCGAACTGGGACGGGGTGATGCCCGGGAGACCGTCTGGACGTCGGACCTGTCCCATGAATATGTGCGCATCAATGCTGAATACCGTAGCTGACCTTGGCTGATTCACCCGTCGTCCACGTGGCAGTCGGCCTGCTCGTTCGCGACGGCAAGCAGGTGCTCATTGCCCGGCGTCGTCCGGACAGTCATCAGGGCGGACTGTGGGAGTTCCCGGGCGGCAAGATCGAACCCGGCGAAGCGGTTTACTCCGCCCTGTGCCGGGAATTCAGCGAAGAACTCGGCGTCATCGTCAGGCGCGCCTTGCCCCTGACTCGAATTCACCATGATTATGGCGACAAGTCGGTGCTGCTGGACGTGTGGACGATTACCGAGCACGAGCGGGAGCCCTATGGCAAAGAGGGCCAGGAGATCCGCTGGCAGGCCGTCACCGCACTCGCGGCTGGCGATTTTCCGGCCGCCAATGCCGACATCATTCGGGTCTTGCAGGCGCCCGGTACCAGCGGCTTCCTGAGCGCTGCCGATTAGTAAAACTGGCGATTTAATAGCGAGATAAGGGAATTAACTTAGGCAAAAACTGTGAATAGGTCGGCAACCTGCTGATATCACTGGCTTTAAATTGCGAAAATCTGGCTGAATCTGGCAGGCATTGTGATAAAGTATTCACCACACAGGCAGATACAGCGGGTGGATAGCAATGAATTCGCCCGCCTGTTCCGGTGCCGGGTGTGATGCAGTTAACCGCCTGCAGGCTATGAAATGCGGATACTTGACAGGATAGAGACCGATGCGAGGACCGGTAATGGATGTTCGACAAGCAGCTCAATGGCGGCAATGGCCGGGCGCCCTGTTGCTGGCGCTGTATGCACTGACGGGCAGCGCCGCGTTCGCCGATACCGCGCCGCTGCGCGATCAGGCCGTGCTGGTGGAATTGAGCCCCAATACCGAAACGCCGGCGACGTCCGCGAGCTATGTCAGTAGCGGTGGCTGGGCGGTAAGCAGCGGGCGGTTTCTCGATGCCGCCACTTACGTATTCGACCTCGGCACAACAGCCAGTGTCAGTCAGGCGACCCTGCGTCTGCCGATCGACGCGGTATTTCCTCAGAACGGTGCGGCACCGATACGCATCAGCTTCTTTGCCGATGACGGCTTTATTGTCGCCAGCGACTATGGCATCGGCTTCAGCGTGCCGATCGCGGAGCGCAACGTCGCAGGCCTGAGTAGCGTCGAAGTCGATGTCACTGGTGCCGTCAACGCCGTGATTCAGACCAGTCGCTACGTCGGTTTTCGTGTCATCAGCGCCGTGGATCCCGACTCTGTGGATGCCGAGAAGACACCGAGCTACACCGGCGCGCGCTTCGGCACCGGCGTAGCGCTCGATTTCACGCCGGGCGCGGCGCCGACCCTGGGCGGTGATACGACGCAGTTCGACGGCTTTACGCTTCAGGTTCCTGTCATCGAGGTTCCGCTGAATGGCGACGTTAACGCGCAATTCCGCCTGGTCGATGCCAACGCAGGAACATTCCAGTTAACCCACGCGGTCATCAGTGGCGACAGCTCTGGGCCGCCTCCGTTGTCGGGTCCGCAGTTGCTCAATTGCGCGGCGTTCAGCCCGCCGGATAACACTGACGTCGTAGCAGGCACCGCCACCTACTCGCTCAATTCCGGCATATTGGATGTGCCGAGTGTCAATTTCAATAATTCACAGATTTCCGTGCGCATGGAATACATCGAGGGCTCCGACCCCCTGCTGTTCGAGACGCTGGCGATTCAGCCGGTGCAATCCGGGCCCTCCGACTCACTGCTTTCGGCGTTGGGTGGCGGTCTCGTCGTGGAGCCGTCACAGGACTTCGTCCCCCTCTGTCACGGCTGGGTTCTCATAGGCGATTTCCTGCGCAATCGCGTGGTCGAGCGCAATCTGATCAACGGTGAGACCGGGGCGACCTATCTATTCAATACCTCGCCGGATCAATTCACCCTGGATGCCGACAAAAACCTGGTCTACATGACCGTTCACCCCGAGTCGGAGCGGCTTTACCGCCTCAATCTGGCGACCGGGAAAATCGACTGGAATCCGGTTTCCCAGGTTATTAGCAACCCGAATAACACGGCGTCATATGAATACACGTTTGCCTTGCGAGATTTGACCCTGGGAGAAAACGGCAACGTGTTTGCCATCCTCTTTGACGGGGCCCAATTCGATCCTGGAAATGCTATACCGTTCGCGTCTACCGGACTCTGGCTGGGATTGCTGAACAGCAATGCCGACCCGTTGATTACCAGCATTCCTCTGGAGCAGCCGATCAGGATCGAATACGACCCGGTGCTCGATCACGTCTTCCTGGCGACGGAGTCCAATCTGGCCACTTTTAATTTCAGCCCAGGGACCAATGAGTTGGAATTTGTGCTAGGTACCGATATCTCGGTCGGTTCCGGCTGCACCGATTTCGATATCTCGCCCGACGGGACCCGGCTCGCCTATACCTGTCCGCAGGGAAACTATGGCATCGAGGACGACACCAGCATCGCCGACATGGCCCCCGAGAGCTACTTCAATAATGACGGTGAGTGGGTGTTCGAGAATTCTCCGGTCAGCGCCACCTTCAATGCCGACGGCACCCTGCTGATCGGTACGGACAACGAGCGTCTGTATTTCTACGACGTCGTCAGGCACCTGATACTCGAAGACTTCGAGATGGGCCTGCTCGAGGGAGAGACGGTGCGCAAGATCAGGTTGTCCCGGGATGGCAAGCTTCTCTATATATTCCTCGACAACTCATTTCATGCTGAGAACAGCAAGTTCTACTGGATGCCGATGCCCGCGATCAGCGGCACACCGCTGTAATCACCCGGGGAAATCGGCACCTTATTGCAGCGGTTCTTCCGGGTCGTCCTCGGTGGGATAGACAGTTTCGCCGGGGATCGCGTGGCGTTCCTGCGCCCAGTCGCCGAAGTCGATGAGCTTGCAGCGCTCGCTGCAGAACGGCCGCTGCTTGTTGCTCTCGATCCAGGCCACCCGCTTGTTACAGGTGGGGCAGTTTACTGTTTTGGGGAATTTATCAGTCATGGTTTCTGGCGCGTCGGCTATAGGATTCATGAAGCCGTGCGACCTTGTCAACCAGCTCCTCCAGATCGCCCGAATTGTCGAGCACGTCATCGGCCCGGGCGAGGCGTTCCTGCCGCGGTAGTTGCGCTGCCATGATGGCGCTGACGGTATCACGGTCGCCACCATCCCGCGCCAGCGTCCGCTCCAGTTGCAGTGCCTCGGGCGCGTCCACGATCAACACCCGGTTCACCATCTCGTGCAGATTCCCTTCGAGGAGCAGCGGCGCAACGAGCAGGCAGTAAGGCGCTGTGGATTCGCGGACAAGCGCGCGTATGCGCTGACCCACCAGCGGATGCAGCAGGGCCTCGAGCCACTGGCGCTGGGCGGGGTCGGCGAAGACCTGTTCCCTTAGCCAGCGGCGATTCAGTGACCCGTCCGCGTTCAGCGCATCGGCTCCGAAGCGTTCGCCGATGCTGACCAGCGCCCGCGAACCCGGCATGACCACCTCGCGCGCCACGACGTCGGCATCGATGATGTCGACACCACGCGCGCCGAAGAGGTCGGCAACGGTGGTCTTGCCACTGCCGATACCGCCGGTAAGTCCCACAACGAACATCAGCCGACGAAGGTGTTGAAGTAGAAGGCGTTGATCCGGGGTCCCCAGAGCAGCATCAACAGGCCGGCGCCCGCCAGGAAGGGGCCGAACGGCATGGGAATGGAACGGTCGCGACCGGTCACCATGATCATGGCGATGCCGAAGACCGCGCCCACGGCGGATGACAGGATGATGATGGGCAACAGGCTCTGCCAGCCCATCCAGGCGCCGAGCGCCGCCAGCAGCTTGAAGTCGCCGTAGCCCATGCCTTCCTTGCCGGTCAGCAGCTTGAATAACCAGTAGAACGCCCAGAGGACCAGATAGCCGGTGATGGCGCCGACAACGGCATCGTTGAGGGACACCCCGAAGCCCAGGTCGAGGGCATTGACCAGCAGACCCAGCCAGATGAGCGGCAGGGTGATGTCATCCGGCAGCAACTGGTGGTCGAAATCGATCAGCGTGAGCACCAGCAGGGACCAGGCGAGAATCAGCAGGGCCAGCGTCAGCCAGCTGGCGCCGAACTGGTAGGCTACGAGGCCGGCCAGCAGTCCGCTGACCAGTTCCACGGCGGGATAGCGGACCGCGATCTTCGCCTTGCACTGACTGCATTTGCCGCGGAGTGCCAGGTAGCTGAGCACCGGGATGTTCTCCCAGGGCCGGATGCGGTGCTGGCAATGCGGGCAGTGGGAATCCGGGGAGGCCAGATTGAAGGTCGCGAATTGCGGCGCCAACTGCGCGTCGGTCTCGTTCTTGTCCGCTTCGATCTCGAGAAACTCATGGCACTGGGCGCGCCAGTCGCGCTGCAGCATGACGGGCAGGCGATAGATCACCACATTGAGAAAACTGCCGACCAGCAGCCCCAGCACGACGGTGAGGGCGACAAACAGGGCGGGGTTGGCGGCCAGGAAATCGAAAATAAGCATCAAGAAGGCTGTAGTCCTGCCCGGTGTTGCCGGTTATCTGCGTGACTGGTCACGCTTACATGACCGCGCCGAGCTGGAAGATGGGCAGGTACATGGCGATCATGAGACCACCCACGAGGACACCCAGGACCGCCATGATTATCGGTTCCATCAGGGCCGTCAGTCCGTCCACGGCATTGTCCACTTCCGCCTCGAAAAAGGTGGCGCACTTGTCCAGCATGGAATCCAGCGCACCCGATTCCTCGCCGATACCGACCATCTGCACCACCATCACGGGAAACACAGTCGTATTCTTGATGGAAAATGCCAGCTGCTGTCCGGTGGTGACATCATCCCTGATCTTGCGGGTAGCGTTGGCGTACACTACGTTGCCGGTGGCGCCTGCCACCGACTCCAGGGCGTCCACCAGCGGCACGCCGGCCGAGAAAGTCGTGGACAGGGTGCGGGTGAAGCGGGCGTAACAGGAGTTGTTGAGGATCGAGCCGACGATCGGCAGCTTCAGGCTGAGCCGGTCCATGGCGTCGCGCACCGCCTTGGAGCGAAGCTTCGCCTCACGAAAAACGAACCCGCCGATGCCGAGACCGATCAATACCTTCCACCAGTGGGCGATGGCGAGGTCCGAGAGGCCGAGCACGAACAGGGTAAAGGCCGGCAGCTCGGCGCCGAAGCTGGAGAAGGTCTCGGCGAACTGCGGTACGACCTTGATCAGGAGAATGCCGGTCACGATGATGGCTACGGCGACTACCGCGATAGGGTAGTTCATCGCCTTCTTGATCTTCGATTTCAACGCCTCCGACTTCTCCTTGTAGGTAGCGAGACGGTCGAGCATGGTTTCCAGTGCGCCGGACTGTTCCCCGGCGTCCACGAGGTTGCAGAACAGGTCATCGAAGTAACGCGGGTGTTTGCGGATGGTGTCGGCGAAATTGCTGCCCGCGGCGACATCGTCACGGATTGTCAGGACCAGCTCACGCATGGAGGGATTCTCCAGGCTCTCGCCGACGATCTCGAAGGATTGCACGAGGGGAATGCCCGACTTCATCATGGTGGCCAGCTGGCGGGTGAAGATCGCGATGTCCGAAGGACCGATCTTCTGTTTGCGTTTGCCGAGCAGACTCCTGGGCTTGCGCCTGACCTTGGAGGTGCGAATGCCCTGCTTGCGCAACTGCGCGCGCACCAGCGCCAGGCTACTGCCCTGAATCTCTCCCTTGGCCTTGTTACCGTTCTTGTCGGTCCCCTGCCAGATAAAGGTATTTTGCGCTGCGTCTGTTGCCATGACTCCCCTCGACCGCGTTTCTGTGCCGCTCGTCAGTGCCGGATGTTGTCGCCGGTTTTTTTCGCCGGATATTTTAGCCGGATATTTTAGCCGGATATTTTAACCGAACACTATAGCATGGTTCGCAGTATGTATCGGGCCGATTCCCTAAAAATTGCTATTAAGTCAGTCTGTTAGCCTCCTCGAGACTGGTGATCCCCAGGGCTGCCTTGCCCAGGGCCGCATGGCGCAGACTGCCATAGCCGGCGCGGCGTGCCTCCGCGGCGAAAGCCGCGGGATCATTGCCGGCCATGATAATGCGCTTCAGGGGGGGCGTGATGGGAACCACTTCATAGATTCCGACTCTGCCCCGGTAGCCGTTGTGACAGTCCGCGCAGCCGCGGGCGCTGTACAGGGTCAGCTTGTGCCGCAGGCGCTGGCCGAATCCTGCCCGCCTCAACAGGGTGTCGGGATAGTGCGCCTTTTCTTTACAGTGTGGACACAGCCGCCGCAACAGGCGCTGGGCCATGACCAGGCTCAGCGCCGAGGCCAGATTGAAGCCGGCGATGCCCATGCTGAAGAGCCGGTTCACCGTCTCGCTGGCGTTGTTGGTGTGCAGCGTCGACAGCACGAGATGGCCCGTCTGTGCCGCCTTCACGGCAATATCGGCAGTCTCGCTGTCGCGGATCTCGCCCACCATGATGACATCCGGGTCCTGGCGCAGGAAGGCGCGCAATGCCAGGGCGAAATCGAGACCCTGCTTCTGTTTCACTGCCACCTGGTTGATGCCCTCCATGTGAATCTCGACGGGATCCTCGACGGTGGCGATGTTGCATTCCGGCGTATTCAGCACGCGCAGGCCGGCATAGAGCGACACCGTCTTGCCGCTCCCGGTGGGGCCCGTGACCAGGATCAGTCCCTGGCGGCGACGCAGGGCGCCGAGGTAATGCCGCTGCTGGCAGTCATCCATGCCCAGACGATTGATTGCCAGCGCCGCCTGGCAGGTATCGAGCACCCGCAACACGAGCTTCTCGCCCCAGAGTGTGGGCAGGGTGTTGAGGCGGAAATCGATGGGCTGACCGCCGTCGCGCGCGACCTGCAGGCGCCCGTCCTGCGGCAGGCGCTTCTCGGCGATATCGAGCTGCGCCAGTACTTTCAGGCGCGCGACCAGTTGCTTCATCAGGTGCGGCGGCGGTCGCCCGACCTCCTGTAGCAGGCCGTCATAACGAAAGCGAATGCGGCAGCTGTGTTCGTAGGGTTCGATGTGAATATCCGAGGCGCCGGAGGCGATGGCGTGCTGCAACAGGTCATCGACGAAGCGGACGACCTGGTGCTCGTCCGCCGGCAGGGCGTTATCGATGCGCGGACGCGGCCGCGCCGGTAGCGAGCGAGATTCTGCGTTTTGCCCCGCCCTGGCGCCGGTCTCCGGCGCGGCTGCCAGCCTGCGCCGCAGGGGTTCGTGGGGCAGCAGCACTGGCTGAATGTCGAGTCCGGTCTGCGCCGCGACGGCCGCGACAGCGGTCGGGCGGCAGGGGTCCGTGATGCCCGCCAGCAGGTGCTGTCCACGCAGAGCCAGAGGCAGTATCTCGTGACGTCGCAACAGAGCGGCCGTATCCCGGGGTAGCGGCAGGGGGCCGGCAGGCAGGCCGCGGGGGTCGACCACTGGCAGTCCGAACGCGCTGCTGGCGCAGGCCAACAGTGCACTCTCAGCGATCCCGCCGGCTTCCGTGAGCAGGCGGAACAGAGATGCCTTGCGCCGCCGCGCGCGTGTCAGCGCCGCGTCGGCCTGTGCCGGCGTGAGGTGCGACCGCGCCGTGAGCCGCCGGGCCAGTCTATTGTTGGCTTGCGCTTGCGGGTGGGTCATGATGCGCCGCAGATTCCCTGGAGATTGACATTGGAATGCCTGCTCCACTATAGATTATTATGCGGGCGCCGGCCCAATCCGGGCCCGAATGCAGATGATTCAGGTCAGCAGTCAGGGAAGTCAGGGAAGTCAGGGAAGTCAGGAAAGCAAGGAGAGTAAGGTGAATAAGGAGAGTGTGATGAGTCGATGGACAGCCCTTGCCATACACCTCGGTATCAGCGTGGTCGCATTACTGGCACTACTCGCTGTCATCCTGGCGTTCTGGTACCCGGGCATCCTGTTCCGCATAGACGGTGGCTGGAGCGGGCTGCGCATCGTCATCGGCGTGGATCTGGTGCTCGGGCCGCTGTTGACGCTGGTGGTGTTCAAGGCCGGCAAGCCGGGGCTCAGATTCGATCTCGCCTGCATCGCCCTGTTCCAGGCTACCTGCATGGCGGCCGGCATGTGGATCGTCTACACGGAGCGGCCCATTGCCCTGGTGCTGGCCTATGACACGCTCTACAGCCTGGATGCCGATGCCTTCACCCAGTTCGATCGGGATCCGGGGCTGCTTGACGCGTTTCCGGGTTCCTATCCCAAGCTGCTGTACACCGAGTTGCCCGAGGACGACATTCAGGCCGACATCGTGGCGATTCGCAGTCAGTTCATGGACGACCCGCTCTATATGCAGACGGATCGCTATCGCGCGATGCCGCGGGACGACATGGCTGTGGTCTTTCGCAGAGAAGAATCGCTGCGCACCCAGTTTGAGGAACAAAGGGGCGAGTCCTTGCCGACATCCTGCCTGTTCAGCCGCTTTACGTCGGTGGTCACGACCGGCTTTGTCTGCCTGGATCCGCAGAACAGGCGTATCACGGAATTCTTCACGGAAGAGACGGCTGAGAGGGATGACGGGCCGATGTCCGCTACGACCAATGCCGCGTCGGATCAACAGTAACCCAGAGGCAGGCAAGAGCCGCCCACCGTCCACTGGATCGGGGGAGTGACACCGTCGGCCTGCAGGGAATAGGTGACGCCGGCGATATTGGAGCCATCGTTCATCCAGGTCACGGTGATCAGGCCGTCCACCACAGCGATGCCGTGGGTGGCTGCCGTCTGCGCCTGGACCGGCGGGATGCCCCAGGCACCCGAGTCGACATCCGTCAGGTCGCCGAAGCGGTCGGAGTGCGCCTGGGTGATGATGGCGGCGCGATGATAACCGATGGCAAGGATGGCCTCGGCGAAGCGGGCGCGATTGCGGTAGAGGTCGTAGGCGGGCAGGGCAACCGAGACCAGAATGCCGATGATGGCAGTGACGATCATCAACTCGATCAGGGTGAATCCGGTTTGGGTGTGCTGAGACTTCATGGGGGGCTCCCTGGCTAGGCGCTATGCTGTTATCGTCTTAATAGCGGGAGAACGAAGGTCTCGGTCTTGTTGTCTGGTCAGGTAAAGTGCGGGTTGGCCTGAAGGTCAGGGTTGGGGGAGAGGCGAGC
>JBBDSI010000203.1:0-1007 GCA_040905005.1 Pseudohongiellaceae bacterium
GGCTATAATCGCCGCCCATGGCCAAACCCAACAAATCCAAGAGTCCGGACACGACCATCGTCGTCAACAAGAAGGCCCGGCACGACTACTTCATCCAGGACACCTTCGAGGCCGGCATCCAGCTGCAGGGCTGGGAGGTCAAGAGCCTGCGCATGAAGAAGGTCCAGCTCATCGACAGCTACGTGCTGCTGAAGGACGGCGAGGCCTGGCTGATCGGTTGCAATATCAATCCCCTCAACACCGCCAGCACCCACGTCGTCGCCGACCCGCAACGGACGCGCAAGCTGCTGTTGCACAAGAAGGAACTCGCCAGGCTCTTCATCGCCACCCAGCAGAAGGGCGAGACCTGCGTGTGCACGAAGATCTACTGGAAGGCCCATCTGGTGAAATGCCAGATCGCCCTGGCCAAGGGCAAGCAAGCCCACGACAAGCGCGCCACGGAGAAAGACCGCGAGTGGAACATCGCCAAGCAACGCATCGTGCGCGACCACAACCGCTGATTCCCGGGCCACGGTGCCGCCGTCCGCGCACTTGAAATTCGGCGCATCGCCCCTATCTCAAGGCATAGAGACAGTGAGCGGCGTTCGCCGCCCTGGATAGTACATCCAGTGCGCGATCGACCCATGCTATACTGTCACTTCATCTTTGGGGGCGATTCGGATTCGACGCCGGCATCAAAACCTGAGGTGCATGCCGAGAGGGTAGTGACTCTCGTAAATCAATTACTACAACTTTATAGTTGCCAACGACGACAACTACGCTCTAGCGGCCTAAACAGCCTGCTAGCGATCGCCATCGGGATGCCTGTAAACCGGTGTTTTGCGATTGTCATATAGAACAGGATCGCGGAAAGGCTGTCTGGGGCCGGACCGTTAAACTTAACCAGACTCGCCCAAATCACCCTGCCCGTCGGGCGGATGCGGGTTAACTTAATAGACGACGCTAAGCATGTAGAGCCAAAGGCAGCGAGCTGACGGACGGGAGTTCAACTCTCCCCGCCTCCACCA
>JBBDSI010000204.1:0-1003 GCA_040905005.1 Pseudohongiellaceae bacterium
GCCGACGGTGTCATGATTCCCATGCAGTGTGAGTATTACGCCCTCGAGGGTCTGTCGGCCCTGATGGATACCATCTCCGCCATCAGGGATCGCCTCAACCCCGGGCTGTGTATCGAGGGGATCCTGCGTACCATGTACGACCCCCGCAACAAGCTCACCACGGAGGTCAACGGGCAGTTGTTCAATTATTTCGGCGACGCGGTCTACCGCACCGTGGTACCGCGCAATGTCCGGTTGGCCGAGGCGCCCAGCTACGGCCAGCCAGTCATCAAGTACGACAGGCAGTCCCGGGGCGCCATCGCCTACCTGGCACTGGCCGGTGAGATGCTGCGCCGGCACGACGAAGCCGGTCATGTGACGGGTTGATCCCGGCTGGCTGAGGCTCGCGTCTTGTATTGGCGCCTTCTGTGGTCTCTGAAATACCACTTATTTCCGGGACAGGACACCAGGTAAATGACGGATAAGAAGAAGCTCGGAAAAGGCCTTGATGCCCTGCTATCCAGCGGCAGCAGCCAGACCATGGCGAGCCTGTTGAGCAGCAAGCCGCAGCCGATCAATCGCCCACACGGCGAGGACAAGGACGGCGATCTCCGCAATATCCCCATCGATCTGGTCCTGCGTGGCAAGTACCAGCCGCGCACGGACATGCACGAAGAATCATTGGCGGAGCTGGCCCAGTCCATCAAGAATCAGGGGGTCATGCAACCGATCGTGGTGCGGCCCCTGGCCGATCGCAAGTACGAGATCATCGCCGGCGAACGCCGCTGGCGTGCCAGCCAGATGGCGGGGCTCGACACGATACCGGCGATCATCAAGCCGGTCGGCGACGAAGCCGCCATCGCCATGGCCCTGATCGAAAACATCCAGCGCGAGAACCTCAATCCCATCGAAGAGGCCACTGCGCTGAAGCGCCTGCAGGACGAATTCGAACTCACGCAACAGCAAGTGGCGGACGCCGTGGGCAAGTCCCGTGTCACTGTCACGAACCTGATGCGCCTGATGG
>JBBDSI010000205.1:0-5792 GCA_040905005.1 Pseudohongiellaceae bacterium
CCGGGCTATTTCGGTTTGATGTGCTGCAGGGGCAGGCGTGTGGTGTTGAGCACTTCGCGCAGCATGAAGCTGGAATGCACGTCGGACACACCCTCGATGCGGGTGATCTTGTTCAGCAGGAACTCCTGATAGTACTCCATGTCCGGCACTACCACTTTGAGCTGGTAGTCAGCCGACTGGCCCGTGATCAGCAGGCATTCGATGACCTCCGGGTAACTTCGCACCTTCTCCTCGAACTGATCGAAGCGATCCGGCGTGTGCCGGTCCATGCTGATCTGGATCAGCGCCGTCAGCTTCAGGTCCAGCGCCGACGCATTGAGCAGGGTGGCGCGGCCGCGAATCACACCCGTGTCCTCCAGTTGTCGCACGCGACGGGCGCAGGGGGAGGGCGACAGGCCGACGCGCTCCGCCAGCTCCAGGTTAGTCAGATCGCCGTGTTGCTGCAGTTCATTGAGTATGCGGATGTCCATCCGGTCCAGTTGCATGGCCGACGCGCTCCCGTATTTAGGCACTTGAGCTCATGGTAACCATAATATTAGTGAATATATACAATACATTGTATAAAATTAGAGAATAACACTAATTTATAGTAAAAAAAGGGTAAAAAAGACATGGAATCACCCCTGTGAATTGACTATGCTACTCACCCTCGAGCCAGCCCCGGTTCACAAGACCGGCGCCAACAGGCCCCTCCCACCAGGAGGTATCGAGACCGGCGCCCTACCACGGCGCCACGTTTTAACAGACCGCAGGGTGCAACAACGACATTTCAGGGGACGATTACGACCATGAGCAGCTCACGCTTCGACCACCGCAAGTACAAGCCTTTTCCGCCGCTTGCCATCGCCAATCGCACCTGGCCGGACCAGGTCATCACCAAGGCGCCCACGTGGTGCAGTGTTGACCTAAGGGACGGCAATCAGGCGCTGATCGAGCCGATGTCCGTGGCGCAGAAGCAGAAGCTGTTCCAGCTGCTGGTGGAAGTCGGCTTCAAGCAGATCGAGGTGGGCTTTCCCGCCGCCTCGCAGCCGGATTTCGACTTCGTGCGCAGCCTGATTGAAGAGAAGCGCATTCCGGACGACGTCACCATCCAGGTGCTCACCCAGGCCCGGCCGGAACTCATCGCCCGCACCTTCGAGTCCCTGAAGGGCGCCCGGCGCGCCATCCTGCACGTGTACAACTCCACCTCCGTCGTGCAGCGCCAGAAGGTCTTCAAGACCGACAAGGCCGGCATCATGGACATCGCCGTGCGCGGCGCCAGCGAGGTGAAGCGACACGCGGAGCAGGCTCCGGAGACGGAGTGGACGTTCCAGTATTCGCCGGAGAGTTTCACCGGCACCGAGGTGGATTACGCCGTCGAGGTGTGCAATGCCGTGATCGACGTCTGGCAGCCCACCCCGGACAATCCCTGCATCATGAACCTGCCGTCGACGGTGGAGATGGCCACGCCCAACATCTACGCCGACCAGATCGAGTCGTTCGGCCGCCAGGTCGACCGGCGCGATTCGGTGATCATCAGCCTGCACACCCATAACGATCGTAGCTGCGCCGTGGCCGCGGCCGAGCTGGGCGTGATGGCCGGGGCGCAGCGCGTGGAAGGCACGCTGCTGGGCAACGGCGAGCGCACCGGCAACATGGACATCGTCATCATGGCGATGAACCTGTACAGCCAGGGCATCGACCCCGAACTGGACCTGCATGACATGGACAGCATCGTCTCGGTGGTGCGCGAGTGCACCCAGATCGACGTACATCCGCGCCAGGCCTATTCCGGCGACCTCGTGTTCACCGCCTTCTCCGGCTCCCACCAGGACGCCATCAAGAAGTGCCTGGATATGTACAAGGAGGGCGAGCCCTGGGAGATCGCCTACCTGCCCATCGACCCGCGCGACATCGGCCGCACCTATCAGGACGTCATCCGCGTCAACAGCCAGTCCGGCAAGGGCGGCGTGGCCTACGTGCTGGCCAACAAGTTCGGCTTCGAGCTGCCGCGCTGGCTGCAGATCGAGTTCTCCCGTGTGGTGCAGAAGGAGACCGAGGTCAGCGGCCGGGAGATACAGCCGGACGAGATATGGACGCTGTTCAACCAGCACTACCTGAGCAGCGACAAGGCGCTGAGCCTGGAGGACTTCAACATCAGCAAGCACGAGGGTCGGGAGACCTTCGCCGCCAAGCTGGATTATTTCGGTGACGAACTCGCCATCAGCGGCGAGGGCGACGGCGTGCTCGATGCCTTCGTCGAGGCGCTCAAGAGCGCCATCAACATCGACTTCGAGATCCTGGAATACGGCGAACACGCCCTGGGCCAGGGCGCCGATGCCGAGGCAGTGACCTATATCCAGATCAAGTGCGACGGCCGCCGCTACAGTGGCGTGGCCATCAGCAAGGACATCATCGCCTCGTCGCTGAATGCCTTCATGGGGGCCGCCAGCCAGCTCCTCAGTGAGCAGCGCGCCGCCGCCTGATTCATCGATTCAATCCTGACGCCATCATTGCCGAGTTCCCGGCAGCCTCTCGAGTGCGTCCGGCTCCGATCTGCCGGCCATGGCTTACAAGCCTGTTCGCATGCAGATCGGTCGCCGCGAGCTGGCAGACGGAGACGCGGTGCCACCCGCTCTCAGTCAAGCCCGGTATTGCAAATGAGAATAGTTTGCATTTGGATTACCCTTCCGTTAGCATCCTCCCTCGAAAATACTTCAGACATAGTCCAAAAGAGGGAGAGGGATGAAGAACAAACGGGTTCAGAACAATCGGGCAGTCTATCCAGTGCTGGCGTCGGCGCTGCTTGCGGCGGGAACTGTGTCCGCCCAGGCGCAGGAGCGGGAACCGGGGATAGAGGAAGTCACCATCGTCGGCAGTCAGGCCCAGGCGCGACGCCTCACCGGCGGCGCCCACTTCATCGGGACAGAGGAACTGGAGCGCTTCGGCTACGCGGATATACAGCGCATCCTTCGCGAAGTACCGGGTGTGTCCATTCAGGTGGAGGACGGATACGGCCTGCGCCCGAATATCAGCATTCGCGGCGTGGCGACCGAGCGCAGCGGGCGCATCACCCTGCTGGAGGACAATGTCCTGATCGCGCCGGCGCCCTATGCCGCGCCCTCGGCCTATTATTTTCCCACCGTCGGCCGCATGACGGCCTTCGAGATTCTCAAGGGCCCGGCGGCCATCACCCAGGGGCCCTATACCATTGGTGGGGCCCTGAACATGGTGTCGACGCCGATTCCCGCCCAGTACCGGGGAGGTCTGGTCACCGAGGCGGGCGAGGATGCCACCTATCGCGTACACGCGACCTACGGGGGACGCGCCGATTCCGGCTTCGGCTTCTTGCTGGAGACTCACCAGTGGCAGTCTGACGGCTTCCAGTCCATCGATCGCAGCGGCGGGACTACCGGACTGGATGTCGAGGATTACACAATGAAGGTGGGATTTGCGCGCCCGGATTCTCCACACCAGGTGGAGCTGAAACTGCAACTCGCCCGGCAGGACTCCAATCAGAGCTATATGGGCCTGACCGATGCGGATTTCGCCGCGGCACCGTATCGCCGCTATGGCCTGTCAGCGTTCGACAACATCGAAACCGAGCACGAGCAGGCCATTCTGCGCTATCAGTTCGATATGAACGAGAACGTCAATTTCGTGGCCACCGCCTACAACAACGAACACGCGCGCAACTGGTTCAAGACCGAGGGCATCGACCTGGATGGCAGCAGCGATGCCCAGTCACTGTCGCGTACCAGCTGGTTCAACGTGGTGCAGGCCATCAACCGCGGCAACGCACTCGACGGGGCCTCGCCCGCGGACCTGCAGGCGATTCTGGACGGCGACCGCGATACGCCGCCGGGCAGTATTCAACTGCGCGCCAACGATCGGGAGTACTATTCCCGGGGGGTGCAGTTCGCGGTGAACTGGTCGGGCCGGCTCGGTGCCGCCTCCCATGACCTGAACCTGGGCCTGCGTATTCACGAGGACGAGGAGGACCGGCTGCAGCGAAACAGCAGCTATCGCCAGGAAGCCGGGCGGCTCGTGCTGGACGACCTCGGGATACTGGGCAATGCCGGCAACCGGGTTCAGCAGGCCGAGGCGCTGTCACTCCATGTCTATGACCAGATCACCTTCGGCGACTGGACGCTGACGCCCGGTCTGCGCTATGAGGACATCGACCAGCGGCGCACACGTTTCAATGATGGCGCGCAGCGCACGTTCAGGGACTCCCGCGCCAACGATATCGAGGTCTGGCTGCCGGGAGTCGGCGTCCTGTACGATCTCAGCCCGTCGCTGTCCCTGGTGGCCGGCGTGCACAAGGGCTTCACGGCTCCGGGTAATTCGCCCGGCACCCGGGAAGAGGAGGCGATCAACTACGAGGCCGGGTTCCGCTACAGTGGCGCGCTCGATGCCGAGGTGATCGGCTTCCTCAGCGACTATGACAATATCCTCGGCGTCTGCACCGCCTCCTCCGGCAGCGACTGTGTCATCGGCGATGCCTTCAACGGCGAGGCGGCCACCGTGCAGGGGCTGGAAGTTCAGCTCTCCGCCATCCTGGCCGACAGCGGCCGGGTGCGGCTGCCGCTGCAGTTCAGTTATACCTACATCGACGGTGAGTTCGATACCGACATCGGCGACACAGCTTTCTTCGGCGACGTGAGCGCGGGCGATCCCTTGCCCTACCTGCCGGAAAACCAGTTCCGTGTGGCGCTCGGCCTGGAGACGGGTAGCTGGGCGGCCAATATCAGCGGCAACTACGTGGATGAGACCTGCGTGCGCGCTTCCTGCGGTCCCTTCGAGCAGACCGGGGATGTGTTCACCGTGGACCTCTCGGTCAACTACCGGGTCAGTGAGCGAGTGGCCGCCTACGGCCGGATCGAGAATCTCACGTCGGAGGAAACGATCCTCGGTCGCCAGCCCTATGGTGCCCGTCCCAACAAGGATCAGACCGCCGCGCTGGGACTGCGCCTGGATTTCTAGAGACCCCGTGATGGCTTATTCAGACCGGGGTAGTGTGCCCCCGGCAAGCTTGTTCTCCGGGCTGGCGTTCGCCAGCCCGGTACGGCCAGAAGATCCGCAGGACGTTAGCAGGGAAAACAGCGCGACTAAGCGGATTTGTGGACAGGGATTTATGGACAGATAGTCCAATGAAGCCGGTCTGGTAAACTGAGTCACTGATCACCGGCGAAGGGTCGTAGCCAATGTTTGCGAGTCTGCAACTGCTTCTTATGGCCTCCCTGTTTGGCTGGTTCGGCGTCAACTGGGAGGCGATCGACGACCGCATCACGAGGGAGTACCCTGCTGTGGCACCTATCGAGCAGTTGCGCCTGCACGAATTGCTGCAGGCGGCGCCCGCCGAGCGTCCCCTGCTGATCGATGTGCGCGAGACCGAGGAATTCGCGGTCAGTCGACTACCGGGAGCCGAAAACCTGCAGACCGCTCGCGCTGTCGCCCGGCGGATTCCGGACAGGGACGCGCCGATCGTGGTCTATTGTTCCGTGGGCTACCGCTCGGCGGGTGTGGCTTCCGGACTGGCCGAACTCGGCTACACGAACGTGCGCAACCTGCGGCACTCGATCTTCGCCTGGGCCGACGCCGGCCGGCCCCTGGTCAACGGTGGCGGCGCCACCGACAAGGTACATCCCTTCAATGCCGTCTGGGGCTCCCTCGTGGACTCCACATTGCACAGCTATTCCCCCGTCCGGCCCTGACGCCAGGCAGCAAACTTTTCCGCCGCCCCCTGCGACTAACAGCAGGAAAACCAGTATCCTGTGCCATGGGCATTCCCCGGAGGCGACCGATAGCGC
>JBBDSI010000206.1:0-5790 GCA_040905005.1 Pseudohongiellaceae bacterium
TCCGGAGCAATTGAGCAGGATGCCGACGTGATTGCCTTCATCTACCGCGATGAGGTCTATAATGAGGACACGCCGGACAAGGGCGTGGCCGAAGTCATCATCGGCAAGCAGCGCAACGGCCCCATCGGCACCGTTCGACTCAGCTTCCTGGGCCAGTACACCCGCTTCGAGAACTACGCCCAACCCCGCTACGACGACAGTTATACCCACGGCCAGTAGTTTCGAAGCGTTCAGGAAAGAAACGGGCAAGAGTCGGTAAAGAGACAGGCCAGAGACAGACCGCCGCCATGGACGACAAACAAGCACGCGCCTGGGCTACCATCGACAGCAGCGCCCTGAGGAAAAATCTGGCGCAGGTCCGCGTCCTCAGCCCCGAGGCGGGCATCGTCCCGGTGATCAAGGCCAATGCCTACGGCCATGGCATGCGCGCCGTGGCCAGGGTACTGGCCAAAACGCACACACAGATCGCCGGCCTGGCGGTGGCCACCCACGCCGAGGCGCTGCGCCTTGATGAACTGGAGCTGGGTCTGCCCATCATCGTGTTGGGTGGCTTCACCAGCGCGGCGGAATTGGCCGAGTCTCTCGAGCACGGGCTGGAGCCGGTGGTGCATTCGCCCTGGCAACTGACCTTATTGGAGCAGGTCTTCAACGAACAGATCTTCGGCGACAAGCGCAAGCTCTGGCTGAAAGTGAACACCGGCATGAACCGCCTGGGTTTTGCGCCGGATGCCGCGTTCGACGCCTACCGCGTCCTGCACAAATATCCCGGTGTCGAGATCGTACTGATGACACACCTGGCCTGGGCCGACGAACCGGACGACGCGGATGCCGTCAGCTTCACCGGGAAGCAACTGGCGGCGTTCGCCGCGCTACGCGAGCGCCTGGCTAGCCAGGAGCGGGAGACGTTCGCCTGCTCGGTGGCCGCCTCCACCGGTATACTCACGCAGCCGCAGAGCCACTACGAATTCCTGCGTCCCGGTATCATGCTCTATGGCAGCTCGCCGCTGGCGGGCCGCAGCGCCGAGGAGCTCGGCCTGCAGCCGGTCATGACCCTCTCTGCACGCCTGCTCGCCATCAACGAGGTGGCGGCCGGCCAGCGCGTCGGCTATGGTGCCACCTACACCTGTGAGAGGGACTCGCGCGTGGGCATCGTGGCCATCGGCTATGGCGACGGCTATCCGCGCAGCGTCCCGAGCGGGACGCCCGTGCTGGTAAAGACGGCCTCCGGCGCCACCCGCACCCGCCTCATCGGACGCGTGTCCATGGACACCCTCGCCATCGATCTCACCGACCTGCCCGAGGCTACGGTCGGTGACGAGGCGGTGCTGTGGGGCGACGGGCTCAGCGCCGACGAGATCGCCCAGGCGGCAGGCACCATCGCCTACGAACTATTCTGCCAGGTGACCCTCCGGGTCCCGCGCATCTACGTCTGAGAGCCCGCCTGTGATCGCCTCAACATTGCACGCTTCCGGGAGTTAACACGCGTCCTATGGCCAAAGCCAAGATCGCCTTCGTCTGCACCGACTGCGGTGCGGAGTACAGCCAGTGGCAGGGTCAGTGCGCCGCCTGCAAGGCCTGGAACACGCTGTCCCAGCTAAACCTCGGCGGCGGCACCTCGCCGGCGACCCGCCCCGATTTCCGCAAGGCGGGCTACTCTGGGCAACAATCCCCCGTGCAGACCCTGGCCGATATCGACCTGGAGTCGCAACCGCGCTATTCCAGTTCACTGGAGGAACTGGACCGGGTGTTGGGCGGCGGCCTGGTGCCCGGCTCGGTGGTGCTGATCGGCGGCAACCCGGGGGCGGGCAAGAGCACCCTGTTGCTGCAGGTGCTTTGCCTGCTGTCGGCGGCCGGCAAAGCGGCGCTCTATGTCACCGGCGAGGAGTCCCTGCAGCAGGTGGGCATGCGCGCCCGGCGCCTGGGCCTGCCCAGCGACAAGCTGAAGATGCTGGCCGAGACCAACGTCGAGCGCATCACCGCGGCGGCGCAGGAACACGGTCCGGCGCTGCTGGTCGTAGATTCCATCCAGGTCATGCACAGCGCGGACGTGCCCTCGGCGCCAGGCAGCGTCTCCCAGGTGCGCGAATGCGCCGCCTATCTCATCCAGTACGCCAAGCAGACCAATACCGTGTTGTTGCTGGTGGGACACGTGACCAAGGAGGGAAGCCTGGCGGGACCGAAGGTTCTGGAACACATGATCGACTGTTTCATCATGCTGGAGGGCGCCAGCGAGAACAAATACCGCATTCTGCGCGGCCAGAAGAACCGCTTCGGCGCGGTCAACGAACTCGGCGTGTTCGCCATGACCGAGACCGGCCTTAAGGAGGTCAAGAACCCTTCGGCCATCTTTCTGGCCCGCACCGAGGAAGACGCGCCCGGCTCCCTGGTGATGGTGCTGTGGGAAGGCACCCGGCCGCTGCTGGTGGAGATCCAGGCGCTGGTGGACGCCAGCCCCCTGGGCAATCCGCGCCGTGTCGCCGTGGGCCTGGAACAGAACCGCCTGGCCATGCTGCTGGCGGTGCTGCATCGCCACGGCGGTCTCTACATGGCCGACCAGGATGTGTTCGTCAACGTCGTCGGCGGCGTCAAGGTCACCGAGACCAGCGCCGACCTGGCGCTGTTGCTGGCCATCGTCTCCAGCTTTCGCGACCAGCCCTTGCCGAGAGACCTGGTGGTATTCGGCGAGGTGGGCCTGGCCGGCGAGATCCGCCCGGTCCCCGGCGGCCAGGAACGCCTGCGCGAGGCGGCCAAGCACGGCTTCAAGCGCGCCATCGTGCCCAGGGCCAATGTGCCGAAGCAGCCTATAGAAGGGTTGGAAGTAGTGCCGGTGAGCAAGATCAGTCAGGCGCTCGAAGCCATCGCCTGATCCAGTCCTGTTCCCATCCGACTAAATCCGGCTAAGGGCGAGGCAGGATCATGAGCAGAGCCGGTTCGGCGGCTTTTTTAATTGCCTATACCAGATCATCTATATCGACCCCAAGGGCTTGGGCAATACCCTTGTAGGCATCGATCCGGCCTTCGCGCTTGCCTGTCTCTATTTGTGCGATATAGGCCTGTGACAGGCCTGCTGCAGCAGCCAGGGCGGTCTGGGACAGGCCACGGTATTCACGCCATACCTTCACTGCATTGACGCCGGCCAGCAGTGCATCTACGACATGGGATGGCACGAGTTCGTCCTGACCTGCAACCAATGAGCTTTCAGCCTTATCAAAAGCCTTCACGTCGTCCAGCATTTCCGCCTTCTCGACTAATGCCCGATAGTCGGCAATTGGCACTACCGCGTACTCAGGCAAGCCGTTGTTTTCAATAATCTGCACGCTCATTGGTAAATACCTCCACGTGGGCCAATGTCCAGGAGAAGCACGGTAATCTGCTCGTCTTCAACCTTGTAGATACCGCGATACCTGCCAATTCTCAGTCGGTAGCCCTGGCGCCCCGCCAGTTTTTTAACATCCCACTGGCCACCGTGATCGGCGATTTCCTGAAAGGCAGTCCGGAACTGGTCAGCAACGTCCCTGGGCAATTTCCGAAGTCCCTTAATTGCTTTCCTGCTGTACTGTACCGTGCCCACCCATGAGTTATAGCTATATGCTATATAAATGTCAATGATATCTATCGCTAACATCTCATTGTGGGCACCCCAAAAAGTACATCTAACCTATAACACCACCACGCTGAGCATGTGTGTGCTAGCAGACAGAACTCAGCGCCTAACAATCGCAAGCTCGTGCAGGCCGTACTGCGGTTGCCCGCAAGCAAGGGAGCAATCACGGCCTCATGGGAACTACGAAAGCGGTTTCGCATTTACCCAAGCAAAAGGATCAACAATATGCTCGGCGCCAGCAAGATATTAATTGGAACAGCGTTGCTCGCCACGGCGGTGGGCTGTGCAAGCATCGAAACGACCACCCGCACGGGTCGAATTCACGAAGTCAGATTCGCGGAACGCATGACACCCGCCACACTTAACACACAGCCAGGCGATGAGATAATGTGGGTCAATCAGCGCAACACGCCAGTGACTGTGGAGTTCCTGAGTGACGCCCTGGACGAGGTATCCTGCGCACGTGGATTCAACAATCTCCTGGGTCGACTCCAGGAATCCACCACGATCAACCCGAACGAAAGCGCGAGCCTGTGCCTGACCGAGGTGGGTGTCGTGACCTACAATGCCCGTATGGAATCCGCGGTGGCAGGCGGCCAGGTCATCCAGTCAGGGACGATACGCGTCGGACGTTAAGCCATTACCAGGCCGAATTATTCTGGCCCTGCCGATCCGGTAGCGGTTTCCAGCAAGAGCCGGACCTGAACCTGAAGTTCATCGAGTCGCTCCGAATCCGGATCGAGGCTGCGCAGCGCCCGGGTTGCACTGTCGAACGCGCTTTGCGTGTCCGGATTGGGTCGTGCAAAAAACGCCAGTGCGCTCAGGAAGGTGACGATGTCATCGATATCGCTGTTTTCCAGGTAACGACCAACCCTGGTGACTGGGTGGTGACTGGACACCCACAAATTCCGGAGCTAACCCATGGATTCGTCTCGCCAGTTTGTGGGCTCATACCATGGGTCCTTTAGTGCCGGCGCTGACTGAACTCCGCCCACTTTGCCAAGTAGACTTCGAACCGATACAGTTATCGGGAAACCTCAACATCCAGAGTAACTTATGAAACTCGCCATTCTGTCCCGTAGCCAGAAAGCTTACAGTACGCGCAGGTTGAAGGAGGCAGCGCTCAGCCGCGGCCACGAAATCAAAGTCCTCGATACGCTCAAGTTTGCCATTGATCTCGAAGAAGGCGCCCCGGATCTCTACTTCCGGCAGAAGCGGCTCAGCCAATACGATGCCGTGTTACCCCGTATCGGCGCGTCGGTTACCTATTACGGCACGGCCGTGGTTCGCCAGTTCCAGGAAATGGACGTGTTCTGCGCCAACACCGCCCACGGCATCGTCAATTCGAGAGACAAGCTCCGTAGCCTGCAGCTCCTGAGTCGGCATCACATCGGCATCCCGCGCACCACTTTCGTCAGCAGCAAGGCGGACGTGCTGCCCGCGATTGAACGGGTCGGTGGCGCGCCGGTTATCATCAAGCTGATCGAGGGCACCCAGGGCATTGGGGTACTGCTGGCGGAAACTGTGCAAGCGGCTGAATCGATCATCGAACTGCTGCAGTCGCAGAAGCAGAATGTGCTCATCCAGAAGTTCGTCGCAGAAAGCAAGGGCCGGGATATCCGAGCCTTCGTGGTGGGCGATCAGGTCGTCGCTGCCATGCGTCGAGTCGCCCAGGGGCAGGAATTCCGCAGTAACGTGCATCGTGGCGGCAAGGCAGAGCCCGTGGAACTCGATGAGGCTTACCGGGCAACCGCCGTGCGCTGTACGCAGATCATGGGGCTGCGGGTGGCCGGCGTCGACATGCTCGAAGGCAAGGACGGGCCACAGGTGATGGAGGTCAACTCATCGCCCGGGCTCGAAGGTATCGAAGCGGCGACGGAACTCGATGTGGCGGGCGCGGTCATCGACTACATTGCCGCCCAGGTGGACTTTCCCGAGATCGACGTACGCCAGCGTCTGACCGTCAGCAGGGGCTATGGGGTCAGCGAAATCTATGTCCCGGAAGGCGCCGAATTTGTCGGTAAGACGCTGGACGACACGCAGTTGTACGAGAAGGACATCAACGTCCTGACCCTGTATCGCGGCGGCAAGGTGATTCCGAATCCGAAGCCCGAACGCACGCTGGAAGCGGGTGACAAGCTGCTGTGTTACGGCAAGCTGGAAGCCATGCGCGGCATGATTCCGGC
>JBBDSI010000207.1:0-5790 GCA_040905005.1 Pseudohongiellaceae bacterium
ACGCCGACTGACACCGATCGCGGAATCTTGTAGACTTGCGCCCTTTGTTTGAGCGGTCGGCTTCCTGCCATGGCCGACGTATTTGAGCCACTCCCTCTAGTGACTGACCTAAGCCATATTCGCAATTTCTCCATCATCGCCCACATCGATCATGGCAAGTCCACGCTGGCCGATCGTTTCATCCAGTTGTGCGGCGGCCTGGAAGAGCGGGAGATGTCCGAGCAGATTCTCGACAGCCTCGACATCGAGCGCGAGCGCGGCATTACCATCAAGGCGCACAGCGTCACCCTGCATTACGATGCCCGCGACGGCAAACGCTATCAGCTCAATTTCATCGACACCCCGGGCCATGTGGACTTCACCTATGAGGTCTCGCGTTCCCTGGCCGCCTGCGAGGGGGCATTGCTGGTGGTGGACGCGGGGCAGGGCGTGGAGGCCCAGTCCGTGGCTACCTGCTACACCGCCATCGATCAGGGCCTGGAAGTGATTCCGGTATTGAACAAGATGGATCTGCCGCAGGCCGAACCGGAGCGTGTGCGCCAGGAGATCGAGGAGATCATCGGCCTGGATGCCAGCGAGGCGGTGGAGGTCAGTGCCAAGACCGGCATGGGCGTCGAGGATGTGCTGGAAGAAATCATCAAGAAGGTGCCAGCTCCCACAGGTAATGCCGATGGCGACCTGCAGGCACTGATCATCGATTCCTGGTTCGATAACTATCTCGGCGTGGTGTCCCTGGTGCGGGTGAAATCCGGCACGCTGAAAAAGGGCGTCAAGATCATCGCCAAGTCAATCGGCAAGGCCCATGTCGTCGACAGCGTCGGCGTGTTCTCGCCCAAGCCGCTGGCACTGGACAAGCTGGCCGTGGGCGAGGTCGGTTTTGTGGTGGCCGGTATCAAGGACATTCAGGGCGCGCCTGTGGGCGATACGCTGACCCTGGCCAAGACCCCGGATGTCAAAGCCGTGCCCGGCTTTCAGCGCATCAAGCCCCAGGTCTACGCCGGCCTGTACCCGGTGTCCTCCGATGATTTCGAGGATTTTCGCGACGCCCTGGAGAAACTGACCCTGAACGACGCCTCGCTGCAATACGAGCCGGAGAGCTCCGATGCCCTGGGCTTCGGCTTTCGTTGCGGATTCCTTGGTATGCTGCACATGGAGATCATCCAGGAGCGCCTGGAGCGGGAATACGATCTTTCACTGATCACCACCGCGCCCACCGTGGTCTACGAGGTGGAGATGAACAACGGCGAGACCCTGCTGGTGGATAGCCCCTCGGAACTGCCGGCGGTGAACGACATCGCCGAGATGCGCGAGCCTATCGTCCAGGCCAATATCCTGGTGCCCCAGGAGCACCTGGGCAATGTGATTACCCTGTGCGAACAGCGGCGGGGCGTGCAGAAAGACATGCAGTTCCTCGGTCGCCAGGTGTCGCTTGTCTACGAATTGCCGATGAATGAAGTCGTACTGGACTTTTTTGACAGGTTAAAATCGGTCAGCCGCGGCTATGCGTCCCTGGATTATCAGTTCGTGCGCTTCGAGCCGGCGAGGCTGGTGCGCCTGGACGTGTTGATCAACAACGATCGCGTCGACGCGCTGGCGCTGATCGTGCATCGCGACCATGCCCCGGGCAAGGGCCGCATGCTGGTGGAAAAAATGCAGGAACTGATCCCGCGGCAGATGTACGATGTGGCGATTCAGGCAGCGATCGGCGGCCAGATCATCGCCCGCTCCACGGTCAAGGCACTGCGCAAGAACGTGACCGCCAAGTGCTACGGCGGCGATGTCACGCGCAAGAAGAAGCTGCTGGAGAAACAGAAAGAAGGCAAGAAGCGCATGAAGCAGGTGGGCAGCGTCGAGGTGCCCCAGGAAGCGTTTCTCGCCGTTTTGAAGATGGACTCGTAGCTTAAGCGAAGAAGGATTACTGTAAAGGCATGGATATCGACTTTTCCCTGGTGCTCGTCTGCCTGGTGGCCGCCTGCGGCGCCCTGTGGTTGCTGGACAGCCTGTTGCTGAAGAAACCACGGCAGGAGGCCGTCGCGGCGCACCGCGCGCAGCATCCCGGTCACGACCACGAGGCGCTGGAGGTGGAACTGGCGGAGCTGTCGCGCGAACCGCTCCTGATCGAATACGCGAAGTCCTTCTTCCCGGTGTTGCTGATCGTGCTGGTGCTGCGTTCCTTCCTGGTGGAGCCGTTCCAGATACCCACCGGTTCGATGATCCCGACGCTGGAGGTGGGCGACTTCATTCTCGTCAACAAGTACGCCTACGGGGTGCGGCTGCCGGTGATCGGCACCAAGCTCATCGACGTGGACGATCCAGAGCGCGGCGAGGTCATGGTCTTCATCCCGCCGCACGAGAACAAGTATTACATTAAGCGGGTGATCGGCCTGCCCGGCGATACCGTGCGCTATGAGGATGATACCCTCACGATAAACGGCGAACTGATCGATAAAGAGTATGTCAGGGATATCGGCATCGATACCAGTATCGGCGAGCTGCGGGGCACCCTGTACACGGAGACGATCGGGGGTATCGAGCACTATACCCAGCACATCGACGGCGCCGGCGCGCCGCGGGCCCGCACCACCTGGGTCGTTCCCAACGGGCACTATTTCATGATGGGGGACAACCGTGACAACAGCAGCGACAGCCGCGAATGGGGCGCGGTCTCCGAAGAGGACATCGTCGGCAAGGCCATCGCGGTGTGGATGCACAAGGAGCCCGGTCTGAATCTGCCCAGTTTCTCGCGTAACACGCTGATACGATGATGGGTTTGTGTGACGCCGATAGCGGAATTTTACTCCGCCGCTACTTGCGGCGTCCTTACTTAAGGCAGAATGACTCACTGAGACTGTTTTTGGGGTACAGATTATGAATCAAGGCTATCCAGGACTTTCCGGGCGCCAGCGCGGCATCTCCAAGCTCGGCTTGCTGGTGCTGCTGGTGCTGATCACCGGCTTCCTCACCGTGGGAATGAAGCTGGGACCGATCTACATCGATCACAATCTCATCACCGGTATCTGCCAGGACCTGATCGATAATGGTGAGGCGGCGAACATGACCCAGAGCGACCTGCGCCAGCGCGTCTCCGACGGCCTGCGCGTCAACAACATCCGAGGGTTCGACCTGACGGACATCACCATGCGCCAGGACAGCGGCAATCCCATCATTACCGTTGCCTATGAACGGCGCGTCGAACTCGTCGCCAATCTTGATGTTATCGCGACGTTTGATACCGTTTTGGAATGAGCGGCACCCTCGACAGACTGCAAGCCCAACTCGACTACCAATTTTCCGACCCAGTGCCGGCTACGCTGGCGCTGACCCACCGCAGCGCCAGTCGGCACAACAACGAGCGCCTCGAGTTCCTCGGTGACGCACTGCTGGATTTCGTCGTCGCGGAAATGCTCTACCGGCGCTATCCCGATGCCAGCGAGGGCGACCTGAGTCGCCAGCGTGCCGCGGTCGTCAACAAGTCGGCTCTGGCGAAAGTCGGCCGTGGGCTGGATCTGGGCGACCTTATACGCCTGGGCACGGGCGAGTCCCGCAGCGGTGGCCGGCAACGCGATTCCATACTCGCCGACACCGTCGAGGCCCTCGTCGCCGCCGTGTATCTCGATGGCGGACTGGAGCCCTGTCGGGCAGTGGTCGATCACCTGTTGGGCGCGCTGATCGCGAGTCCCAAGCTGGCCGAGTCCGGCAAGGACTTCAAGACCCGCCTGCAGGAACTGATGCAGTCCCGCGGGCTGCCCCTGCCGCAGTATCTGGTGGTGGATATCACCGGTGAGGCGCACGAGCAGACTTTCTTTGTCGAATGCAGCGTCGAGTCGCTGGCGGAGAGCGCCCGCGGCAGCGGGGCGAGCAAGCGTCTGGCGGAACAGGAGGCGGCGCGCCTGACTCTTGATGCCCTGGGAGAGAGCGAGTGAGCGAACGCGAGGACACCCCGGCCGATACCACTCACTGTGGTTATGTAGCCATCGTCGGCCGGCCCAACGTGGGCAAGTCGACGCTGCTTAACTATCTGCTGAAACAGAAGCTCAGCATCACCTCGCGCAAGCCGCAGACTACCCGGCACCGGATCCTGGGCATCGACAGTGATGCCACGCACCAGTGCCTGTTCGTCGACACGCCCGGGCTGCATCGGGACGGCGGCAGGGCCCTGAACCGGGCCATGAACGACGCCGTCAAGGCCACCGTGCGCGACGTCGACGTGGTGCTCTTCGTCACCGAACGCCTGGTTTTCAACGAGGCCGACAGGGCGGTCCTGACACTGCTTCAGGGTGTAAGCGTGCCTGTCCTGCTGGTCATCAACAAGGTGGATCAGCTCGGGAGCAAGGACAAGCTGCTGCCGCATATCGAGTCCCTGGCGCGTCTGTATGAATTTGCCGAGATCGTGCCGCTCTCCGCCCTGGGCGGGCACAACATGGAAACCCTGGAACAACTGGTAAAGAAATACCTGCCGCCCGGCCCGTTCCTGTTCCCCGCGGACCAGTTGACCGACCGCAGCTCTCGCTTCCTGGCCGCGGAACTGATCCGGGAGAAGATCACCCGGCAACTCGGCGACGAATTGCCGCACGAGGTGACGGTGGAAATCGAAAAGTTCGAGCAGGAGAAATACACCCTGCATATTCACGGCCTCGTGCTGGTGGACAAGGAAAGCCAGAAGAGGATACTCGTGGGCAAGGACGGGCAACGCCTCAAGCGCATCGGCACGGCCGCCCGCGAGGACATGGAGCGGGCCTTCGACTGCAAGGTGATGCTGCACCTGTGGGTCAAGGTGCGCTCGGGCTGGGCGGACGACGAGCGCGCCCTGCAGAGTCTCGGCTATCTGGATTGAGGCGGGGCGTTCATGGACACCCGCGTCACCCTGCAACCGGCCTATGTGCTGCATCGGCGGCCGTTTCAGAACAGCAGTCTGCTGATTGACCTCTTCACTTACGACTACGGACGCGTGAAAGCCATCGCCAAGGGTGCGCGCCGGGAGAAGTCACGCTACCGCTCGTTCCTGCAACTGTTTCAGCCACTGCTCGTCTCGTTTTCCGGCCGGGGCGAGATCAAGACGGTCGGTGCGGTGGAAACCGGCATGGCGCCCATCACCCTGCAGGGCGAGCGCCTGTTCAGCGGCCTCTATATCAATGAACTCCTCATTCGCTTGCTGCACAATCAGGAAGAACACACCCCGCTGTATCGCGACTATCAACAGACCCTGCTCGAGTTGCAGGGCACGGCGGCGCTGGAGACAGTGCTGCGGCGCTTCGAAATGACCCTGCTGGGCGAACTCGGCTACGGCCTCAATCTCAATGAGGAGTGCTTCTCCCATCGCCCCATCGAGGCCGGACTGAGCTATCGCTTTACGCCGGACGTGGGCTTCGAACAGGCCCCGAAAGACGACAATGGCGAGCGCATCTTTCTCGGCCGTCACCTGATTGCCCTGAAAGACATGACGCTGCAGGAAAACGAGGCCGCCGCCGCGGCCAAACGCCTGCTGCGCCAGGCCCTGGGCGTACACCTCGGCGACAAGCCCCTCGCCAGCCGCAGCCTGTTTACCTCGCGCAACAGCTGACGTTGGCATGGGTCTCCATCTGCAGAAAAGCCCTGGTTGCCAGCCAACTGCGTACAAAAGTTTCTCGCAGAGACGCGGAGAAAACCCTTGTCCGACCCCATTTTCAGAAATTAGATGGAGTGCCATGAAAGGCTGCGAAGGGGTAGGTCCACGCGGGACTCGCCGTAAACCCGGGCCCAGCCCCCAATCGCAGATTGGGGTCGTTCGGCCGCGCAGCGAGCTTACGCTCG
>JBBDSI010000208.1:0-5757 GCA_040905005.1 Pseudohongiellaceae bacterium
AAGCGATGAAACAGGCTGACCGGAAAAACGTCAGGTTCCTGGCTGTGATAGCGGGGGCCATCGTTTGCCTGGGATTGGTGCCGGTGTTCGAGAAACTGGCGGTCGACAGCGGCGCCGGACTGTTCACGCTCGTTATCGCCATCAATGTGGTCACCGTAATCTGTCTGGCGGCGCCCGCCTGGCGCCAGCGTCCGCAAGGACTGACGCATGGATGGCGATCGCTGTTGCTGATTGGCGCCATCGCCTCGGGCGTCGTGGTCCTGCTCAACCTATGGGCGCTGGAAACCACGACCGCGAGCCATCGCAGCGTCTTCCAGGCCATGTATCCCGCCACCACCGCAGTCTTTGCCTTTTGGTTGCTGGGAGAGCGTCTGCCGCTGCGCGGTTACCTCGTCATCGCCGTCATGGTGGTGGGGATCATCATCATGAGCGGCCAGGGACTGCGCCTGGAGTTCGTATTCGGTGATCTGCTGTTGATGCTGACGCTGCCGATGATGGGCCTGTGCGATGCCTGGGCCAGGCGCAGCCTGACCAGCCTGTCCGCCGAGTGGGTTGCCTTCGGACGCTTCTTCTTCGGGACCTTCACCCTGCTGGGGCTTTGCCTGATCAGCGGCAATCCGCTGGGCTGGCCGCCGCAGGAGGCCTGGCTGTGGATACTCTTGTCCGGGATCAGTATCGGTCTTGGCATCATCCTGCTCTACCGCGGCATGGCCCTGAAGGGCGCCTCCGTGGCGGCGGCGCTGATCGGTCTGTCGCCGGTCATCACGCTAGTGCTGGAATGGCTCTTCCTGGCTGGCCGCTTCACGCCGGTGGAGTTGTTAGGCATGCTGATCGTTACAGTGGGCGGCATACTACTCGGTCGCCGTTATTTCCAGGAGACCGACCGGGAGGAGGACGCACGATCCGGGGTTACGAAAAATTCCTCGCTTCAGAAGCGGTAACGAAAGCCCACGAATCCCGCCCGTGGCGGAGCCGCTCCGAGGAACACCGGGATGCTCAGTTCTTCGATCACGGGCACCTCGACCTCGCCCGGTTCCTCTCCCAGCAGACCAAAGGTCTCGAATTCTTCATCGAAGACATTGTCGATCCGGGCGAACAACTCGAACTGTTCGCTCACGCGGTAGCGGCCGCGCAGATTGACGAAAGCGTAGCCGGAGACCGTATCGAGTTGATTGGACTCGTCGCCGCGCAGGTATTGATCGCTGTTGCTCACCAGGTCCAGGCCCACTTCGAGGCCGGGCGCCATGCGGTAATTGGTAATCAGTTTGAACTGATGCCTGGGGATGCCGGGAATGCTGTCGCCGCTCTGTACACGGATCTCGCCTTCGTCGTCGGCCGCGGCATGATTCGGGCTGAGTACATCGAAATCGTCCGCGAAAGTGGCGTCTACGAGGCTGTAGGCGACGCGCCAGTTCAGGCTTTGCCACTGCCCGGCGAGGCTGGTCTCGACACCCTTGCGGCGGGTCTTGTCAACGTTGGCGAACAGGCCCGTCTGTCGGCCTGTCGTCTGGAACAGGATGTCGTCCCTGTTGGTGGTTTGAAAGAGGCCGACCGAATAGAGCAGGTCACCCAGGCCACCGCGGGCGCCGAGCTCGATGCTCTGGGCGACGACCTCTTCCAGCGGCGGGTCGGCAAGGAAGGCATTGGGCAGGCGGCATTCGAAGTCGACATCGTCGGGGTCTTCGCCGTTCTCGATCGCATATTGAACCGCAAGATCAAAAACACCCTCGTTGCAGGCCAGCTCGATCGGGGTGGGCGCACGGGACGAGCGCGATATGCTGGCGTACAGGGTGTCGTCGTCCGCAACCTGCCTGGTGAGCCCGATGGCCGGATTGATGCGATCGAAGCCATGATCGCCATTCAGTTCCGGGCGCAGTCCGGAGCGGTCACGCAGCGTGATGTCGGTCTTGTTGGCGCGCGCGGACAGGGTCAGTGCTACGGTGTCACTGAGGTCGAGCGTGCTGGTTGCGTAGAGACTGAAGGTTTCGGTCTCGGTATCGATACTTGTGGCTTCCTCGTCCACGAAGGTGCCGGTGCCGAGGCCGGTGGTGATACGCGTGAGTGGGTCGATGTCGGTGAGTTCCACGATGGCGTCGAAGGTAGACTCCCCAAGGAACCAGGCGCCGCCCAGCACCAGTTGGCCGCTGCTGCCGAAGGCATTGCCGTTGAAGGTCCACTGGAAGTCGGCGCCGGTGCTGTCCTGGCTGCGGCTGCTGATGTTGTTGATGGCCTGGTCGGAGAGAACACCGGTGCCGCTGAGTTCGTCGTTCTCGAAGCCCTCTATGGAGAATTCTTCATCCTCGCCCAGGTCCATGGCGGTGGCGTTAAGAAAGTCCTCCAGCGCGTCGCTGTTGGCGAACTGACCAGCACAGACTTCATCGTCTTCCAGGCCCAGTTCCTCCAGGTCGTCTTCCTCGAGCCCGCCGATCAGGCCGTCGCCGCCGGTGAACCCGCAGACGGCGAACTCAGAACCGTCGCCGTTGAATGAGTCGGTGTCGTTGCGACGGTGAAAGAGATTGCCGCTGAAGCTGATGCCGTTGCTGACCTGATGGGAGAAATCCACACTGAGCATGTGCATGCTGTTGGCGGTAATGTCGGGTCCGGTGAAGATCGCCGCGCGATTGAGGGCAATGAGCTCGACCGGCGAGGAACCGTTGCCGATGAGGTCTGATTCGCCGTACTGGTAGTTGAGATTGACGCGGCTGGCGTCGCTGCGCCAGCCAAGACTGCCGTAGAAGTTCAGGGCATCTGACGCGGACTGATCGCGCCAGCCGTCTTCCTCGAAATACTCCACGTTGCCGTACCAGGCCAGGGAGCCGTCATTGCCACCGGCCTCGAGGTTGGCGGTGTGGCGGCCGAAGGAGCCGGTGCTCACCTCGACACTGGTGCCTTCGAAGCTGAACCCGTCCTTCATGTCGATGACCAGAGACCCGCCCAGTGTGTTCAGGCCATAGAGCGGATTGGCACCCCCGGACAGAGTGATGCTTGCCACGGCGGACTGTGGCAGGAGGTCCCAGTTGACGGCGTCCCCCAGCGGCTCGTTGATGCGCACGCCGTTCTGGTATACCGCCAGGCCCTGGGCCAGGCCCAGCAGGGGCGAAGCGGTAAAGCCGCGATACTGCAGGTCCGGCTGCAAGGGATTATTCTGGGCGTCATTCAGCGACACGCTGGTGAAACTCTGGCGCATATAGTCGGCCAGGGACAGGGCGTTCATGCTATCGATGGCCCCGGCGCCGCTGCGCTGCACGGGATAGGGATATTTCTCCAGCGCCAGGGTGGCGCCGGCCGGGACGACGCCAACGACGACGATTTCCTCCGGGTCCTGGGCCAGGGCGCCGAGACTCAGCGGTAACAGCCAGAAGACGTGTAGATAGCGGGCATTTTTAGTCATTGTTGTAAGAGGACGAGGCTTTGAGAAGCGCGCAGTATAACAAAACTACGCCGCCGCCGATTGCGTAGTAACAGGCACCCGGGTCGCTTTGACCGGAACGGACAGGCACGGTAGATTACTCAGACCTGAGCAAACCATCCGCCCCCGGCCCGGCCGGGGGCACCTATTGACATTCCGGGAGTTCGCATGAGTACTTATCTGGTCACCGGTAGCAACCGGGGCATCGGCCTGACATTTGTGAAGAGTCTGCTGACACGGGGCGACAGGGTCGTCGCCACCTGCCGAAATCGCAGCAAGGCGAGCGACCTGACGGCGCTGCAGAATGAACACCCGGCACTAGAGATACTCGAGCTCGACGTGGCCGACGCGGCTTCCCTGGACTCGTTCCCGGCACGCCTGGGTGACACGGCGATCGACGTGTTTATCAGCAACGCCGGCGTCTACGGCCCCCGTGGCGCGAACTTCGGGAATTTGTCTGGCGCGGACTGGGAGCCGGTGCTGCTGGTGAATGCGGTCGCACCGGTCCTGCTGACCCAGCTCATCATGGACAACCTGCGCCAGGGCAGCGACCGGAAACTGATCTATATCACCTCCAAGATGGGCTCGATCGATGACAACGGCGGTGGCGGCCAGTATGTCTACCGTTCCTCCAAGGCAGCGCTGAACGCGGCGGTGAAGAGTCTGTCCATCGACCTGGCCGATGACGGTTTCAATGTGTTGTTGCTGCATCCCGGCTGGGTGCAGACCGACATGGGCGGGCCCAGCGCGTTGATCGATACCGGGACCAGCGTGGACGGCATGCTGCAACTGATCGATCAGCTCGGGCCCGCGCAGAATGGCCAGTTTCTCGCCTACGACGGTAAGCAGATCCCGTGGTAAGACCATTAGTTTGTTGCCTGCTACTTCTGTGTGTACTGCCGGGCGTGGCCCGTGGTCATGGCGGCGTGGCCTTCGCAGAAGACCAGTGCGTCATCAACATCGATTTCCTGCAGGCACACTTCACAGTGTTTCAGCCCGAGACTCGCGGTAACGAGGAATTCTGCGAAGCGATTCCGGATGTCGCCCGCTCGGTCTTCGTCATGGAGTACCTGCACCAGTTGCTGTCCGAGATGGCCGTCGATTTCCGCATCGTCCGTGACGTCAATGGCGTGGGGCGTTTCGCCTCCTGGGACGACGTTCGGGCGATTGCAGATCTGGAGGCCGCGACAGTTTTCTACCAGGCGCCAGCCATCGAGGATGGTGGCTTCTACCGAACCAGCTACGAGTTCACTGAGCGAGGCGATTACATCGGCGTGGTTACCGCCCAGCATCCAACCGAGGACAGGCTCTACAACGCCGTGTTCTTCTTTCGGGTCGGCGGCTTCAACCCTGGCACGCTACCGTTATTCATCGGCCTGTTGATAGTGCTTCAGTTCGGCTATTGGTACAGTACCGGCGGCTTCGCGCGGTGGCGCGAGAAGCGCCGCAATTCGGCACTCTTCTAGCCCGGCGAGCGTGCCGAGGCGGTTTAAGAGTGGCAACTGCCGCCGTTCCCGGCATAGATGACAGTTCGGTCATATGGCTGCAGGAGCGGAAATTTTCTGGAAAGCGCGCACAAAATGCCACAATCAATTGCAGTCAAAAACGATTGCGCCGATAAAAAGGTTGTGTAAACTTGGCCTGTTGCCTTTCCGATTCAGGTAAATCCATGAACGCCAAGATTCTGCGACTTAACAAAGCGGGTATTCCTGTCAGCTGGCTGACCCGGGAAGAGACTGCGACGCTGGTCGTAAAGGATCTGGTCATCTGGTCCATGGGCGACACGGTGCTGGAGATTCGTGGCGGCTACAACCGCCTTGGCCGCCAGTCGGTCCTCAGGTTGCCCAGCATCGTCGCCTGTGACGGCAAGGTGCACCATGAAAATTTCGATCCTCCGCTTGAGAACAAGTTTCTCTTCCGCCGCGACAAGAACATCTGCCTCTACTGCGGCGGTGAATTCGGCGTCTGTGACCTGTCCCGGGACCATGTGAAACCCATCTCCCGTGGCGGCAAGGATGCCTGGACCAATGTCGTAACCTCCTGCCGTCGCTGCAATAATCGCAAGGCGGACCGCCTGCCGGAGGAGGCCAACATGGAGCTGCTGGCGATCCCCTTCGTACCCAATCAGTATGAATTCCTGTATCTGTCCAACCACAATGTACTGGCGGACCAGATGCAATTCCTGAGCGCGCGCTTCTCCCGCCACATCAAGTTGACCTGAGTTATCCCAATCATCCATAAATTTATACATGGTTACCCGGCCGGTGCCCCGAACCGCGCATTTGCTTTCGCGCCCGCGAAGGATTAAGTTTACCCAATCATTGCATAACAACTGGCGCAGGACCGCT
>JBBDSI010000209.1:0-5748 GCA_040905005.1 Pseudohongiellaceae bacterium
AGAGCCGAGGAGATAGCCGCCTGGCGCCCCTATACCCTGCATGACGCCCTCTCCTTCATCCCGGGCGTACGTACCATCGATGATGACGTGCTGGGCCGGCGCTCCGCCATTGGAGTACGTGGCGCACCGCCGCGTCGCTCGCGCAAGACACTGCTGCTGGAAGACGGCACGCCTATCAATTTTTCCACCTACCTCGACCCCAGCTCCCACTACACACCGCCCATGGAGAGACTGGAGAGTGTGGATGTGCTCAAGGGCACGGGCCATGTATTGCACGGCCCCCTCAACAACCACGGTATTGTCAATTTCCGCAACAAACAGGCGACAGCGACACCACAAACAGACATCGAATTGGCCGCGGGCAATCTAAGCACTTTGAAACGTCATCTCATGCACCGGCGCACGGAAGGCTCCGTTGGCCTGGTGTTCTCCTATACCGGCGCGGATGCCGATGGTGCGTTCGATCTGGAAGAATTTGGCTATGACGATTTCTATACCAGCGCCGATTGGGACATCAATGAGAACCAGGACCTGGCGGTTTCCTACACCTATTTCCGCGAGCGCTCCCATTACGACGAGAGCAACCTCACGCCGCAGGAATATGCCGTCGCGCCGCGTACCAAGCGGGACCGGTTCGGGCAGGAGTACAACACCTTCGCCCTGAATTATCAGAAGGCCGACCTGAGTCATGACTGGCGCCTGGGCGATAGTCTGTCCCTGTCTACCCGCGTCTTCGCCACGGATGCCGACCGCCCGCGCTTTACCGTCGACCCCGAAGAGATCAGTGTCGATGCCTTGCCGGCGATAGAACTGGAGGACCCGGATCTGCTGTTCATCCCCGGAGCGCAGGGTGAAATGATCAGTCGCGATCGTTACTACCGTACCTACGGCATCGAAAGTCGCATGGAGGCGGGCGGTTTCGAACTGGGCGGTAACAGCCACACCTTGCAATGGGGCCTGCGCTTCGAGCGCCACTTTCTCAATGACATGCGCAGTGCCGGCGAAGAGGGTGTCATCCTCACGGAATCCCATCGTGGCGCCCGGACGCGCGACGACGCTTACCAGGCCACAGCCACGTCGGCCTTCCTGCAGGACGCCATCCGCAGCGGCGACTGGCTTGTGACCCCCGGCGTGCGTATCGAGGAATACGAGGTCACGAAGGTACGCCGCAGCATTCCCAACAATCCGGGACCCCATGGGCCTCGCCAGGAAGACACCAACTTCCTTCTCCTGCCAAGCCTCAGCCTGCTCTACAACGGCATGGGAGAGGACACGCAGGTCTTTGCCAACGTCGCGCGGGGCTATACGCCCGCTTTTGCCCGCACGGCGGAAGGATTCCCGCTAGAACCGGAGACCGGAATCAACGCCCAGGTGGGCATACGCACGGTGGCGCGGCAAGCCTGGAACCTGGAGGCGGCGCTGTTTTATAACCGCATCACGGACACCATCGTGCAGTTGCCTTTCAGCGTCAACGACATGAATATCTACCTCAACAGCGCCGATTCGCGTTCCTGGGGTGTGGACCTGGGTGCGCGCTGGGAAAGCGAAACACTGGGTAGAAGCGACGTACGCTTCTACACGCAGCTCGCCTATAACTATTCCAATGCGGAATTCACCAGGGACTTTGAGGGCTCCGGAATCAAGGGCAATCGCGTACCGGAAATTCCCCTGCATGCGGGTAGCCTGACGTTCGGTTTACAGGACAACACAGGCTTGCAGGCAAGCTTCACTGTCAGCCACTTCGGTAACTTCTACACGGACCCGATCAACACCATTCCGTTGATTCTGGCGGATGAGGACCGCGAACCCGTGGGGCCAGGGGATGAACTGGAGATCCGCGAACCGGCAGTACTGGGACGCGTGCCGGCTCATACCCTTTATTCCGCCGCGCTGAGCTATGCGCCTCCCGGCAAGAACTGGTCGCTATGGCTGCAGGGGCGCAACCTGGCTGACAAGCTCTACATCTCGGACCTCGAGAATGGTATCCGGCCCGGTGCGGAAAGGACGATTTCTGGCGGTATCAGCCTGCGTTTCTAGCCCGGACTAGAGGGCTCAGGTGAAGTCCCGGGACGAGACCTCCATCGCCCCAAGCCAGTGGCTCAGGTCTATGAGGTCATGGGCGATCAGGTGAATCACTCCTTCGCTCTTCTGCACGTGTCCCACCACTCCCAGCAGCATGGCCTGGCGCACGACAGGACGCTTCTTCTCGCCCAGGCTCGGCCATACCACCACGTTCACGAAGCCGGTCTCGTCTTCCATGGTAATGAAGGTGACACCTGACGCGGTCATGGGACGCTGGCGACAGGTGACCAGGCCGGTCACCTTGACCCGCTTCTCGTCGGCGGCCTCGTCCAGGGCGCTGGCCGCGGCCACGCCATGCCGGTCGAGGTGGTCGCGGTACAGGGCCAGGGGATGGCGGCGCAGGGTAAGGCCGGTGCTGGTGTAGTCGCCGACGATGTTCTGGCCCTCGCTGGCCACCGGCAGGAGGACATCGACGCCGAACTCGTTGTTGAGCGCGGCGGCAATATCGGGATCGGCGTAGAAGTCCAGTTGCTCCGGGTCGTCAGGACCTCTGGGGGAACTGGCTGCCAGGTCCTGTTCCGCTGCCGACACATGCCGGCTCCGGCGGCCCCCGGCAGTCTCCACGCCCGAGGCCTGCCAGAAGGCGCGGTGGCGGTCGCCGGCGAGATTTCTCAGGGCATCGGCCGCGGCCAGGGCCTCGAGGTCTTTCCTGTTCAGGCCGCTGCGAAACACCAGGTCCTGAATGCCGGCATAGGGCTTGTCCGCGCGGGCTTCAATGAGGGCGGCGGCGCCGTCCGCGGACAGGCCCTTGACCAGACACAGGCCGAGGCGCAGCGTCGGCTCTTTGGTCAGACGGTCGGGCCGCTCGAGTCGGACGAAGCCTTGAGGCAGCACCAGCGTGCAGTCCCAGTCGCTCTCGTTGACGTCCACCGGCGCCACCGGTACGCCGTGACGGCGGGCGTCCTGGACGAGCTGGGCCGGAGCGTAGAAACCCATGGGCTGGCTGTTGAGCAGGGCGCAGCAGAAGGCCGCCGGATGGTAATGCTTCAGCCAGGAAGAGACGTAGGCGATCAGGGCGAAGCTGGCGGAGTGGGACTCGGGGAACCCGTAGTCGCCGAAGCCCTTGATCTGATTGAACAGCTGCTCGGCAAACTCGCGCTCATAGCCGCGCTCCAGCATGCCCCGCACCAGCTTGTCCCGGTAGGGCTCCAGCCCGCCCTTTCTTTTCCACGCCGCCATCGCCCGGCGCAAGGCATCCGCCTCGCCGCCGCTGAATCCCGCCGCCACCATGGCCAGTCGCATCACCTGTTCCTGGAAGATGGGCACGCCCAGGGTGCGCTCCAGCGTCGCCTGCACCGCCTCCGAGGGATAGCTCACTGTCTCCTTGCCGCTGCGCCTGTTCAGGTAGGGATGCACCATGTCGCCCTGGATCGGGCCAGGTCGCACAATCGCGATCTGGATGACCAGGTCGTAATAGCAGCGCGGCTTCAGGCGCGGCAGCATGCTCATCTGGGCGCGCGACTCGATCTGGAACACACCCACCGTGTCCGCCGCGTCCATCATGTCGTAGACCTTCGGGTCCTCCGCCGGAACTTCCTGCAGGGTCAGCGGCCGCCGGCTGTAGCCGCTGATCAGGTCCAGGCACTTGCGCACCGCCGTCAGCATCCCCAGCGCCAGCACGTCGATCTTCAAGAGGCCCAGTGACTCCAGGTCGTCCTTCTCCCACTGGATGACGGTGCGGTCCGCCATGGCTGCGTTCTCGATGGGCACCAAATGCGTCAGCGGCCCCTGGCTGATGATGAAGCCACCCACGTGCTGGGACAGGTGGCGGGGAAAACCGATCAGGCTCTGCGCCAGGGACACCAGCAGAGCGATCTTCGGGTCCTCGTAGTCGATGTCACAGTCGCTGAGCTGCTCCCTGAGATCCGCGCCCCACCAGTAGATGGCCTTGGCGATACGATCCAGAAGCTCGCTGTCCAGGCCCAGGGCCTTGCCCACGTCGCGGATGGCGCTGCGCGAACGGTAGCTGATGACGGTGGCGGCCAGGGCGGCACGGCCGCGGCCATACTTGCCGTAGATGTACTGGATGACCTCCTCGCGGCGACCGTTCTCGAAGTCCACGTCGATGTCCGGCGGCTCGTCGCGCTCCTTCGAGATGAAGCGCTCGAACAGCACCTCGATGCGCGCCGGGTCCACCTCGGTGATGCCGAGGCAGTAGCACACGGCCGAGTTCGCCGCCGAGCCACGGCCCTGGCAGAGGATGTGCCGGCTGCGGGCGAAGGCCACCAGATCGTGCACGGTGAGGAAGTAGTGCTCGTAGCCCAGCTCCCTGATGAGCATCAGCTCGTGCTCGATGACATTGCGCACCTTCGGCATGGCGCCGTCCGGCCAGCGCCGGCGGATACCCTCTTCGGTCAGCTCCCTGAGCCAGCCGTGGGGCGTGTAGCCCGCCGGCACCAGCTCCCGCGGATACTCGTAACGCAGCTCATCGAGAGAAAACTGACAGCGGCGGGCGATGGTGACGGTGGCGGCCAACAGCGCGGACGGATACAGCTTCGCCAGTTGCTCGCGCCGGCGCAGGTGGCGCTGGCCGTTGCTCTCGCCGTCCAGCCCCACCTCGGCCAGCAGGCGACCGAGGCGGATGGCGGTGAGCGTGTCCTGCAACACCCGCCGCCGCGGCGCGTGCATGTATGCCCCGCCGGCGGCGCACAGGGGAATGCCGTAATGCCCGCCCAGCCTGGCCAGTCGCTGCAGCCTGCGCCTGTCGTCGCCGCACAACAGCAACGCCACCCCCAGCCACAACCGCTTGCCGAACAGCCGTTTCAACGCCACCGCCTGACAGGCCAGTCGCTCCGGCGGATGAGCCGTGTCCGGCAACCACAAGGCCAGGCATTGCCCTGGCAGCTCCTTCTCCAGCAGCGCCCGGTCGAGCCGATAGCTGCCCTTGGGGGAGTCGCGGCGGGCGCAGCTGATCAGGTGACTCAGCTCGCCGTAGCCGCTGCGATTCTGCGCCAGCAGCACCAGGTGACAGCCCTCCTCGAGATAAAACTCGCTGCCGATGAGGAGCTGAATCCCGGCCCCGCCCTCTTTCTCCGCGATCGCCTTCGCCGCCATATGCGCCCGCACCACCCCAGCCAGGGAGCACTCGTCGGTGAGGGCGATGGCCGTGTAGCCCAGGGCATGGGCCCGTGCCACCAGCTCCTCCGGAAAGGAGGCGCCACGCAGGAAGCTGAAATTGGAGATACAGTGCAGCTCGGCATAGGCCGGTGGGGCGGTTGCGGACTGCAGCGCCGGACCGGGACGGGTTTTGGCGGGGGGGGATTCGGCTATCATGGCATGAGAAAATACTGTATAAATAAACAGTATTCCATCACTTTCCGCACACAAGCAGGGATTGACGGCGCTGATTCAAGTATGCATGAGCACGCATATCTGGCTTATTTCAGCCCCGCAATCTCTGATATGCGCGATCACGCATATTCCTTTGCGTTCACCTCTAAAACGCACTAGTATGCGTGATCATGCATATGAGGGCGCGACGATGACAATGCAGCAAATAGGCCGAATCATTCGCCGGACCCGCAAGGCAATGGACCTCAGCCAGGCCGAGCTGGCGAGTGTCGCCGGCGTGGCTGTGCGCACCCTGAGCGAGATGGAGAATGGCAAGGAGAGCGCGCACATCGGACTCGTACTGAAAGTGCTCGACTCCCTGGGAATCGAGATGCG
>JBBDSI010000210.1:0-32635 GCA_040905005.1 Pseudohongiellaceae bacterium
CCCTGCACCGGTTCCAGGATGATGCCGGCGGTCTTGTCGGTGATCGCGGCCCGCAGGGCGACGAGGTCCTGCCATGGCACCTGGTCGAAGCCGTAATCCGACTGGATGAAGCCCTGGATGTGATTCCTGTTGCCGGCCGCGGCCAGCGCCGCCAGCGTGCGGCCGTGGAAGCTGTCGGTGAAGCCGATAAGGCGGTGACGCCCGGGATGGCCGGCGGCCGCCTGGTAGGCGCGCACGGCCTTGATGCCCGCCTCGATCGCCTCGGTGCCGGAGTTGGCGAAGAAGGCGCGCTCGGCGAAACAGTGTTGCGTCAGCCGCGCCGCCAGGCGCTCCGCCTGGGGAATGCGGAACAGGTTGGAGACATGCCATAGTTTCCCGGCCTGCTCGGTCAGCACCCTGACCAGATGCGGATGGGCGTGGCCGAAGCTGGTCACGGCGATGCCGGAGAGAAAGTCCAGATAGGCCTCGCCTTCGGCCGTGTACAGCTCACTGCCTTTGCCATGGCTGAAGACGATGTCCAGCGGCGGGCTGTAGTTGGGCCACAGGGACTCGCGGGGGTTGTCGGCAGGCGTGACGCCGTGAGTGTCCGGATCAGAGTCTGGATCGGAAGCGTGGGGCAGACTGGGCACGTGGCTGGTCTCTCGTGGATTGCTGGAACGGCATAGAGTAGCAGGAATCCCCCGCCTTGATGAGCGGCATCAGTCCGCCCTGATCCTCAGATCCCGGAAGGCAGAACGAAAAGCACAATAACCGCGAGCACGGCAAGCAGCTGCACGCCATTGATCAATACTGACAGGCGGTGGCCGGCATCGAAACGCTTCTGGGCGGCGTCATCGCCTTCCTTGCCCTTATCACGCCAGCGATTGATGCGCGGCATCAGCCACAGGTGCAGGTAGACGCCGGCCAGGGCAACCGCGGCCATGACCAGCGCCAACAGCAGGGAATCCGCGGCAAGCAAGAGCGCCGCCGCCGCGGCCAGCACGATGACGACCAGGTAATACCAGGGAAAGACCGCGCGAATGAAGCGCGCGGCGACAGGCGCGTCCAGCTTGATGTGGATCAGCGGCGCCATGACGAAGGAAAAGAACACCATGGAGCCCGCCAGCACGGCCAGCAACAGGAGAATGGACAGTTCTATCAGCATGTTCATGGGGAGAAAAGGTCCTTCCTATTGTATCGCAGCCCCATGATAGCATCCCCAAAAAAAAGCCCGCACAGTAAGGGACCGTGCGGGCTTCAATGCCCATATACATAAGAAACCGGTTGAATAGTGCGCTCGTCTTTCGAGGGAGAGGTTCGTCCGGCGGGGGACGCACTGGGTTCCATGTATGTCACTATAAGTATTGCAGGAGTCGTGCCAACTTTGGAGCGCCTGATTTTCGGAGCCCGGACGGTCGTTTGATTCGAAACCGCGACCCGAATTGGGTCAATGCCGTCTGAATTGCCCAAAAAGTGTGCTGCACTCGCCTTTCCGGAAACGCAGAGAAAACTGCGCTCGACTTACCGGTCAAGTACGCCTGCCTTCTTCTGAATAGTAACGAACGCCTTCCCGCTCGCGACGGTGCACTGGCGCAATATCCAGTCTGTAAGATTGACTTGTTAGTCTAATCGACGTACATTATCGGAAAAACGCATGTCAGATTCAGGAGTAGCCTCTATGCCGAGCAATCAGAATCAGCCCAAGAGCGACCGGGACAAGCCCAATCGTGTCGAACGTCTCGGATTCCGGCTCGACGAAGAGACAAAGGACCTTATCGAGCAGGCCGCTCATCTGTCTCGGCGCAAGGTCAGCGACTTCTGTGTAACGGCGCTCACCGACGCCGCGCGCCGCACGATCGCCGAACATGAGACACTCGTCCTCTCCGACCGTGATCGCAAGGCATTCTTCGACGCGCTGATCCAGGTGCCCGAGCCGAGCGAGCGGTTAAAGCGAGCGCTCGCCGAGCACAAGCGCCGCGTCGCCTCCTAACCCGGTCTAAAGCATGACGTCGTCGCGGCCGGACCTGACGATCGAGCCGCTCGGGGGGCATCACGACCGCAACGGCTTCTCCTGTGGCGTCGACAGCCTCGACCGCTATTTACGGGCGCAGGCGGGTCAGGACGTCCGCCGCAAGGCGAACGCTGTCTTCATTCTCGTCGAGCCCGAAAGGCCCAAAACCGTGCTCGGCTACTACACGCTCTGCGCCATGGGGCTGGCACAGGGCGATGTTCCCGCCGCCGCGCGCAAGCATGTGCCGCGCTATCCGCTGGTCAGTGTCACGCTGATGGGGCGCCTCGCCGTGTCCGAAGCGCGGCAAGGGGAGCGGCTGGGCGCTATGCTGCTCGCCGATGCGGTGCGCCGCGCCTACGCGAGCGCTTCGATCGTCGGCTCGTCGATGCTGGTGGTGGACGCGATCACAGAGCGCGCCGCCGCCTTCTATGAAGGCAATGGATTTGTGCGCCTGCCGGAGTCGATGCGGCTCGTACTGCCGATGCGCGTTATCGAGACGATGTTGCAGCCGTGAGGGATGCGGCGTGGATTGGCACAGTAACGATATTGTTTTAGAACACCCATTAATAGGCCGGCCGCATAGACGATGGATAGTGTGTCCCTGCCTATCTGCGACTTTATCGAACGGGTAGCGGAGGCGACACGGGTAGGCACTTGGGCACTACCTTCCGGCGCTGTGGCTTGACATTAAAGCAACTCTAAAGTATCTAATGGGGCATTCGGGCGGACCCGCTTGAAGACCCTTTTGAGACGCTGCCAGCTTACGGTTGCGCAGTACTAATCATGCAAAAACCCTCAACATTGCACCGAACCCTTCTGTTCATGCTGGCTATATTCGTGGTATCCGGCCAGCTCTCCGCTTATCCACTGCTCTGTGCAATGCCTGGCATGGATATGGGGCACCCCGACTCCCTGTTTTCGGATCACGGCGCGATTTCAGCCAGCATGACTCACCTGGAGATTACTGACGCTGGCGATACGGTTGAGCGGGGATTGCCCGATGCAGTTGGATTTAATCTCTGCGAGCAGATATGCGGCTACTGCTTGAGCTACAACCATCCAGGCAGCCCATCGATAAATCTGTACGCTACTTATCGTACCGCAGAGATTGCCAGCCTCTATTCACGCTTCACTCCCTCCGAGCCCATCAACGGCCCCTTCCGACCGCCCATTTCTGTCTAAGACAGGATAAGTCCGCCTGCTGAATCCGGCAGGCAATACTCAATTCGTAGCGCGCTTCTCGTGATTCGACGTGACTTCACAAGTCACGTTTGGCGTGCCGGATTGACCCTGGGAACTGGAATGGGAAACTGAAATGGGAACCTGTAAGAGAAATTTGCCTCTCCGGCGGAGCTTGCTGTGCTGGCTCGTCAGTGTCTGGATATTGTCGGCACAGGCACAAATTAATCCTGATGAAGTATTGCGTTTGGCAGAACTGACGGAGGCGGTCGTTCAGCAGAACGCCGCACTCGCTGTCCGGGAATTGCAGAGTCGCGCCAGTCGCGCACTGGTTGAAAGCGCCGGCGCGCTCGATGACCCGAGAGTGAGTTATTCCCTGGCACCGTCGTCCATCGGCACGGAGATTCCCAGCGATTTCGGCAATGCGCTGAGAGTCAGGCAGGTGTTTCAGGTCAGCCAGGCGTTCCCCTGGCCCGGCAAGCGCCGCCTGCGGACGGAGTTGGCCCAGGCCCGGGCCGAAATCGATGAAAGCAGTTATGACGAGCTGTTGACCTTGCTTGTACAACTGGCACGGAGTCTCTGGTCACAATTGTGGTTTGCCGATCAGGCCCTCACGGTTAACGCCGAACACAAAACGCTGCTGCGCGATCTCGAGTCGGTCGCCTCCACGCAGTACGCCAATGGCCTGGGTCTGCAGCAGGATGTTCTTCAGGTACAGACCAATCTGATTGAACTGAATCACCGGGAGCTGGTACTGAATCAGGAATCCCGGCGATTACGGGCCCGAATCAACGACCTTCTCAATCAGCCTGCCGATTCTCCGCTTGGCGTGCCGGGACCGCGGTTACCAACACGCGACCTGCCCAACAGTAACGAGTTACTGCATTGGGTACTCGAGTCCGAGCCAACCCTGCAGGCCATGGAGGCCAGATCCAGGGTGGCAAAAAAGCAGAAAGAGCTGATTGAACTGGAGGACTTTCCGGACATTCAGGTCAATGCCGGTTACAACGAGCTCTGGAACGACGTCGAGCAGCGCACACAGATCGGTATCAGCCTCAACATACCGCTCGATCTGGGCAAGCGCTCGGCTCGCAAGGCAGCCGCCGGTTTTGAATACGCCAGCACCCGGGCCGATGTTGCCCGCCAGCGCAGCCAGGTGAGGGCTGAGCTTGAGCAGTTGTTGGCAACGGCGGATGAACTGAGCCACGGCATCGAGCTTTTCAATACCGAGCTTATCCCGAAAGCCGAGCAGACTTTCAATGCCGCGAGCGCCAACTATCAGGGTGGCGGCGGCAACTTCCAAACCCTGATACAGGCACAGCAACAGTTGCTGGACTTGCGACTTCAGATAGCGGAAATGCAGGCTGAGCGACTGATCAATATCGGCCAGATCGACGAATTGACCGGCGGCCGACTCTGGCCCGTGGAGAACTCACAATGAGAACGATAGTGAGCTTTATGAGTGTAGGAATACTCGGCGTTGTCGCAGGATTTCTGGCGGGCATCTGGTTTACCGGTGAGCAGGCGAGTGCGCCGGAAATAGCGGCCGGATCACCGGGCAGAGAGCCGCTTTACTGGGTTGCGCCCATGGATCCCAGTTTCCGGCGCGATGAACCCGGCCTGTCACCGATGGGAATGGATTTGATTCCCGTTTTCGAGGAGCCGGATTCGGAGTCGAACGCCGTAAGCGTTGCGTCGACTATTCAGCAGAACCTGGGATTGCGCACCGGTAAAGCGATCCGTACGGACTTTGCGCGGGACATTTCGGCAGTGGGCTATACCCGCTGGAACGAGGCCAGTATAAAAATGCTGCATCCACGTGCCGAGGGCTGGCTGGAAGAATTCAAGCTGGCCAGTGTCGGCGACCGGGTGAGCGCCGGCCAGGTCGTCTACGAACTTTACGCCCCCAATCTTGTCAGCGCGCAACAGGAGTTTCTCACCGCGCGCCAGGCAGGTAACGAGGCCCTTGCCTCCCTCGCCCGGGAGCGCCTGCTGGCACTCGGGTTCACAGCGGCACAGGTTGAGGATCTGGCGCGCAACGGCAGCACCAGCAGCCGCCTGGTGTACCGCGCGGTCAATGACGCGCTGGTCCTGTCCCTGGGCGCGCGGCGCGGCAGTTTTGTACAGCCTTCCAGCTCGATCGCCACGCTGGCTTCCCTCGATACCATCTGGGTCGATGTGGATGTCTTCGAAACCGATGTCGCTGACCTGGCCGTCGGTCTGGAAGCCGATATTGAGTTTCCGGCTTTTCCCGGCGAGCGCTGGTCCGCTGCCATCAATTACATCTATCCGGAGCTGGACAGTGACAGCCGAACCCTGCGGGTCCGGCTGCTTGTCGATAATGCAGACCACCGGCTGAAACCGAATATGTTCGCCAATGTCTCCATCCACGCCGATCCCCGTCGCGACGTACTGGCCGTGCCCCGTGAAGCAGTCATCCGTTCGGGTTCCGGCGCCCGGGTCATCGTTGTCCTGGAAGATGGCCGCTTTCAACCGCGGGCGGTACGGACCGGTGTCAGCAGTGGCGAACGGATCGAAATCCTGCAGGGCCTGGCTGCCGGGGAGACCATCGTCACATCCGGGCAATTTCTTCTGGATGCCGAGGCCAATGGCGAGCAGGCAATGGCGCGGCTCGATGCATCGGCCCAGGCATCCCAAGGTGCCGCCGACACCATGGCGATGCCGGCGGAGTCGGCGGATGACACAGGCAACACCTCAGATTCGGAGGTCATCTACGCGACTACCTACGAGACTAGGGGACGCATCACCAACATGATGGCCGATGGCATGGTGACTCTGGCCCACGAGCCCGTACCGTCCCTGAACTGGCCCGCCATGACCATGGGCTTCACCACGCACCCGGCAATCGATCTCGATGATTATTCCGTCGGCGACACGGTGCGCTTCGAGTTTCGTCAGCAAGATGACGGCAGTTATCAGATTGTTGTGCTGACCAGCGCAGAGACCAACGAAAGGACCAGTCAATGATCGCCTATATCATCCGCCAGTCTGTCGCCAACCGCGGCCTGCTGCTGCTGGCCGCCCTGTTGCTGATGGCCGCCGGGCTTCTCAACCTGAGAACCATGCCGGTTGACGCCATTCCCGATTTGTCCGATGTGCAGGTCATCATCCGCACGCCCTTTGCCGGGCAGTCTCCCCAGGTCGTCGAGGACCAGGTGACCTACCCGTTGACCACGGCCATGCTGTCCGTGCCCGGGGCGGTGAATGTCCGCGGCTACTCTTTTTTTGGCGATTCTTACGTCTACGTGATTTTTGAGGATGATACAGACCAATATTGGGCGCGTAGTCGTGTGCTTGAATACCTCAGTCAGGTCAGCGCGGCGTTGCCGGCCGGGGTGACGCCCGCGCTCGGACCGGATGCCACCGGGGTGGGTTGGGTCTATGAATATGCCCTGGTGGACAGAACGGGTAATCATGACCTCAGCCAGTTGCGGTCGCTGCAGGACTGGTTCCTGAAATATGAACTGCAGACGGTCGCGGGGGTCTCTGAAGTTGCCACGATTGGCGGCATGGTCAAGCAATATCAAGTGGTCGTTGATCCGAACCGGCTCAGTGCCCTCGGAATAAATCTTAGCCAGATCAGACAGGCCATACAGGACGGCAACAGCGAGGTGGGCGGGTCCGTGATCGAGATGGCCGAAACCGAGTTTATGGTACGCGCCACGGGCTATGTGCAAAGCCTGGAGGAATTGCGCAGCATTCCCCTCGATGTAGACGAGAGAGGGGTGCCTGTTCTTCTGGGCGATGTTGCCGAAATCCAGCTCGGTCCGCAGCTCCGCCGAGGGGTGGCTGATCTGAATGGAGAGGGGGAAGTCGTGGGTGGCATCATTGTCATGCGCAGTGGTGAAAATGCCCAGGCAACTATCGCGGCGGTCAAAACCAGGTTGGATGAATTGGCCGCCGGGTTACCGGAAGGTGTCGAAATAGTGCCGACCTATGACCGCTCGGAACTGATTGGCGCGGCCGTGGACAATCTCTACACCAAGCTGATCGAGGAATTCCTTGTCGTCGGCTTGATATGCATTCTGTTTTTGTTCCACCTGCGCTCTTCCCTGGTGGCCATCGCCATCCTGCCGCTGGGTATCATGGCTGCCCTGCTGATTATGCGTGCCCAGGGTATCAACGCAAATATCATGTCTCTCGGTGGAATCGCCATCGCCATCGGCGCCATGGTGGACGGCGCGATTGTCATGATCGAGAACGTCCACAAGCACATGGAACGGCGCCCGGGTCTCACGGGCGAGGAGCGCTGGGAATTGATCGTCCGGGCCACGACACAGGTTGGCAGACCGTTATTCTTTTCCCTGCTTATCATCACGCTGAGCTTTCTGCCAATCTTCACCCTGGAGGCTCAGGAAGGTCGATTATTTGCACCGCTGGCATTTACCAAGACCTGGGCCATGGCGGCCGCGGCCCTGTTTTCGATCACCTTCATACCCGTGTTCATGGGCTACCTGATCAGGGGCCGGATTCATCCTGAACAACGCAATCCGATGAATCGTCTATTAACGGCCTGTTATGGGCCAGTGGCCAGATTCGTTACGCTTCATCCCTGGCTAGTTATCCTGATTGCCGTCCTGTTGACCGCTTCCGCGGTCTGGCCGGCTTCCAGACTGGGTACCGAATTCATGCCGCCTCTGGACGAAGGCGACTGGATGTATATGCCCACCACGCGTCCTGGGCTACCGATTGGCGAGGCGACACAGCTGCTGCAACAGACCGACCGGATGATCAAATCAGTCCCGGAAGTGGCGCAGGTATTCGGCAAGATCGGACGCGCTGAGACTGCGACCGACCCGGCGCCCCTGACCATGATTGAGTCGGTCATACGCTTCAAGCCGGAATCGGAATGGCGGGAAGGCATGACCATCGAAGATATCCGCGCGGAAATCCGCGACCGGGTGCAATTGCCGGGCATCGCCAATGTCTGGGTCATGCCAATCAAGACACGGATCGACATGTTGGCGACCGGCATCAAAACACCCGTGGGCATCAAGATCGGCGGCCCGGAGCTCGATGTGATTAAATCTCTGGGCCGGGAGGTCGAAAGCTTGCTGGCTGATTTCCCGGGCTCGTCCAGCGTCTACGCGGAGAGGGTGGTTGGCGGCCGTTACGTGGTCGTCGACATTAACCGTTCAGCCGCCGCGAGACTGGGATTGAATATCGATGATGTGCAGGCGGTTGTGACGTCGGCAATCGGCGGCATGAATGTGTCGGAAACCATAGAAGGCCTGGAAAGATATCCGATAAATGTTCGTTATCCACGTCAGACTCGGGACTCGCTGGAGAATATTCGTCGCCTCCCGATTATCACACCGAAGGGCAGTCGCATAGCACTGGGGGATATCGCCCGTGTAGAGGTCGAGGATGGTCCGCCGATGATAAAGAGCGAGAACGCACGCCCAACCGGCTGGGTCTATATCGACATCGCCGGTATTGACGTCGGCAGCTACGTGAATTCAGCGCGGGAATTTCTTAATGAGAACCTGCAACTTCCTACAGGCTACACGCTGGCCTGGTCCGGGCAGTACGAATACATGGAACGCGCCATCGAACGTCTCAAGCTGGTGGTACCACTGACGCTGCTTATCATCGTATTTCTGCTCTACCTGGCGTTCAGACGGATCGGCGATGTGCTGATTATACTGGCGTCGCTACCCGTGTCCGTGGCCGGCAGCGCCTGGTTAATCTGGTATCTTGGTTACGACCTGTCGGTTGCGGTCGCGGTCGGGTTGATCGCACTGGCCGGCGTCGCGGTGGAGATTGGTGTGATCATGCTGATCTACCTGAACCAGTACCGGGAAGACTATCTGGCAACACTGGGATCGGAGGGCAAACCAACCATTGACGGTATGCGCATCGCCATACAGCAGGGTGCCCTGCAACGCCTGCGCCCCATCGTCATGACCGTCGCCGCCATCACGGCCGGACTGTTGCCCATCATGATCGGGCATGGCGTGGGATCGGAGATTATGCAGCGCATCGCCGCGCCGATGATTGGCGGGATGCTAAGCACGTTGCTACTGACACTCTGTGTTATTCCGGCCCTGTATCTGCTGTGGCAGAAGCTGCTATTGCAAAGCAAGCCGTGACTTAGTGGATTTTATTGAACGGTTATGGCAGTAGAAGCAGGTATCAGCAGGGTCCGAAGACAATGCCGCGATCACACCGTGACCAGCGGCCTTTGCATTTCGGCGCCGATACCGATATGCAGTGCCATAGGCACGAAACCCGGACTGGCCACCAGTGCGGTCATCAGTACCGGCTTCAGCAGAAGTCGTTCAGGCCACAATACGTGGCGACACGACCAACCTGTGTTTACCGCATTGAATATGACCCAAAATCGACGGTGCGACGCTGCCGCTACTGGAAAAAGGTTGACATTGTAGTACCTCTAAGGCTTTAAATAGCACTCATTGACTCCCACCACTGCACCAGGGCTCAGGACTTGCGCAGCAAATTTATCCATCTCATGCTTATTTCGCTGATTGCGGCGCCGTTAAACTATGGGGCTGCGTCGTGGATGGCTATGGATGTGCCGGAAGTTACCGCTCAGGCAGTGGAGGTCGGGATGGATATGACGATGCCACATCATATTGCGATGCCTTCGGCAGACGCATCGCAATATGGCGTGTCGGACATGCATCACGATGACACAGATGAATGCGACGAACATTGCATGAGTTGTAGCACTCATTGTTTCAGTTCAGCGGCCGTTTCATCCGCTGCGACTGGATGCCTGAATGCAGTCAGCCGTCTCTACAATTCGACTCCCAGCGATATCCTGAATCGCAGTTCCCTCCTGTTTCGCCCGCCCATCCACGCCTAGTGGATCAGTAGGGCGAACCGCTTAAGCTCTCGAGCGCGCATGACAACTGACGGGGCTCCCGTCTGAATGTCGGCTATTTCGGACTATTCCTCCTACTGATTAGGCCTTCAATTGTGCTAATTGCAGTTTAGGCGTGTGCGCACGCCTGGTGAATCATTCAGGAGAAATCGATGAAGAATAGACATAGTCGTGCTGTTCGAACGATGGCGCCGACAGGCGCGGAGTCGTTGCAGTCACGTAGACAATTTGTCCAGGGGCTGATCGGCGGAGGCTTGCTGAGCGGAACCCTTGGCACGAGCCAGTTGGTCAGGGCGCTGGAGGCACCGGTCCAGGGAAACAACACACAAGAATTACGCGGTAAGGTTTTTAATCTGACCATTGAAGAGCGCGCGGTCAATTTTACCGGCAGACCGCGCATGGCAACAGCGATCAATGGCTCCATCCCGGGCCCGACCCTGCGCTGGAGGGAAGGAGACGAAGTCACCATCAATGTCACCAACCGGCTGAGGGAAACCACGTCCATTCACTGGCACGGGATTATCCTGCCGTTTCAAATGGACGGCGTGCCCGGCATCAGTTACCCAGGGATCCGCCCCGGCGAGACCTTCCAGTACCGATTCACTGTGCAGCAGAGCGGCACCTTCTGGTATCACTCCCACTCTGGATTTCAGGAAATGACCGGTATGTACGGAGCCATTATCGTGGAACCGGCTGCCGATTCACGGATCCAGGCGGATCGGTCTCACGTGCTTGTGCTGTCGGAATGGACCGATGAAGACCCCCTGTATGTTTTTCAGAAACTGAAGACGATGGGGCATCTGTATAATTTCAATCAACCCACGCTTCCGGGACTGCTGGAGGATATTGCCAACGAAGGGCTGCAAGCTGCGGTCGGTCGGCGCGATATGTTCAATATGATGCGTATGAAGCCGACAGACCTGGCCGATCTGTCGGCGGAGACCCTCACCTATTTGATGAACGGTCTCACTCCCAATGGCAACAGCACGCATTTGTTTGAGAAAGGTCAGCGGGTTCGATTACGCGTCATCAACGCAGCCGGGAATACCTTCTTCGACATGCGGATTCCGGATCTCCCCTTGACGGTAGTACATGTTGATGGCATCGATGTGGAACCGGTAACGGTGGATGAGTTTAGGCTGGGTCCGGGTGAGACCTACGATGTGGTGGTGACGCCGACGGAAGATGCCTATACGATTTTCGCGGAAACCATGGAACGTACCGGCTTCGCCAGGGGCACGCTTGCCACGCAGCCCGGCTTGACGGCGCCGGTTCCAGCACAACGACAAGTCCAGTGGCTTTCCATGCAGGATATGATGGGAAATATGTCAGCCATGGATCGTGAGATGACTGGCATGGATCACGGCGAGATGAACATGGCGAATATGCCCGCTGTACAAGCCCGGCATGCGAGATCTGAATTTGGCCCCAGCACCGATATGCGTGTGGATTTCCCCCGCACTAATCTGGATGATCCCGGTGTAGGTCTTCGCGAAACCGCTCGCCGGGTGCTGACCCTTTCCGACCTCAGATCCCTCGATGGTGAAATCGATCCGCGAGCGCCTGAACGTGAAATCGAGCTGCACCTAACCGGTAACATGGAGCGCTATAGCTGGTCTATCGACGGCCTGGAATATGGCAAATCAACGCCGGTCCATTTTCGCCACGGCGAGAAACTACGCGTGCACTTGCATAACGATACGATGATGACTCACCCCATGCACCTGCACGGTATGTGGAGCGACCTTGAAGATGTTGACGGCAATTTTCTGACTCGCCGCCATACCTTGCCGGTACAGCCGGCGCAACGCGTAAGCTTCAGTGTCACGGCCGACGCGTTGGGACGCTGGGCCTGGCATTGTCATCTGCTATTACATATGGATGCGGGTATGTTCCGGGAGGTTATCGTCACATGAGCACCCTACAACTATTCGCAACCGCATCGACTATAAAGTTACCGCTTCTGCTGACCGCGATACTTGCCGGAACCGCCGTGGCCCAGGATCATGAAATTCTTGGGCAGCCCGATTCGTCAGACAACCATCAGGTTCATGCCGGACACGACAATGGCACCATGCCGCAGGATATGACGATGCTGGCGCAGCCGGCCGGGGAGCGTGACCCACACGCGTACTCGGGTGGCTACACTCGCAGCAGCGGACCCTACTCTTTACCCCCATCACAACAATTACATTTGGCGGATGAAAGCAAATTTGTCGGCTTGTGGGTGGACCGTCTGGAAACACGCAATGGTGACGCGGAAAACTTTCAGGAATTTGCCGGCTACGCCTGGCTGGGTAACAGCTATGAACGCTGGATATTGCAGTCGGAACTGGAATGGCGTGACCAAACCGTAGAGGAATCAAAAACAGAGCTGCTGTACTCGCGCGCGTTTGCGCCCTTCTGGAACCTTGAAGTCGGTGGCCGTTACGACCACGGCGACAAGGAACATCGCGAGTGGCTCGCGTTGGGAGTATCTGGCCTGGCACCGTACTGGTTCGAAGTAAGCGCGACTGCCTATTTCAATCCGGAGGGACATTCCGCTGCCACGGTGGAGGCGGAATACGATCTCTATTTGACGCAACGACTGGTTCTACAGCCAAGGGCGGAGGCTGACTTCTATGGCGATTCCGATATTGAAGCCGGACACGGCAAGGGCTTGTCAAAGAGCAAGATGGGGTTCCGGCTACGTTATGATTTCGATCGCCAGTTTGCGCCCTATATCGGGTACGAACGCGTGCACCGTCACGGCGAAACCATTGATGTATTCGAGCCGTTGGGACAACACCGCGAAGAGCAATGGATTGCCGGTTTGCGGTTCTGGTTTTGAGTTTTAACTACTATTTTAACCACTATAGACAGAGGAATTTTCAATGAAAAATTTAACTATGCTCGCATTGCTGCTTACCGTGTTCAGTGGAACTGTTGCTGCGCATACGGCCTTGTCTGAGTCATCACCTGCGGAGGGCGCGGTGCTGGACAAGGCTCCAGAGACTCTCACACTCAATTTCACCGAATCGGTACGGCTGCTTCGTGCGGAAGTCATGATACTCAAAGGGGGAGAGAGCCAGAAGATTGATACCGGCTTTCAGGCACAGTCCTCATCGAGTCAGCAACATACCGTATCCCTGCCGGCTTTGAATAATGGTCGGTATACAGTGGAGTGGGCAGTGCTTGGCGCTGACGCCCACCCGGTTGAGGGGACACTCACTTTCAGCGTAGGCATGACCGGCACCCAGTCCGAGAACAGGGAGGCTGAGGGTCATCACAACCAGTCTGACAATACGGCAGCTTCAAACCATGGCGCGCATTAACGTTAGGCACGCACTCATGCTAACTCACGGACTGCACCACCAATGACCTGGACGCTCCTCAGCGTTACCAGCAAGGTGGTCTATCTTGCCGCTATGGCGGCAGTCTTCGGTGGCGGCCTTGCCCATCTACTGGTGCGCCATGCCAGCCGGGAATTTGCAAGACCTATCGGCCGGTATATCGCAGCATTCACAGTCCTTGGACTGCTAGCCACGCTGTCCTTCTTTCTCGCTCAGGTCGGTTCAGTCAATAGCTCCGGCATTGGCGGTATGCTGGATTGGTCCATGATGAAGCTACTGATGGACAGCAGCCTGGGAACCGGCAGTGCGGTCAGAAGCCTTGGCTTGTTATCCGGTTTGTTGCTGGCATTGTTATTGTTTGGAGGCAGTCACAATCAACCCCGCGCGCAACCTAACCTCCTGCGTCTGGCCACATTACTTGTCTTGGTGGGAGTTGCTGGCTTGCTTTTTGCCTGGAGCACTACCATGACCGGCCATGTTTCCACGCTGAACACCGGTACCCGCGCCGTTCTGGGCCTGCATGTGCTGGCCGTGCTTGCCTGGATGGGTTCTCTGTGGCCATTGCGCCTCGCCTGCAACGGGGAAGACCCCGGCGGGCTGCAAACGATCATGGTGAGATACGGCAACATAGCGATGTATGTAGTGGCGGCGCTCGTCGTATCCGGCGCCTGGCTGGCTCTGCAGCTCCTGAACACGGCGGAGGAAATTATTACCACCCCTTACGGGCAGCTGTTTTTGACGAAACTGGTGGGTGTGGCTTCACTATTGCTGATTGCTGCGCGGCACAAGCTCTATCTGGTACCGTGGCTGACCAGCCCCGCCGGTGTGTGGAAGCTGAAGCGGTCTATCGGCATTGAGATCGCTGTTGCCGGTTTGGTACTGGTGGTCGCTAGCGCACTCAGCACTGCCGTCGGGCCCGAAAGTGGACACTGAGGTTCTGAATTGACCTGTGAGCAGCACATAGCTTTAGCATCCCGGAGACACGACAGGCCGTGGAAGAAACCAACAGGCTTTGAAGTACTTGATATGAACTTCGAGGCTAAGGATAGCATTTCGAGAGAGAGAAATGGCCTGACTAGAGAAGCCGTCAGCAAGCGTATCAATAATGTATACACGGAGAAGCGACAATGAAGCTGAATACCATCAAATTTGGCCTCGCAGCAGCCTATGCGGCGTCACTGTTCTGGATAATCTGTTCACTACTGGTAGCCATCTTGCCCGGAATCTCGATGCGCATGGGAGGCTACATGGTGCATGCGGACCTTACAGGGATGAACTGGAGCCTGGGAATCCTTGGGTTTGTCGTCGGCTTGCTTATGTGGGCATTGTCAGCGGGGATATTTGCCGCCGCCACGGCGGCAATCTACAACAATCTGGTTTCGCCTTAGACGGAACTTTTCCAAAATGAGTGCCAGATTGCATGCATCCAGAAGAGCGGCAACAGGCCGACTGAGAGTGGATCGCTCACGTCTGCCAGGCCCCAAATGCATGAACCAAAACCTATGTCTTACACCTAATATCTTGACTCAGGTCAATTTGACGACTCTCACCAGGGACTATCATTGCCGTCAATATTCTTATGAAGGGTTTTTGTCCATGCGCGTCAACCAATTGGCCGATGAGATCGGTGCAACCGCGGATACGGTTCGATTTTACACTCGGATCGGCTATCTCGAACCGAGCAAGAATAAATCTAACGGCTACAAAGAATACAGTACTGAAGACAAGCACCGTCTCCGCTTTATCTTGAGTGCCAGGTATCTGGGATTTTCGGTCAAAGATATCGGTCAAATATTGGATACCGCAAAACGAAGACGCTCCCCCTGCCCCCTGGTCAGGGATCTCATTCGGCAACGACTGACCGAAACTGACCGGAGTTTCAAGGAGTGTTCGGATCTCCGCCAGCGCATGGCCACAGCCATCGAGCAATGGGATCAGCAACCGGATCAATTACCGACAGGGGAAATGATCTGCCACCTGATTGAAGGCTTCGTCGCGATCGATATGCAGGAATCACCCGAATAATGGAGAATTTGCATGGAAAACAGTGCGTCATTTACACAGCCTGAGGCTGACACTTCCGCCAGCCCGCATCAGTCTGTCCAAGCTATTGTACCCGGCATGGGCAGCAACCACTGTGCCGGCCTGATCACCGCCTCTATTGAACGCCTGCCGGGCATTCTCTCACTCAATACCAATATTGCCAATCATCGCGTGAGTGTCGAGTTCGATGGCAGTCTGACTAGCGACACTGACATCCGAAACGCCATCGAAAAGGCTGGCTATGACGTGGACAGCATGACCACAGCAACCCCAAATGCCGGCGGCGAGGTAGTGCTCACCGTGCCCGGCATGGGGAGTGACCATTGTGCTGGCCTGGTCCGCGACTCCATCAAGCGTCTCGAGGGGGTTTCCAACGTCAACACCAATATCGCCAACCACAAAGTCACTGTCCGCTTCGATGGGACAACGGTGAGCGCGGAGGCGATTAGGGGCGCCGTGGAACGGGCCGGTTACGAGGTGGCCGGGGTCAGCGCAAATCGAGGCCGGCCAGACACGGAGGCGGATGAAGCCGTCGAGGAACGCTATCTCGACCAGGCTTGGCATCGCCTGTGGTTCGCCGCTATCCCAACGACACTGATCATGATCCTGATGATGGTACATATGTTCTGGGTACCGGTTCCGGCTTATCTGGCCATGGTAGCAGTGCTTGCATTTCCCGTGGTCTTCCTCAAGGGTGGCTGGGCCACCCACCGTTCATCCTGGCGCTCCCTTACCAATCGCACCGCCAACATGGACGTGCTGATCTCCATGGGCAGCCTGCCCCCCTACCTGATCGGTCTGGTGGGCTTTGTCTACCCCATGACGTCCTTCATCGAGATGGCCGCGACCATCATGACCTTCCACATGCTCGGACGATATCTGGAAACCCGGGCCAAGGGGCGGGCGTCTCAGGCAATCAAAAAGCTGCTCAAACTGGGCGCCAAGACCGCCTCCGTGCTGAGCGACGGGAAGGAAGTGGAAGTGCCGGTCGCCGAGTTGCAGGCGGGTGACATCATGGTGGTGCGGCCTGGCGCCAAGGTGCCCACCGATGGCGAGATCGTCGATGGCAACAGTCACCTGGATGAATCCATCGCCACCGGCGAGTCCGTGCCGGTAGAGAAAGGCCCCGGCGACGCCGTGATCGGCGCCACCATCAATAAGGAAGGCATGCTGCAGGTGCGCGCCACCCGGGTAGGCGCCGACACCTTCCTGTCCCAAGTCATCCGCTTGGTGGAGCAGGCCCAGGGATCCAAGGTTCCCATCCAGGAGTTCGCCGACAGGGTGACAGCGAAATTCGTCCCGGCGGTTATCGTGGTCAGCCTGGCCAGCCTGGTGGTCTGGTTGTTTTTCGCCGAGCCGCTTCGGCCAATTCTTTACTGGGGTGCCGGTTTCCTGCCCTGGGTCAACCCGGAACTCTCACCCTTGATGCTGGGGATTCTTTCGGCGATTTCAGTTTTGGTCATCGCCTGTCCCTGTGCTCTGGGGCTGGCCACCCCCACCGCCATCATGGTGGGCTCGGGGCTGGGCGCCGAGAGCGGCGTACTGATACGCTCTGGTGAAGCCATTCAGTCCCTCAAGGACATCAAGGCCGTGGTACTCGACAAGACCGGCACCATCACCAAGGGTGAGCCCGCCCTCACTGACGTGATTGCCACTTCCGGCTTCGAAGAGTCCGATGTGCTCAGATTCGCGGCGTCGGTGGAAGCCGGTTCCGAGCACCCGCTGGGGCAGGCCATCGTCACCGGAGCCCGGGATAAGGGCCTGGATGTTCCCACCGTGGCCGACTTCCGGGCCATTACTGCCCGCGGGGTGGAGGGCCGTGTCGACGACCGCATCATTCGCGTCGGCAGCCGCCGGCTCCTCAATGAAGCAAACATCGAACTGGGCGACCTCGAAGAGGCCCTGGTGCGACTGGAAACTGAGGGCAAGACCGCCATGCTCGTGGCCGCCGACGACCAGGCCGCCGGCATCGTCGCCGTGGCCGATACCATCAAGGAGGACTCGAAGGCCGCCATTGCCGCTCTCCATGAACTGGGCATCCACACCGTCATGATCACCGGCGACAACGAGCGCACCGCCCGCCACGTGGCGAATCAGGTGGGTATCGACGAAGTGCTCGCCGGCGTTCTGCCGGAGGGCAAAGTGGACGCCATCCGCGAGCTGCAGGAAAAATTTGGTCAGCAGGTAGCCATGGTGGGCGATGGAATCAACGACGCCCCGGCCCTGAAGCAGGCCAATGTAGGAATCGCCATCGGCGCCGGCGCCGACGTCGCCATCGAGGCGGCGGATGTCACGCTGGTGAAGGGCGAACTGTCCAAGGTTGTGGAGGCCATTCGCCTGTCCCGCGCCACCTTTCGCAAGATCGTGGAGAACCTGTTCTGGGCCTGGTTTTACAACCTTGCCGCGATTCCCATTGCCGCCGCGGGCCTGCTTCACCCGATGATCGGGGTGATCGCCATGACCACCAGTTCGCTGTCGGTGATCGGCAACTCACTGCGCCTCAAGCGTGTGAAACTGAACGTGGATAAATGATCCCAAACCAAATTAATAGCACGGCCGCAGAGTCGGCAACGGAGAGATCCAATGACCAGCAAGCCCGGATACTGGACCAGCCTTCACGGGCTGGCGACGCTCATACTGATTGGCGCCGCTTTTTATTTCCTCTTTGTGGAACACGGCGCTCACGTCCTCCCCTACCTTCCTTTCCTGATCATTCTGCTGTGCCCACTCATGCACCTCTTTATGCACAAGGGCCACGGGGGCCATGATCACGGTGATCATCAGCACCCGGATGTGGATGAAGCCTATCACCGCGGACTGGAAGAAGGGCGGAAAGGTTCCAGCAGGCAACATTAAAGCTTGTTCAAAAACCGGAAAGATTCATTAACCCAACCGATACAGTTTAATTTATCAAAGGAGCTAACCATGAGAAATCTCATCAGAACCATTGCACTCACCACCATCTTCGCCACTCCAACCTTTGCCCAGGACGCCCACCAGCACGACGCGGAGGAGCAGCAGGGCACGGCAATGGGAATGCACGGCGAACACATGTCGTCGATGCATCAACATATGCAGGAAATGCAGACCCTGATGGAACGCATCAAGGCGGAACAGGATCCCGAGAAGCGCCGGCAACTGATGCAGGAACATATGGCAGCCATGCAGAGCGGCATGGAACAGATGCGCGAGGGGATGGGCCAACAAGGAAACATGGACGCCATGGATATGGAAGAAGGCATGGGCATGATGCGAGAGCACATGAACATGATGCAGATGATGATGGATCAAATGATGGGGCACCAGGCCGAAGCGGAAAACCCGTAAATGACTCAGAAATCGCAACAAAGAAACAGGCCCCATGGAGAAAAGCAGGAACTGCCAATGAATTGGCGATACTGGTTTGTTCTGTGTGGTTTCACCGCTTTCGCCGCACTGCTCCTTCTGCAGGAACACAGAGCCCACCTCTGGGGCATGCTGCTGTACTTAATCCTTATTCTGTGCCCCCTGATGCTCATCGTGATCTACCGGGAAGACAGGAAGCTGGACCGAGATCTCGGCAGAATGGGCGCGGACGAGAAGGAGGAGAAGCATGAGCCACGATAGCGTGCAGGCCTACGGTCTGTGGGGCCTGGTGATCGTCAACTCGGCGGTTTTCATTTTCTTTGCACTGAGTTTTTTTAAGCCTAAAACCCGTACGGACTGGCGCAGTTTCAGCGCATTCAGCGCATTCCTTGTCGCATTATTTGCGGAGATGTACGGTTTTCCGTTGACCATCTACCTGCTGTCGGGCTGGCTGCAATCCCGCTTTCCCCAGATAGACTGGCTGTCCCACGATGCCGGGCATCTCCTCGAAATGATATTCGGCTGGGAGGCCAACCCCCACTTCGGCCCCTTCCACCTGATCAGCTTTGCATTGATCGGCGGAGGGTTCTGGTTGATTTCCAAGGGCTGGCAGGAACTCTACGCCGCGCAAAAAGCCGGCACACTGGCGACCCAGGGATTGTATGCCCGGATGCAGCACCCACAGTATCTCGGCTTCATTTTGATCATGACCGGTTTCCTGTTCCAATGGCCAACCCTGCTGACCCTCGCCATGTACCCCGTACTCGTCTACATGTATGTGCATCTCGCCAAAAGCGAAGAAAAAACGGCAGAGGACGAGTTCGGGGACGAGTGGCGGGAGTACGCGCGCGGGACGCCCGGATTTATTCCCGACTGGCGCAAAATGACAGGCCAGAACAGCTAAATGAATTGTAACGAGATCCGTACACCAGCGGATTGAAAGCACCGCCGTATTTCACTTGAAAGATTGAGAGATAGACGATGAAAGTCACTTTTTTGGGGCGGCCGATCCGCCACGCCTGACGTTTATGATACACGGTGCCGCGGAGGCCAGGCGCGGTTTCGCCGACCATATTACCCGCACACTTAATTGGACCACGATCTGCCCTGACAAGGGACAGACCATCGAACTGGAGTAATCCTTGGATACCGCTGTTGCACTGGTAAAAGCCTATCTGCAAATTAACGGCTATTTTTGCGTGGCGGAATATCCGCTCTTGGAAACCGCCAAAGGCGGCAATGTCCGCACCGTCAGTGACTTGGACATCCTCGCCTTTCGGTTTCCCCATGCCGGCCGGGAAACCAGCGTCCGTAAAAAGCGCAATCTCCTTGGCGACGTTCGCTTTGAGCCGGACCCGGCACTGGGCGCCCCGCAAGACAGCGCCGACATGATCGTTGGCGAGGTCAAGCGCGGACGGGCCCAGTTCAATCCGCCCGCCCGCAAACCGGACGTTCTTGCCGGCGCGTTGATGCGATTCGGCTGCTGCAATCCCTCGCAAGCGAAAAACCTGGCCTATGAGCTCCTCCAACACGGTCAGGCCGAGAGTGGACACGGCCATAAAATAAGAATGGTCGCCTTTGGCGATGTCGACGACAACGAGGAGCCCGGTGTATCCCCCCACAAGTGGCACATCGTCTCCCTGGAAAATGTCCTCCGCTGTCTGCAGCAACACCTGCATGACAACTGGGGTGTCCTGCACAAGGTGCATTTCGGCAACGACACGCTCGACCTGCTGGCCATTCTGGAACGTATCGAAAATGCCGCGGAAAGCCGACGGGAAGACGGGAGATCCGCTTGATGGACGGACAGCAGTACCTGCTGAAACCGCACAGGCTGGGTATCGACACCCACCAGGAACTGGTGGTCTATATGCGCGACGATTGCCACGTCTGCCGCTCCGAAGGCTTCGATGCCCACAGCAGAGTCCGGGTCAACGCCGGCGGGCGCAGCATCCTGGCCACCCTCAACGTCATTCACGGCAACTGGCTGGCCCAGGACGAATTCGGCCTTTCGGAGTCCGCCTGGCATGCCCTGAATCCCCAGGCGGGCGAGCGCGCCGGTTTCGCCCACGCGCCCACCGTGGATTCCATGAGTGCGGTACGGGCCAAGATCTACGGTAATCCCCTAGGCGACGCCCAGTTTGATGCCATCGTCTCGGATGTGTGCAAAGGATTCTATACCGATGTGGAACTGGCAACTTTCCTGACCGCCTGCGCCAGCCAGGGGCTGGATCATGGGGAAACCGTCGGTCTGACCCGGGCCATGATCCACGCCGGGGAACGCCTCGATTGGCACCGGGAAATGGTGGTCGACAAGCACTGCGTCGGGGGCTTGCCCGGCAACAGGACCACGCCGCTGGTGGTGGCGATGGTGGCCGCGGAAGGCCTGGTGATGCCCAAGACCTCGTCCCGGGCGATCACCTCCCCGGCGGGCACCGCCGACACCATGGAAACCCTGGCACCCGTCGCGCTGTCCATCGCCGACATGCGCCAGGTGGTGGAGCGGGAAGGCGGCTGCATTGTCTGGGGCGGCGCGGTGTCCCTGAGCCCGGCCGATGACATACTGATCCGCATCGAGCGGGCCATCGATCTCGACAGCGAGGGGCAACTGGTGGCATCGGTGCTGTCCAAGAAGGCCGCTGCCGGCGCCACCCACGTGGTGCTCGACCTGCCGGTGGGGCCCACGGCCAAGGTGCGCAGCGACACCGATGCCCGGCGCCTGGCGGGGCTGCTGTGCGACACCGGCGAAGCGATCGGGCTGGCGGTGCGGGCGGTCATCAGCGACGGGATGCAACCGGTGGGACGCGGCATTGGCCCCGCCCTGGAGGCCCGGGATGTGCTGACGGTGTTGCAGAATAGGAACGACGCACCTGCGGATCTCAGGGAACGATCCCTGCAGTTGGCCGGCGCGATATTCGAGCTGGCGGGACTTGCCGCTGAAGGCAGCGGCACGGTTGTGGCCGCTCAGTCGCTGACCAGTGGCAGGGCCTGGCAGAAATTTCAGGCCATCTGCGAAGCCCAGGGCGGCATGCGCACGCCGCCGTCAGCCACCCAGACGCAACCGGTACAGGCATCCCGAGAGGGTATCGTGAGCGCGATCGACAATCGCGTGCTGGCGCGGATCGCCAAGCTCGCCGGCGCACCCGGCGCGCCCGCGGCCGGACTCGACCTGCATGTGCGGCTCGGCGACCGGGTCGAACGGGACCAGCCCCTATTCACCCTGCACTCCGAGACCACCGGTGAACTGGCCTATTCTCTGGAATACCTGCAAACCCATCCCGATGTCATACGTATCACAGGAGAATCGGAAGGAGACAGTCCGTTGCCATGACGTCCGAAAGCTCCGCAAACATCGCGCTCAGTATCAACGCCGGCAGCCAAAGTGTCCGCTTAGCCAGACAGGACGCCCTTACTGACCTCGTCGATCACCGTCCCCCGTTTCGAACTAAGGAAATCCCATGCTAACCACCTGGCATAGGCTATTCAGCCTTCATGAGGACAAAGCCCTCGCCCGGAGGCTCCGCGAAACACTCGGCCTTGAGAAAGGGAGGTTCGACATGCGCCACTTCCCCGACGGCGAAAGCTACCTGCGGATACTGGATGATGTCAAAAACCACAATGTGGTTGTGCTGGCGGATCTCTATCAACCGGATCGCCGCATCCTCCCCCTGCTCCTGCTGGCCGAAACACTTCGGGATCTCGGCGCCAAAGCCGTGCTGCTGGTGGTGCCCTATCTCCCCTATATGCGCCAGGACAAGCGCTTTCACCACGGAGAGGGTGTGACGTCACGGTATTTCGCGACACTGCTGTCCCGTTACTTTTCCGCCCTGGTCACCATCGACCCCCACTTGCACCGCTATCACGGCCTGTCAGAGATCTATGACATTCCCACAAGGGTGGGTCACGCCGCACCCTTGATCGCCGAGTGGATTACGGCCAATGTCGACAAGCCCGTGTTGATCGGCCCCGACAGCGAGAGCGAGCAATGGGTGGCGGCGGTGGCAAAACAGGCTGGCGCCCCTTTCACGGTGTTGAGCAAAACCCGCCATGCTGACCGTGACGTCGAGGTCAGCGTGCCCCAGATCGAGCGCTGGCTGGAACACACCCCGGTACTGGTGGATGACATCATCTCCAGTGGCCATACCATGCTGGAAACCCTGTCGCACCTGGAACGCCTGGGGCTGCCCCGGGCTGTCTGTATCGGCGTACATGGCGTCTTTGCCGAGAGTGCGGACGAAAAACTCACTGCCGTAGCGCAGCGGGTGGTGACCAGCAATGCCATCCCCCATCCCACCAACGCCATCGATATCGGCGGTCTTCTGGCGGCCAACATCCGTGATTTGGCCTGAAGCGCCATGCAGCACCCGGACTTGATCAAACATCTCGAACAATTTTATTGGCTACAATACGTTTCCCGGCCATCGCCATGAAACATTATTCAGAAAAAACGGATGTCGCCTGGATGGTGCTGGTGGCGCTGCTCTGGGCCATCTGCTTCCCCTTCATCACAATTGGCCTGCCGGATGCCCCGCCACTGCTGTTCGCTGCCCTGCGTGCCTTTCTCGCCGCTGGACTGCTCGTCCTTGTGTGCATCGTGCAGCAGCGTCGCGAGCCTTATCTGCTCAACCTCCGCAACCTGGCACATCTGGGATTGATCGGATTGGCATACACGGCGATGGGCTTTGGCGGAATGTTCCTCGGCGCCGGACATTTGTCGCCGGGGCTGGCAACGGTCCTGGCAAGTACTCAGCCGCTAATTGCTGCGGCAATCGCCGCGGGCTGGCTGGGAGAAAGCCTGAAGGCAAAGGGCATAGCCGGTCTTGTCATTGGTTTTCTGGGCGTGGGGATTTTGTCCTGGCCGGGATTCGGCGAAGACAATGACGGCTACCTATGGGGAATTACCTGGGTGCTGATGGCGGCTATCGGAACGGCAATAGGCAATATTCTGCTGAAAAAGGAATCTGGTGGCGCCATCGCTGCGCCCATGGCAATCCAGCTTTTGATCGGCGGCACAATACTGTTACTCGTCTCAGCCATGGTCGGTGAGCGCTGGGACGTTGGCTGGACTCTCCGGTTCACCGGCTCCCTGCTCATTCTCTCCGCGCTGGCTACAGCCGCGATGATATTTCTATGGTTCGGCCTACTCGCCCGAGCCCCATTGACCCAACTGAACGTATTCAGCTTTCTGACCCCCGGATTCGGGTTGCTTATCGGATTTCTATTCTTTGCAGAGCGGCTGCAGCTTGTCCAGTTACTGGGCATTCTGGTTGTACTTTTCGGCATAGTCCTCATGCAGCGGCGGGATGCCGTTCAGGATTGCGTCCAAGAACAAAATGTAGGCGGTCTCAAGTGAATCGTTGTACACATGGAAACAGGTTCATCAAGATAAAAAATTACACGGAGCTCCTAAGCCATGCAAAAACTCTCTACCGAGACGAACACTGAAACCAAACGAGAGCCTGCTGGGGACTCGACTCGCAAGCAAACACGGAGCTCCAATCTGGCATTGTGTCGGACGTTATTGCAACACATATTCAAGGACTATCGTGGCTCCACTGCCATTCGGCTATGGACCGGTGAGCAAGTAATCGGTAGTGCAGAAGCTCCGTTTACCCTAACCTTCCGAAAGGCATACCCCTTGCGGGAACTGCTGTTGAACAGGAGTCTCGGGGTGCTGGCCGATGCGCATCTCAACGGCGACGTGGACGGCCAGGGCGACCCGGAAGTCTTCTTCGAGTTGGTAGATTATCTGCAGGAGCGGAAATGGACATTGAGAGAGCGGCTCACCTTGCTGCGGCTGGCCGTCGGGATAGCAAAACGGCACAGAGACGCTTCCAATGTATTCCAGTCGTGGGCCGCGAGAACACACAACGGCAGGGAGAGCATCTCTCACCATTACGACGTCAGTAACGCCTTCTATCGCCTGTTCCTGGACCCGGAAATGGTTTATTCGTGCGCCTATTTTTCCGACCCCGGCCAGACCCTGGAGGCTGCGCAGAAAGATAAACTGGATTATCTCTGCCGCAAGCTCAGGCTGCGGCCGGGCCAAAGTTTGCTGGATATCGGCTGCGGCTGGGGCGGACTGGCGTTCTGGGCTGCCCGCCACTACGGCGCTCGCGTTCATGGCATCACTCTAAGCCAGCAGCAGTTCGATTACGCCACTGCGAGGGCCATTGAACTGGGACTGGAGGATAAGGTGCGATTCGAGTTACGCGATTACCGGGAGCTTTCGGATGCACAACTATATGATCGGATCGTCAGTGTGGGTATGTTTGAACATATCGGTATCCGCAATTTCCCGGACTACTTCTCGACCGGAGTGCGACTGCTGAAGGAGGGAGGTTTGTTTCTTAATCACGGTATCACCAACGATACCGGATGGCGGCGCACTCCTGCCACCCGCTTTATCAATGAATATATCTTCCCTGACGGCGAATTGGCCCGGATCAGCGACGTCACTTCTGCAATGGAAGATCAGGGTCTGGAGATTCTGGATATAGAGCAGTTGCGACCTCACTACGCGATGACTCTGCGCCACTGGGTGGCAAGGCTCGACGCCAAGCGGGAAAGTGCCGTAAATATCGCTGGGGATGCCACCTATAGACTGTGGAGGTTGTACATGGCTGGTTCCGCCCACTACTTCACCAAGGGGAGCACTGGCTTGTACCAGATTCTGGCTTGTCGCAGCCACCAGCCGTGGCCCCTGCCCTTACGCAGGGACTCTCTCTACAGTCTTGATTGGGAGATGTCCGGTGGATCAGATCGTGGAAGTGATCGCTAATCAGCGGTTGCTCCGCGTACAGAAGAGACAGTCGCTGTTGTTGGCAGTTACGCTGACCATTACCGTCTTTGTCATCGCCTGCCCGGACGCCCTCGGTCTCGCTACGCCCATAGCGATCATGATCGGGACCGGGCGCGGCGCCCGAAACGGCATTCTCATCAAGAATGCCTCTGCCCTTGAGGATGCAACACACCTGGACGTGGTGATTTTCGATAAAAGATGCACCAGAACCTGGCATGGGCAGTGGCCTACAATGTAGTCGCCTTCCCCTTCGCCGCAGGCGTCTCCTATCTCTTCACAATTAGCCCGGGAGTTGCAGCTCTTGCCATGTCTGGTAGTTCCTTGATTGTGGCTGTCAATGCACTCCTGTTAAAACGCTCCACGGTAGAAGGATTGAGATAGCAGTTTTGGCATTCAGGCTAAAGCGAAACAGTAATGCGATAGGAGTTTGAAATGTGTTTTTCCACCACAGCCAGTTTGACCGCAGCCGCATTCCTCGGGGGAGTGGGAACGGTCACAATTCGAAAAGTGGAGCGCCGCGCGGAACTTCCATTCGCCGCGATTCCTTTCTTGTTCGCCGTTCAACAATTAACGGAAGGGCTTCTTTGGCTTGGATTCAGTTGGCAAACCGTTGAGCTGAATTTCCTGCTAACCCAGGTATATTCCTTTTTTTCCCATGTCCTCTGGCCGGTGTACGTCCCAATTGCTGTTTGGTGGCTGGAGCCTCCTGGCTGGCGACGCAATTTATTGTCGATAGTGTGCATTGCCGGCCTGGCCGTCGGCCTGTACCTGCTGTACACCTTGTTTGCTTACCCAATCCATGCTCATCCCTTTGCGAACCATATCGAGTACGATTCTCCGCACTTCTACATTGGAGCTGTAATGGCAGCCTACCTTTCGGCGACGGCTGCGAGCATGCTGTTATCCAGTCATGGAACAGTGAGATTCTTTGGTTTGCTGGCGCTCACTGCGGCGGTGTTGGCGTATCTTTTTTACGCCCGCTGGTTTATTTCGGTCTGGTGCTTCTTCGCTGCGCTCACAAGCATCTCTGTCTACCTGTATTTCGCTGCACGTAAGCCGGTGCCGGGCGCCACAACCGATTGATAAAGCGGTGCCACTGGAATCGAATGAGCAACGAGTTATTCGATACGGGCAAGAATCGGAATTATAACCAGCGCCTCGCACTCCAGCCGATGAATTCCGCCATCCTGGCCATCAATGGCCGTCGTGACCAGGGTTGTTGATGAACTTCCAGCGCTTCATCCAGGTCACGTTCGAATGTTGCCGCCAGAATACTATTCAAGGCCGAGCACTCTGCCACCATATTGAGTTCGTAATTGATGAACAGGCTTCGGTAGTCGAAGTTGGCCGTTCCCACCGTACTCCAGTCGTCGTCCACGATCAGGGTCTTGGCGTGCAGTACACGTGGCTGATACTCAAATATCCGGATGCCTGATGACAGCAGGGAAGAGTAGGCCGCCCGCGCGGCCCATTGAACGAAAGGCACATCGTTCTTTCCCGGTACCAGCACCCTGACGTCAACGCCGTTTCTTGCTGCTTGGCAGAGGTCGCCCTGGGTTCCAGAATCCGGCACGAAATAAGGCGTGGTCAGCCACACTCGTTTGCGTGCAGCCTTAAATCGCTCTTTCAGATGGCAGCGCAGGCGAAATCGGCAGGCACGGCCGTGATTGGTAAGCAGCTCTATCCCGCTTCCGGCGCCACCACACTGCCACTTCAGATCGCCCCTTCCAAAGGATTCGAAAGCAATGCGGGCATCGTGAACCACCGGGCCGGTAAGCCGGAAATGCGTATCGCGCCAGCGGGCTTCCCCGGAAATTCGCCACGAGCTGAGTGCCGTGATATTGCAGCCGCCCAGATAAGCAATCTGGTCATCGACCACGGCAAGCTTGCGATGATTGCGACGGTGAAACAGCCAGGGTTTTCGCCACTGCCAGGGGTGGCACCAGATAAATTTGACGCCCGCTGCTTTCAATTTGTGAGCGGACCTGCCGGAGAAGCCGAAATGCGAGCCCACAGCATCGACCCTCACGCGCACATCCAGACCGCGTCGGCTGCAATCGCTGAGGACCTTCATGAATTCCCGCCCTATGGCGTCGTCGGCAAAAATATAGGATTCCAGCCAGACTCGCCGTTGCGCCGAGGCAAAATCGGAAAGCATGGCGTTGAACAGGCAGTCTCCCTCGACAAATACCCGAATGTCGTTATCAGCACACTCGGCGGCGAGGGTTTGAGTTTCGGACCTACTGTCTGCTGTCATAGGCATAATAGCATTGGGTTTGATGCGGGGGCTCTGTAACGGTAACCTCATTGTGCCACAAGCCAACGCCCACTACCCCGCGCAGTAACCGTAAGCCAGCATAAAAGGAAATAGGGAACAGCTCTTGCAGCCAACCGATGAAACACCCGATCAGACCGAAGCGGAAAGGCTGAACCAGCACTGCGCCTGTGTCACCCTAGATCGGACTGCGATCGTTGCCAATCTCACCCATCAGCTGGGGGACAATGCCGACGAGATCCTGTCCAGCGCGCCCTGGCAGCAACTTTTCTCCAATGTCGCCGTCTTCGTTCCTGGTCAGGAATTGGACCACATGTTGGCCATCGCCCAGTCCCTGGAGGCCGCTGCCGCACTTCCCGACTACCGGCGAAGGGTACTGTCCTGGGCTCCGCAGACTGCCATGATCAACCCCGGACCGGTGGGTGCTTTCATGGGCTATGATTTCCACCTCGGTGCGGAGGGACCCCGCCTCATCGAAGTCAATACCAACGCCGGGGGCGCCTTCCTCAATGCCGTGCTGGCACGGGCCCAACTGCCCTGCTGCGGTGGCGCTACGCGAGTCTCCTGGGCCGAAGACTTCGACACCGCGGTGATCGCCCAGTTCGAAAGTGAATGGCGCGCCCAGCGGGGCAGCGGACGTTCGGAGAGCATAGCGATCGTCGATGATCGGCCTGACGAGCAGCATCTCTACCCTGAGTTCAGGCTCGCGCAGCAGCTCCTGCAAAGTAACGGTATCGACACCGTCATTCTCTCCCCCACTGATCTCAGATATACCTCAGGCGCGCTATGCGCAGGCGACAAGCGAATCGACCTGGTTTACAACCGTCTCGTGGACTTCGGGCTTGAAGCCCCGGAACATGCGGCCTTGCGCTCGGCCTGGCTGGATGGCGGCGCCGTCATCACCCCCAACCCTTTTGTTCATGCCCTGTTGGCGGACAAACGCAACCTGGCGGTATTGTCGGATCACGCAACACTCAAGGGTTGGGGCTTGAGCCCTGAAAACGCCGCATTGCTCCGCCGTGGTATTCCTCGCACCGTACAGGTTACCGCCAGTAACGGCGAGGATCTGTGGCGGGAACGGCGGCAGTGGTTCTTCAAACCGGTGGCCGGCCACGGCAGCAAGGGCGTGTACCGGGGCAGCAAGCTCACCAAGAGCACCTTTGCCCGGATTCTCGAAAGCGACTATATTGCTCAGGCTTATGTGCCGCCGTCCGAGCGTCTGGTTCTGGTCGATGGCGAACAGCAAAGTCTCAAGGTCGACGTGCGCCTGTATACCTATCGCGGTGCCCTGCTCCTGGCTGCCGCAAGGCTGTATCGGGGCCAGACCACCAATTTTCGTACGCCCGGCGGCGGCTTTGCGCCCTTGCTCCTTAAAGGTTGATCAGCAAACGCTTCTTTCAAACCGAAACCCCACCCAATCCAGAGCCCCACGGCTCGTCCGAGTAATCCTGGCGGGTTGCGTCATGGGGAAATACCCCCCCTTTATTCCTGTTTACAGGTCATTTATTCGCTCTGTCGCCCGGCCATGCCGCAAACGCTATGAAATAAAGGAAAAACAGATTGATGAAGGGAATCAGTATCAGGATCCCCAGCCATCCCGGATAGACTGTGCGCTGGCAGATACGCCAGACAGGAATAACAAGCACAATGGCAACAATAAGCATCCAAAGCCAGTGTCCTCCCCAGCTTACGTTACTTCCCATCATGGTTTTTCCCCCAAATTCGATTCGTGATTTCAGTGCTTGTGCGCATGAGTTTCCTCCTGCCCACCCTGTCTCGTGTCTCTCGACCTATTCAAGAATATCTGCTCGGCGATAGCTATGACGATCATCGTGATAACGGCAACAACGATCACAAAGGGGTCGGAGTTCAGCTTGACCCAGACAAAGCCACCGAGTGCGAGCAAATCGAGAACAATGGCCGTGGCCGGCACCCATACTCTGGCCTCAATGTCCTCACGCAGGTAGCGAATGACACCCCAATGAATGGCGACGTCCATGATCAGGTAAAATACGATGCCTAATGCTGCAATACGGGATAGGTCAAAGAATGCGGTGAGGATCAGGCCAAGCACTACGGTGTACACCAGCGTGTGCTTCTGGATACTGCCCGGCATCCCAAAGTGACGATGGGGAACCAATTTCATTTCCGTTAGCATCGCCAGCATCCGCGAGACCGCGAAAATGCTGGCAATAATACCGCCGGCGGTGGCCAGCATTGCGATGGCCACTGTGAACCAAACTCCATACTCACCCAATGCCGGCCGGGCGGCGGCGGCGAGGGAGTAGTTACGCGTCTCAATTATTTCTGCGAGAGAAAGGTTGCCCGCTACGGCAAAGCCGACCAGCGTGTAAATCACCACACACGCCGCGATGGAAATCACGATAGCACGACCAACGTTACGATGCGCGTCTTTCACCTCCGAGCCACTGTTGGTTATCGTCGTGAAACCCTTGAACGCCAGTATCCCGAGCGCGGTCGCACCAAGAAAATTGCCCACGGTACCAGCCTCTCCAGTGTTGGAAAAATCGACAGAAATACTATCGGCAATCCAGACACCCACGAGCCCGAAAACAAGAATGCCCCCTATTTTCAGAATTCCGAGTAGCGAAGCAACACGCTCGATGAGGCGATTGTCCGTCAGATTAAGCAAAAAAGCGGCCAATAGCAGGCAAACCCCGAGAATCGGCACCATTTGTCCGCTCTCATCGCCACCAAACAGCTGCATAGTATAGGCGCCGAACGTGCGGGCCAGGAAACTTTGGGCAATCACCATGGAGAAGTACATCAACAAGGCATTGAATGCCGTCGGTAGTCGGTCACCATAAGCCTTGTGCAGATACATGCCGATACCACCCGCCGAGGGGTAAGCATTGGAGATCTTGATATAGGAATAGGCACTGAAAGCGATTATCACGGCAGCTGCTAAAAAGGCCAGCGGGAACAACACGCCCGTCATCTGAGCCATTTGCCCTGTCAGGGCAAAGATACCAGCGCCTATCATGACGCCGGTTCCCAGCATGACGGCGCCCCCTAAAGTCAGGCTGTCTTCTTTGTAATGAGACGTTCTATCCATTTCTTCTGGCATAATTTCTCCGGATTGCTACCTGGTGAGTCAAGCAGACCTCCTCCACATCATCGATGATCTTCATCATTATCGCCGCGAGCTGTTGGCATCTGATACCATTCTGGCGGCTACCGTTTCACGCGTATTCGCCACGCTCATCGATATCAAGTCGGTGCCCTATAGTCCTAATTTTGGTTTAACCAATGAATACATGGAACTCGGCAAGGCTCATTTTGACACTTTATTTGTCGGCCTTTCTACTGCATTTCGTCTGGGAAATGTGGCAAATACCATTTTATGATGGGATGCTGGAAGCAAGCCATTGGCAGGCACTGATTCAGTGTACACAAGCACTAGTGTCCGGTTAAAAGTTGAATAAATTCAACTGGTTGCCGTCGGCATCCAGTTCGAATCCGTTGCTGGCATCAAGAAATACCTTTTTTATCGGTATTTTCTCGAAAACGCTGACGGAGAGAATCTGTAGCAAAGTGTAGAGAGAGGCCTCGAGTTGAAGTTCCTTCTTGATGATCGCGATCAGCACATAGATGGCCACGGCGCACCAGATTTGCGTCTTCACCGCATTCTCGCTGGTGCCGAGAAATTTCTTGATGCGCAAGTGCTGCTTGATCCACTTGAAAAACAACTCGACTTGCCATCGACTTTTGTAAAGCGCGGCGATGGTGAGTGCAGGCAGCGTCGTATTGTTGGTCAGAAACACCAGCGTTTTGCCCGTCTCGGGGTCTTTGAACCGAATGCGCCGCAAATGCTCGGGGTAATGCTTGCTGGTGTAAAAACCATTCATCATGATGCGTTGATCGCAGATCACGCCTGTGGACCGGTCGGTCTTGGTCGAGTACACGCGACGGGCATCCATGCCCCGTTTGGCTCGCGTCACAAAGAAGGCTCCGGCCTGATGCATCTGGTACAGCCTGGCGAAATCCAGATAACCCCGATCCATCACGTAAAACGCCCCGGCCTCGACCGGCAGAATATCCAGTACCTTGACGTCGTGCAATTTGCCGTCGCTGATGTGGATAAAAGCAGGAATGGCTCCACGCAAATCCAGCAAAGTGTGCAGCTTGATGGCAGCCTTGGTTGTCCGAAATGGCGCCCAGTCGAACAGGCTCAAGCACAAATCGATGGTGCTGGCGTCGAGTGCATAGACGGTGTTGTTCAAATCCAAACCCAGATCTTCGCCCGCGTAAAGCTTGCGGGCTCGGCGAATAAGCAAGGCGGCGACATCCGACCAGATGCGCCAATCCCGCAACTCGTTCGCGTCCGCCAAGGTCGATCGACGCACGCGGTGACGAAGGCCCATCGCATAGAGTTTGTTGGCATTGGCGCCAAGGGTGGCCTCGATATCGCGCAGACTTTCTCGCCATGTGAGTTGCGCGAAGGCGAGTACCCGAAACTGCTCGGCACATGTCATCCGGCGCACCCCGAAGTTGCCAGCGTGGCGATCCACTATGCGAGAAAAACTCGTCCATGGCACGAAGTCCATGATTTGGGCAAACAGTGTTTTGCCGACGTTCACTGGCGGTCCCCAACAGAAGTAAATGGGGGAAACTACACCAATTTGATGCATCGCGTTTCAAATCGACACCACATGAAATCGGCTGCAAAGCCGCACCAGCACTGGGTTTCAGCATGCGGGACTCCAATTTAACCGGACACTAGTGGTACACAAGCAACAATCGGTGATGGATTGATTGCCTTGTTGGCCTATGCATTGCC
>JBBDSI010000211.1:0-5741 GCA_040905005.1 Pseudohongiellaceae bacterium
CCGTCGCCGAACAGCATCTTGGTGTTGTCGGCGAAGAACAGCGGGTTTTCCACACCGGAGAAGCCGGTGCCGCGGCCGCGCTTGATGACGATGACGTTCTCGGACTTGTTGGCGTCGAGAATGGGCATGCCGTAGAGCGGGCTGCTGGCGTCGCTCTTGGCCGACGGGTTCACCACGTCGTTGGCGCCGATCACCAGCGCCACGGTGGTATTCTTGAAGTCGGCGTTGATGTCTTCCATGTCATAAATCATGTCATAGGGCACGCCGGCCTCGGCCAGCAACACGTTCATGTGTCCCGGCATGCGCCCGGCTACCGGATGAATGGCGAACTTCACCTTGACGCCGCGTTCGTCCAGTAGCTGGGTCAGCTCCCAGATCTTGTGCTGGGCCTGGGCCACGGCCATGCCGTAGCCCGGGATGATGATGACCTGATTGGCGAAGGCCATGAGGATGCCGGCATCCTGCGCCTGGATCTCCTTCATCTCGCCCTGGTCGCCGTCGGCGGCGGCCGCGCCGCCGGTGCCGACGCCGGCGAGGAACACGTTGCTCACCGAGCGGTTCATGGCCTTGGCCATGAGGTGGGTGAGCAGGCTGCCCGCCGAGCCGACCACGATGCCGGCGATGATCATCGCGGCATTACCCAGCACGTAGCCCTCGAAGCCAACGGCCAGGCCGGTCAGCGCGTTGAACAGGGAGATGATGACCGGCATGTCGGCGCCGCCCACCGGGATGGTGATGAAGACGCCCAGTACCAGCGCCAGCCCGAAGAAGGCGAGGATGGGTGCCAGGTCATTGCTGAAATAGATGGCGATGGCGAAGCCCACCGTCGCCACCGCGATCATGGCATTGACGATGTGCTGGGCCGGGAGCAGCGAGCTGCGATTCAGCCTCCCGTCCAGCTTGGCCCAGGCGATGATGCTGCCGCTGAAGGCTATGGTGCCGATGACGGCGCCGAGGATGGCGAGGATGGTGATATCCACGCCCAGCATGTCGGGAATGGTGGTGGCGCCGGTGGGGTCGCCCTGCGCCTCGCGGGCGGCCTTGAACAGCTCCACTGCGGCGATGGCGGCGGCGGCCCCGCCGCCCATGCCGTTGTACATGGCGATCATCTGCGGCATGTCGGTCATGGCCACCTTGCGGCCGCTGACCCAGGCGTAGCCGCCGCCGATGGCGATGGCGATGATGATCAGGGTGATGTTGGTGGCGGCGTGCTCGGAATCCATGATCTCCGGCGCCAGGAAGGTCACCAGGGTGGCCAGCACCATGCCGGCGCCGGCCCAGAGAATGCCGCGCCGGGCGTTGACCGGCGAGCTCATCTGCTTCAGGCCGACGATGAACAGGACCGCGGCGAGGAAATACGCGCCCTGAACGATCAGGTCGAAAGTCTCCATTACGCCTCCTTGCTCTTGTCTTTCCCGCTGGACTTGAACATCTCCAGCATGCGTTCGGTGACCACGTAGCCGCCGACGGCGTTACCGGCGCCGAGCAGCACGGCGACGAAGCCGATGGCCTGTTCCACCGGAGTCTCGGCGATGCCGAGGGCGAACATGGCGCCCACCAGCACGATGCCGTGGACGAAGTTGGAGCCCGACATCAGCGGCGTGTGCAGGATCACCGGCACCCGGCTGATGATCTCGTAGCCGGTGAACCCGGCCAGCATGAAGATATACAGTGCAGCCAATCCTTCGATCATGAGGCGTCTCCCTGAAGTCGCTCGTTGACGCCGGCATGGCGAATCTCGCCGCCGTGTGTCACCAGGCTCTCCTTGATGATCTCGTCTTCGAGATTGATGTTGATGGCGTCGTCCTGAATCAGCAGTTCTAGGAAGCTGAGCAGGTTCTTGGCGTACAGCTCGCTGGCGTGGTTGCCCACCATGGCCGGCACATTGACCGGCCCATAGATCTTCACGCCCTTGTGCGTCACCGTCTCGTCGGCTTTGGTCAGCTCACAGTTGCCGCCGCCTTCGGCCGCCAGGTCCACGATCACCGAGCCGCCCTTCATGGCCTCCACCATGTCCTTGCTGATGATGCGGGGCGAGGGGCGCCCGGGAATGGCGGCGGTGCTGACGATGACGTCGGCCGCCGCCACGTGTTTGGCGAGGATGCTTTGTTGCTGCTGCTTCTCTTCTTCGGTGAGTTCGCGGGCATAGCCGCCGGTGCCCTCGGCCTTGATCTCGATATCGACGAACTTGGCGCCAAGTGACTCCACTTGTTCCTTCACCGCGGCGCGCACGTCGTAGCCCTCGACCATGGCGCCCAGGCGGCGGGCGGTGGCGATGGCCTGCAGGCCTGCCACGCCGGCGCCGATGACCAGCACCTTGGACGGGCGGATGGTGCCGGCGGCGGTGGTCAGCATGGGGAAGAACTTGCCCAGCAGGTTGGCCGCCAGCAGCACGGCCTTGTAGCCGGCGATGGAGGCCTGGGAGGAGAGCACGTCCATGGCCTGGGCGCGGGAGATGCGCGGTATCAGTTCCATGGAGAAGGCGCTGATGTTGCGCTCGCGCAGCCTGGTAAAGCGCTCCAGGTCACCGTGGGGATTGAGATTTCCGATGAGTACCGAGCCCTCCTTGAGCTGGTCGATCTGCTCACTGGTGGGGGGGTTCACCGTCAGGGTGATGTCCGCCTTGCCGAGCAACTCGGCGCTGTCACCGATGATCGTGGCCTCGTCATAGTCCTGGTCCGTATAGCCGATGGCCTCACCGGCGCCAGCCTGCACGTTGACGCTCAGGCCTTTCTTGGCCAGCCGGGCGACCGAATCGGGGACCAGAGCTACCCGTTGTTCGCCCTCGCGAACTTCCCTGGGAACACTCAGTTGAATTGCCATAGAAAACCTCAATGCTCGACACTGGCATGGAGCGGGCAGTATATAACGGTAGTCAGTGAGGTCAAACGGAGCAGTGATATTGGTCTTTAAGTTCTAGCGCAGGCCAAATTTTGCTAGAATCCCCGCCCTTCATGCCGCCCCGCGGGCGGCGCACTCGTCATTCAACGCAAGCAGGTAAGGCCCATGAGCGCCAAGGCGCAAGCCCGACACATCCGTCTGCTGGACACCACGCTCCGCGACGGCGAACAGACCCAGGGAGTTTCCTTCTCCGCCAACGAGAAGATGAATATTGCCCGGGCCCTGCTGCAGTCGCTGAAGGTGGACCGCATCGAGGTCGCCTCGGCCAACGTGTCCAGGGGCGAGCAGGAGGCCGTGCGCCGCATCACCGCCTGGGCCGCAGACAACGGCCTGCAGGAGCGCATCGAGGTGCTGGGCTTCGTCGATTACAAGCGCAGTGTCGACTGGATCACCGCCGCCGGCGGCCGCGTCATCAACCTGCTCACCAAGGGCAGCGAGAAGCACTGTCGCGAGCAACTACGCAAGACACTCGAGCAGCATGTTGCTGATATCGAACGCACGGTCGGCTACGCGCAGGCGCAGGGCCTGAACGTCAACATGTATCTGGAGGACTGGTCCAACGGCTATCGCGACAGCCGCGACTACGTGTTCGGCCTGATCGAAGGCACCCGGCACCTGCCCATCGGACACTACCTGTTGCCGGACACCCTGGGGCTGATGTCGCCGGAGGAGGTGACGGAGTCACTCGGCGACATGCTCAAGGCCTTTCCAGAGAAGGAATTCGATTTTCATCCGCACAACGACTACGGCCTCGGCACCGCCAATGCGATGGCCGCCGTGCAGGCCGGCATCAACACGATTCACTGCACCATAAACTGCCTCGGCGAGCGCGCCGGCAACGCCTCACTGGCCGAGGTAGTCGTAGCGCTGCGCGACAAGCTGGGCATGGAGCTGTCTATCGACGAGACCAGCATCACGATGGTCAGCCGTATGGTGGAGAACTTCTCCGGCAAGTGGGTGGCGGCGAACACGCCCATCGTCGGCGCCGACGTCTTCACCCAGACCGCCGGCATTCATGCCGATGGCGACCTCAAGGGCGACCTCTATAAGACCCGGCTCAGCCCCGAGCGCTTCGCCCGCAAGCACAGCTATGCCCTGGGCAAGCTCAGCGGCAAGGCCTCGCTAATCAACAACCTGGAGGAGCTCGGCATCAGCCTGTCCGAGGAGGACCAGGCCAAGGTACTGGAACGAATCATAGAACTCGGCGACTCCAAGCACGTGGTCACGCCCGAAGACCTGCCCTTCATCATCGCCGATGTCATGGAGAGCCGGGACTTTCACCACATCACGCTGCTCAACTGCTACATCAATTCCGGCCTCGACGTGGAGAGCACCGCCAGCATTCGCGTCGACATCGAGGGGCAGGAGTGCCAGGGCTCCGGCGCCGGCAACGGCGGCTTCGACGCCTTCATGGACGCCATCACTCGCATCCTCGCGGAACGCGACTTCGAGATGCCGGCGCTGGAAGACTACGAGGTGCATATTCCCCGCGGCGGCAAGACCGACGCGTTGACCGAATGCATCATCACCTGGCGCGGTGCCCAGCGAAACTTCAAGACCCGCGGCGTCGATGCCAATCAGGTCCTGGCGGCGGTCAAGGCGACGCTGCGCATGGTCAACATGAAGATGGCCGGCTCGTTCTGAACGAAGCGGTCAGGCGTGATTAGCTTCTGTGGAGCTTTGCAGTCTCTGCGCGTTGCCGGCGTTATCTTTATTGGGCCTTCAGCGCCGTCACTACCCGATCACCAAAATCCGCCGTATTGATCAGCTTCGCGTCAGAACTGGCGCCTTTGAGATCCGGCGTGGAGTAGCCGTCGGCGAACACGCTCTGCATGGCGTGCCACACCTTGCCGGCCTCCTCGGGCAGGCCGAGGCTCATCTCCAGCATCATGGCTACCGAGCCGATCATGGAATAGGGATTAGCCACGCCCTGGCCGGCGATGTCTGGCGCCGAGCCGTGGGAGGGTTCGTAGTAGGCCTTGTCCGGGCCCAGGCAGGCCGAGGGCATGAGGCCGAGTGAGCCGAGGATGCCGCCGCCCTGGTCCGAGAGGATGTCGCCGAACATGTTCTCCATGACCATGACGTCGAACTGGCGCGGGTTGAGGCAGAGATAGGTGGCGGCCGCATCGACGAGGATGTATTTCACCTCCACGTCCGGAAAATCCTGGCTCACCTCGCCCACGACCTCGTTCCACAGCACGCTGGACTTGAGCACGTTGCTCTTGTGGATGTTGTGCAGCACCTTCTTGCGTTTCTGCGCAGTCTCGAAGGCGACGCGGGCGATGCGCGCGATCTGATCTTCGTCGTACTCCAGGGTCTCGCTGACATAACGTCTGCCGGCTGCGTTCACCCCCGTCTCCTTCTTGCCGAAGTACAGCCCGCCCACCAGCTCGCGGATGATGATGAAGTCGATGCCGTCACCGATGATCTCCGGCTTTAGCGGGGAGAAATGGGCGATGCTCTTCGGCAGGTATACGGGGCGAAAATTGGCAAAGGTGTCGTAGCGGCGGCGCAGCGGCAGCAGGGCGCCGCGCTCGGGCTGCTCGTCCACCGGTATCTTCTTCGATTCCTCGTGGCTGAGGCCGATCGGGCCCTTGAGGATGGCGTCGGCCGCATCACAGATGGCCTTGGTTTCGTCGGGGAATGACTGGCCGTGGCTGAAGTAGGCGCTGGCGCCGAAGGGGGCTGGCTGCAGATCGAGGTCGAGGTTCTGGCGCTCGGCCACCAGGTGCAGAATCTTGACGGCTTCGGCCATGATTTCCGGGCCGATACCGTCGCCGTCGAGCAGGGCGATTTTATACGCAGTCATGCCGTATCCTTGGTTGTCAAAAATAGGTGTC
>JBBDSI010000212.1:0-5734 GCA_040905005.1 Pseudohongiellaceae bacterium
CGTTGGGCATGGTCAGCGTGCCCTGGCCCTCGAAATAGTTGTTGCGGCACTGGCCTTCATAGCGGGTCCCGTCGGTCCAGCGGTAGGTGCCGGTGCCACTGGCGCAACTGCCCCGGAGCCAGCCGTTGTCGGCGGCCAGGGTGGCGCTGCCGGCGAGCAGGAGGAGGGTGGACACGACGCTGCAGTAGAGAGCTTTCATGGTAGGGGGTCCGTCCTGGGTAAATCGTTAGAGGGCTCTTTGAAGTAAACGGAGAAATTCTACCTTAGTACAGGTGGCTGTTCTGCGACAATAATCACCAAAATGGCGAAGGCTTTGTGCAATAATTGGCCAATCATGCCGATAGTTGGGGCGTCGGGACCGGGGCCCGCAGGCCCCGCAGCGTGAGCCAGTTCACGAATGTCGTAGTGGGGACGACCAATTTCGTGATTTCTCTAGTCGAATCACAGAATTCCCTGCGCAAAGCGCCACAATCCGCGCCAATCCGGTAGATTTTCCGGATTCGTTCGCATTGACTGTATTTTGACCGATACCCTATAGTAATCAACGACTTGTCCGATCAGACCGAGGTTTTACGTGGCGCCGACCAGATCCAGACATCCAGAACACGACTACAGCAGGGGCTATACGCTCATCGAACTGCTGATCGTGGTGTCGATCGTGTCCGTACTGGCAGCCATCTCGGCGCCGGCCTTTCAGGACACGATCGAGGCGACAACCACCAATTCCCAGGTCAAGGTCATGCTGACCACGCTGAACCTTGCCCGCAGCGAGGCCATCAAGCGGGGCCAGGACGTGGCAATCTGCGCCAGCGAAGACGGCACCGACTGCGACGCGGACGCCTGGTCGGAAGGCTGGATCGTCTTCGTCGACAACAACGGCGATGCCGACGGCACGTCCGGGTCCGTTGACGGCGGCGACGAGATCATCCGCGTCTACGACTCCCTCGGCGCCGGCAGCACGATGACCTTCACCGCTGACCTGTATGCCTACAACAACCTGGGTTTTAGCGCCACCGGCGGCAATCACACCTTTCTGCTGTGCCCGGCAAGCGGCAACGCCGCCAACGCGCGCTCGATCGATCTGGGCCCCAGCGGTCGCGGCCGTCGGGTCGAAGACGGACTCGCCTGCCCATGATGCGCTCCCGCCGCACACTGACCATCGCCGCCGTGGCCGGCTCCTCGCTGATCGAGGTGCTGGTGTCGCTGTTGGTGCTGTCGGGGGGGCTGATGACCATGGCCGGCGTGCATGCCGTCAGCCTGCGCGCCAACCAGTCGGCCTATTACCGCACCCAGGCGACAACCCTGACCATGGACATCATCGAGCGCATGCGCGCCAACAAGACCGGCGTGGAGCAGGGCGCCTATGACGACGTCGCCGGGGGGGCGACCGCCTCGTGTTTCACGACGGCCTCGTGCACACCGGCGCAGATGGCCGCCCAGGATATCCTCAACTGGTCCAACCAGGTCGCCGCGACGTTTCCCGGCGGTGACTCCGTGGTGTGTGTGGACTCGACCGGCAATGACGGCACGACTGCGGCGCCGGGGTGCGACGGCTCCGGTAATGTCTACGCCATCAAGATCTGGTGGGACGACGACCGCGACGGCACGGCCGAACAGCGCTATGTCACCACGATGCAGCCGCTGTGACACGGATCATGCAATCATGACGACTACTCTGCCAACAAGCAGCCGCAAACAGCAGTCGGGCCTTAGCCTGATCGAGCTGATGATCGCCATGGTGCTGGGTCTGACTTTGGCTCTCGGCGTGGCGCAGGTCTATGTCGGCACCACGACCACCGAACGCGATCAGGACGCGCGGCTGCGCATCCAGGAGAACGGCCGCTTCGGCCTGAATTTCATCGGCAACGAGATGCGCATGGCCGGCTACCTCGGTTGCCAGGGTTCCATCCAGGGCGCCAGCGTCAACAACACCCTCGACGGGCCGCCCGCGACCTTCCAGCCGGGCACCGGCATCCAGGGTTGGGAGGCCGGGGGCACGGCGCCGGGCACGATCAACAACAGCGCCAACAACGTCGCCACGCAATCCTCCAATTCCACCGAATGGACCACCGGCGGGGCCGGATTCAACATCCCCAACGTGCAGGCCGTGCCCAACTCCGACATCGTGAGGCTGTGGGGCGGCTGGGGCAACTCGGGCACCGTGACCAGCGTCGACAATGCCGCCAACACGATTCAGGCCCAGGCGTCCGTCGGCATTCAGGCCGATGACTTCCTGATCATCAGTGACTGTGAGCAGGCGGACTTCGTGCAGGCCTGCACGGTGACGCCCGACACGCCGCCGACCACGGTCACCATCACCATCGACACCTCCTGCAACCCCGGCAACGTGAACACGTCGGTTATCACCTCGGCCGCGCCGGCCGAGGTGATCCGTCTTGAGGGCGCGATGTACTACGTGGGCAAGCGCGACAACGATGCCAATAACCCGCCGTCCTTGTATCGCAGCACGCTCAGCGATACCGGCACCGCCGGGCCTGGCGAAGAGTTGATCGAGGGTGTGGAATCGATGCAACTGACGTATGGCGTCAACCTGGACCAGGACGTGCGCGCCACGGTGGACGCCTATCTCACCGCCGATCAGGTCAGCAACTGGAACGAGGTGATCTCGGTGCGGGTGAGTTTATTGCTGCAATCGGTTGAGGACGGGACCGTGCCCTCGCCGCAGCCCTATATCTTCGACGGCGTGACCTATGACGGTGCCGCCGGCAATGGCGAACTACCGGCGGACGAGCGCGTGCGCCGGGTCTTTACCGCCACCATCAGCCTGCGTAACCGGGCCCTGGGAACATGATTTGAACCGATTCTTGCAGCGGATCACGGATTTCCGGGTCCTTTTCCAGTATCCATATAAACTATGAAGAGACTACAGCACAGCAGGCCCTTCCCCGCCCCGCAGCGCCAGCGCGGTGCCATCTTGTTGTTCTGCCTGGTGTTCCTGGCGGTGCTGACCATGATGGGCCTGTCGGGCATGGAGTCGGCCACGCTGGAGGAGCGCATGTCCGGCAACATGCGCGACCACGAGGTGGCATTCAACGCCGCGGAGTCCGCCCTGCAGGGTGCCGAGGCCTGGCTGGTTATACAGAACAACCTGCCGGTTACCAGCACCAACGGCAGCACGACGGTGTGGGAGGAAGACTCCATGGATCCCAGCGCCACCGACGGCCTCTACTGGTGGGACCACAACAACATCGATCCCGCCTGGTGGACGAATAACGGCATTGCCATCAACGAGATGGCGCAAGTAGACGAGCAGCCCCGCTATATCATCGAGGAGTACCGCACGGTGGATACCGGCCAGTCCATCGCCATCGGCAGCGGCGAGATCACCGTGCCGCGCGTCTTTCACCGTGTTACCGCCCGGGGTGTGGGTATCAACCCCAACACCGAAGCGGTGGTGCAATCCACCTTCGTGCAGTCTTACGACTAGGGTTTCCGGGCGAGCACAGCCCCTGGAGCAAGCAATGAGTCTCAAACAACACGTTCGCTTGATGATGGCCTGGCTGGGTTCGGTTTACCTGTTCGCGCTTTCTTCTTCGGCGCAGGCCGCGGAGTTGGCGCTGTCGGATATTCCCTTGTTCCTGGGGACCCAGATCGACCCCAACGTGTTTTTCATGATGGACGACTCCGGCTCCATGGACTGGGAGATCCTGGCGAAGGAGCAACACTACTACACCGACTATTGGGCATCGAGCAGTACGGTCGGGGCGAATACCAGTGGCTCTTTTTTGGGATTTTCCAGTGGCGGAGACTGTAGCGGTCGCCGGGACAATCTGTACATCTATGACAGCGATGCCTACAGCAATAGGGACAATGTCTACGATTCCTGCACCTATGCCACCATCGAGGATCACCCGGAGGCCTACGTCCGGGACTGGCGCGTGTTTTCAGCCGACCTGAATGTCATGTACTACAACCCGGCTGTCACCTACCGCCCCTGGACCGGTTTCCCCAATGCGACTTTCACTTCGGCGCGCAGCAATCCCCAGCCCGGCAGTAACGGCTATGACAGGACCCGCGATCTGACCGGCTTCATCTATGAGGTTGCCGTGGACGATCACGGCGTCGACTGGGTGGGTGGTAACGTGAAAGGGCCGGACGCCATCAATGACACGCCCAATGGTATGGTCGACCTGTGGGATTCGCACACTAAATACACCGTGGGAGCCACTTCCATCTCCGTTGAGGAACTGACCGTGCCCGCCGCGGCGATCGTTCAGGCCCTGAATAGGGATTGTGACGTGAATGACGCGTACGATGATCCGCCCTATGTGGATTGCTTCGGCACGCTCAAAAGCACCAGCAGCATCAGCGGCACCGGTGAGGATCCCTGGGGGCGCACGGTCACCCAGGCCAAACAGAATATAGCCAACTGGTACCAGTATCATCGCCGCCGCTCCTTCGTCTCCAAGGGCGCCGTGGATCTGGTCATCAATTCCAATCGCAATTTCCGCTTCGGCTACAGCCAGATCAATGACTACAACAGCATATTCGTGCCCGTGCCGGGCGTGGCCGTGGACGATTACGCCGCGCACAACGCAGCGCTGCTGGATGACGTGTATGACTATGCATGGCGCGCACTCGGGACACCCCTGCGGCGCGGCCTGGAGCTGGTAGGGCGTTACTACGATGGTGACTTTGGATTTCCTGACCCCATCGTCTCCGAGTGTCAGCAGAACTACACGGTCCTGTTCACCGACGGGGAGTACAGCGGCTCTAACCCGGTCCTGTCCGCGATCGGCGACGAAGACGGCGATGGTGAATACGACTCGCTGGCGGACGTGGCCATGTATTTCTATGAGAAGGATCTCAGCCCGATGGACAACGATGTGCCGACCACGCCTGAGGATCCGAACAGCGCGCAGCACATGGTCTCATTTACCGTGGCATTCGGCCTGACCGGTAATCTTGAGGATACAGACGGCGACGGCTGGCCCAACCCGCCCCTGGACGAGGACGACGCCTGGCATCAGGGATCTGACATCGATTCCCTGCAGGACAAGATCGACGACCTGTGGCACGCGGCCTACAACAGCAAGGGCGCCTACGTCGAAGCCCAGTCGCCCAACGAGGTGGCCTCGGCGATAGCGGAGGCGCTACTGGAGATCGCGGACCGCGTCGGCTCTGCCGCCTCCGTGGCCACCAATACCGGCTCGCTCAACGCCGGCAGCAAGCTATTTCAGGCGCGTTTCGACAGCTCGGACTGGAAAGGACAGCTACTGGCGTTTCAAATCAATCCCGATGGCACCATCGACTCGGCCCCGGCCTGGGAAGCTGGTAACGTACTCAACGGCCAGAACTGGAACACCGGCCGCGAGATCATCACCTGGAACCCCAATGTGGACAGTCCCGCCGGTGGTGACGTAGAGGGGTCAGGCATCCCGTTTCGCTTTCCTGCTGACTACACCAGTCCCAATGCCAACTCGGAGCTGTCGGCCGAGCAGATTGCCTTCCTGTTGACCGATGGTCCTTACGATGTCGGCACCGGCGACTCGGGCGAGATCAATGACAATCAGACCTTCGGTGAGGATATCGCCAACTACCTGCGTGGCGACGACACCCACGAGCTGTCCGGTCAGAACTTCCGTCTGCGCAACAGCGTACTCGGCGACATCGTCAACTCCGATCCACGCTTCGTCGACGTCCCCAACTTCCGCTACCCGGCTGGACTGGAATCGAAGTCCTACGCCGACTTCGTCTCCGACAATGCCGGCCG
>JBBDSI010000213.1:0-5592 GCA_040905005.1 Pseudohongiellaceae bacterium
GGCACCGGTGTGAAAATCCCCGCCGGTCACCAGCTCTCCATGCAGTTCCACTACACCACCAATGGACGCGAGACGACGGACGAGACGCTGCTCGGCCTGTACCTGTATGACGAGCCGCCTGCACACGAGAACTTCACCCGTTCCGTGGCCAACATGTTCCGTATACCACCCTTCGAGCGTAATCACGAAGTAGAGGCCACCTATACCTTCGATGAGGATGTCGTGGTGACCGGCTTGCGTGCGCACATGCACTTCCGTGGCAAGGACATGCGCTTCGCGGCCGAGTTCCCGGATGGCAGCGTCCATGATCTGTTGAACGTTCCCAATTACAGCTATGCCTGGCAGCCGACTTATCAATTGGCGGAACCCCTGCAATTGCCGGCCGGCACCCGCGTGCATGTCACCGGCGCCTTCGACAATTCCCAGTACAATCCGGCCAATCCGGACCCGAGCAAGGAGATCACCTTCGGTCTGCAGAGCTGGGATGAGATGTTCATCGGCTATTGGACCTATCACGCCGCAACCGACGGCGAGTAAGTCACGGCTGCTGACAGTGCCAACCCGACCGTTCGCCGCGGTCGGGTTTTTTATTTGTGGTGATTGGGCAACACTTTCGGCAACGATCGGCCACGCTCTCCGACAGGCCCGGAATACGGCACTTCCAGGCAAGCCAACTCGATTGTGCAGCCGGACGGTAACTTGCTATGATTCGCCTCCTACCACCCATAAGAACAGTCATCTTATAAGAACCGTCATGGAGAGCGATTTATGTCCTCGGTATTCATTGTAATTTTCGGACTCGTCGGATTTACCTTCGGCTGGTTCGTGTATTCGAAGTTCATCGCTGGAAAGATTTACCAGTTGAGCGGGGACTATGTAACGCCTGCCCACCGCTTTAACGATTCCGTCGACTATGTCCCGACCAACAAGTTCGTGCTCTGGGGTTCCCACTTCACCGCGGTGGCCGGTGCGGCACCGATCGTGGGACCGGCAATCGCCGTCTACTGGGGCTGGGTGCCGGCCCTGTTGTGGGTGACCTTCGGTTCGATTTTCTTTGCCGGTGTACACGACATGGGGGCGCTATGGGCCAGTAACCGGCACGACGCCCGCTCGATCGGCGCGCTCTCCGAGGATGTCGTGGGCAAACGCACCCGCTCACTGTTCATGGTCGTGATCTTCCTGCTGCTGCTGATGGTGAATGCGGTGTTCGCCACCATCATCGCCAGTGAGATGGTGAGTATCCCGACTTCGGTATTCCCCGCCTGGGCGGCCATCCCCGTGGCTGTCGCCGTCGGTGTGTTGATTCGGCGCAAGGTGAACCTGTTGGCAGTCTCTCTTATTGGCGTTGGTATTCTCTATTTCACCATCTGGGTGGGCAGCGTCATGCCGCTGGCACTGCCGGGCGACATCTTCGGCCTCGGCCCCAACGGCAACTGGATCATCCTGCTGTTCCTCTATGCCGGTATCGCTTCCATGTTGCCGGTCTGGTTGCTGCTGCAACCACGAGACTATATTAACGGCGCGCAACTGGTCGTCGGCCTGCTCGTGCTCTATTCGGCTGTGTTCATCACCTTGCCCGACATCACCGCGCCCGCATTCAATCCGAACCTCGCCGAAGGCACACCACCGCTCTTCCCGATCCTGTTCGTCACCATCGCCTGTGGGGCGCTGTCCGGATTCCACGGCATCGTCTCTTCGGGCACCAGCTCGAAGCAGTTGAATAACGAAAAAGATGCGCGTTTCGTGGGCTACCTGGGTGCATTGGGCGAAGGCTCTCTGGCCCTGATCACCATCACCGCGGTGACCGGTTCTCTCTATGCCGCTTCTACCGTGGAGTGGGATGCGCTGTACGCCAGCTTCGGTAGTGGCGCCGCCAGTGCCTTCATCGCCGGTGGTGCCACCTTGATCACGGCGGGTTGGGGTATCCCGGAAGCATTCTCTCAGACCATGCTGGCGGTGATGGTGGTACTGTTCGCCGGCACTACCATGGATGCCGGACTGCGACTGCAGCGTTACATCATCCAGGAGTGGGGCAACATCTACAGCATCAAGCCGCTGAAGAACAACTACGTCGCCACGCTGGTCGCGGTCGGGAGCTGTCTGACCCTGGCCTTCGGCGCCAGCACCAATTATCCGGGTGACGGCGGCATGTTGATCTGGCCCCTCTTTGGCGCCTCCAATCAGATTCTCGCCGCACTGACGCTCCTTGTTGTCTCCATCTTCCTGATGCAGCTGGGCCGGCGTTCGATTTTCACTCTGGTCCCGATGGTCTTCATCGTCATCATGGCGTTCTGGGCGGCGTCCTGGTACCTGGTGGATTACTTCCGCTCTGGCCAGTGGCTGCTGCTCATCCTGAGCTTCTCGGTGATGGCCGCGAGCGTGGTCGTGATGCTGGAAGCGTGGTCCGTCATCTCCAAGCTGCGTGCCGGTGAGAAAGTCGGCAATGACGAGGATGTGGTGAAGGAGACGCTCGCCTCGGAAGACTAGAAAGACTAGTCACGCCACATCGCGGATCCGTTGGAGACGACCCAGGGGTTGCCTGGTCACCGGGGCCGGCGGCGCGATGAGGCGACCCGCATCGGGGACCCTCTGATTGATTAGAGAGTCCCTGGACAGGCATGAACAGGAGCTGGATTGTCTGCCCCGGGTGAAGCCCCGCTCTTTTTCATTGCCCCGGTCACGCAGACATCGGCCTGGGCAAGCAAACGTGGAAATCTTTGCCAGTCCCGTGAACGAACCCGCAGCGCCAGGCTCCACGACCTCGCAATCGCTTCGGCGTCGGCTCGGTGTCGAACTCTGTGCGCTCCTGGGCGAGATCCACGTCTTTCCTGAAATCGATTCCACCAATGCGGCCTCGTTGCGGTTGCTGCGCGAATCCGGGAACCGGCCTAGACTTTTGTTGGCCCTGAGTCAGACCGCCGGTCGCGGTCGCCGCGGCCGGGTCTGGCACAGCCCCGAGAACGCCGGCATCTACCTGTCACTGACGCGCGCCCTGCCCGCGGGCACCGGCCTGCAGGCGCTGTCCCTGGTGACCGCGCTCGCCGTGTTGTCGGCGCTACGGGAATCCGGGCTGGCAAGGGCGCGGGTCAAGTGGCCCAATGATATTCTTGTTAATGACGCCAAGCTTGCCGGCGTGCTGCTGGAGATCGTTCAGAGCGAGGCGGGCATCGGCGTCATCATCGGCGTCGGCATCAACCGGCGTCTGTCCGCAAAGGACAGAGCGCGGATCGATCGACCCGTCACCGATTTGGCGAGTGAACTGGCTTCGCCCCCAGCCGACGCGGCTGTCATCGCCGCCTTCTGCAGGCATCTATTGCGTATGGAAGCCGTTTTTCTGGAGCGGGGCTTCGCGCCGTTCAGGACGCTCTGGAACGAGGAGGACTGCTATCTTGGCCGGGAGATCAGAATTTATGAAGGCAATGGGGAGCGAACCGGCAGGCACTGCGGAGTGAATGACGCCGGCGCGCTCAATGTCAGGATCGGCATGCATATGCAGGCGATCCACGGTGGTGAGATTCTTCCCGGCGGGCGCCCGACGCGGTGCGCTGGGGTAGAGTAGGGTGGCGTAGGGTAGGGTTGGGGCGGGGTAGAGAAGACAGGATGATTCTGGAACTGGACGCAGGAAACACGCGCATCAAATGGCGCCAGCTCGACGAGAAAAGCGGCGAGACCCTCGCTGCCGGCGTCGTGACGGATGTCCAGGCCCTGACTGACGGCGAACTGGCGACCTGCCGCCCGGTCATGGTTCGCATGTGCAGTGTGCGCGGTGCCGTAGCGGCTGACAGCATCGGGCAGTGGGTAGCCGCGTTGTGGGGACTGCCATTGCAACTGGCTACCGTATCCCGGCATTGTGCCGGTGTGACCAACCAGTATGCAGACATGTCGCGTATGGGCGCCGATCGCTGGTTGGCGATGATCGCCGCCTATAACAGAAAACCTGGTGCCAGCGTGGTAGTGGATGCCGGCACCGCACTCACGGTGGATATGATCGCTGCCAGTGGCTTGCATCTGGGCGGGTATATCCTGCCTGGCCGACGCCTGATGATGGAGAGCCTGGAGGCGAACACGCTGATCAGGCTACGGCGCCGGGACACCGGGACCATCGAGCCTGGCAATGATACCGATGCCGCCGTACTCAACGGGATTCTCGCCAGCGAAGTGGCGCTGCTGGAACGGGTCATGCGTACCATGGCTGCCGCTGGCACGCCGCTCACGCTGTTCCTGGCCGGTGGTGATGCCGAGCTGTTGGCCTCGCAGCTCGGCGATCTGGCGCCTGAGATCGTGCCTACCCTGGTGCTGGATGGCCTGGCCTATGCGTGCCCAGCACCCGGCCTGGATGGGGGCGCGTAAATGCGCTATGTGGCCATCTGCCTGTTACTGGCCAACCTGGCCTATTTCGCCTGGACCCTGCTACAGCCTGGCGATACCGGGTTGGTGAACCCCGCCGCCCGCCAGGAGAATCTGCTCAATACTGGCATCACCCTGCTGAGCGAATACCAGCCCGGCACGGCGGAGATTGATGCGCAAGAACAGCCGCTCCTGTGCAGTCGGGTCAGCGGCCTTGAGTCGGTCGATGCCGCCAACAGTCTCATGAACGCCGCGCGCCAGCGGGGCCTGCAGGCGCAGCTGGAGCTGACCGGGCAGTCGCTGCCCGCGCAATACCGGGTCTATCTGCCGCCTGCGTCCTCACGTGGAATTGCCACCATCACCCTGGACGGGCTGGGGGAACGGCTGGCGGCGGAGAATCTGGCTATCGAGACCTACCTGATCACCCGGGGGCCGCTCGAGAACGCCGTCGCCCTCGGCGTATTCAGTGAGCTGGAGAACGCGCAGCGGGTGCGTAATCAGGTCCGGGACATGGGCTATGAGCCCGAAATAGAGGAAATTCCGCGCTCCGATGGTGAGTTGCTGGTATGGCTGAAACCGACCACTTCGGAGCGTGTTGAAGAGTCCGAATGGCTTGATTTATCGGCAGAAAGGCCTGCTTTAAGCCGCTCAGAAAATCTCTGTCAAACGATTGCACTGCCCACCCAATTCCCATAAAATGCCGCCTCTGAGTGAGAGAGCCAGGGAATTCGACCCTTGGGAGATCTTTTGGGAGGGGTTCCCGAGTGGCCAAAGGGATCAGACTGTAAATCTGACGCGCAAGCTTCGGTGGTTCGAATCCACCCCCCTCCACCACCTGATACAGCTTGGCTAGGTATTCAAGGCGGAGACGATCTAGCGGGTATAGTTCAGAGGTAGAACCCCAGCCTTCCAAGCTGGTTGCGCGGGTTCGATTCCCGCTACCCGCTCCAAACAGCAAAGGCTCGCATAGCTCAGGTGGTAGAGCACTCCCTTGGTAAGGGAGAGGTCCCCAGTTCGATTCTGGGTGTGAGCACCATTTAATTGAAACACCGTATATGACCAAGAGTACAGACTTCATCAGGTTGTTGCTTCTTTATATATTTTTATAGCCCAGTTGGCTAACGGCAGCGACCGGCGGGACTGAAACAACAGCAAGCAGGAAATTTGAAAAAGGTAGGGGCTGGAGATAATGTCAAAGGAAAAGTTTGAGAGAAATAAGGTACACGTCAACGTTGGCACCATTGG
>JBBDSI010000214.1:0-5457 GCA_040905005.1 Pseudohongiellaceae bacterium
GTCGAGGCGGCCAGCAAGGCCAACCTCGTGCGCAACGAGGCCGGTCAGCAGACCCTGGAACTGCGCATCGATTTCGAGCGAGCCTGGGTGCAGGTGCGCGAGGCACTGGAAGACGCCGACCTCGAAGTCATCGCGAGCAATCGCGAGGAATCCCTGTTCACGGTGCGCTTTGCCGGCATTGTCAGCGAAGAGGATGGGCCCGGCCTGATCGGTCGGCTGCTGCGTCGCGGTGACAATGAGGCCGCGCCTCAGCCCCGGGAATTCAGCGTGCGCCTGCAGCAAAACGGCGGCATGGTGACGGTGCTCGTCGAGCCGCTGGAGAGTGGGCCCGAGACCGCCCAACTCGGCAGCGACCTGTTGCAAGTCATCAGCGACAACCTGGGCTGAGCCCCGGATGACCGACCCCCAACTTCTCGTCGCCATCATTGTCCTGGCCGTGATCATCGGCGGCGCCGTGTGGCTGCTGCGCCACGCGCACCATTCGCGCCTCGGACACATGACCGCCGAGGAACGACTGACGGCGAAGGAAAACGAGCTTAACGCACTCCGCCAACAGCTGGAGTCTGCCCGTCTGGAGCAGCAATCCCTACAGAGTGAGCTGCAGACTCGCCGCGAGGAATCGGCGACTCTAAAGACTTCCCTGGAGATGGAGCGCAAGCAGTTCGATGAGAAACTGTCGTTGCTGAACGAGTCGCGCGAGCAGTTGACGGTGGCGTTCAAGAACATCGCCAACGAGATCTTCGAGGACAAGACGCGCAAGTTCACTGACACCTCCAGGCAGACCCTGACGACGGTGCTCGGTCCCCTGCAGGAGAAGATCGTGCAGTTCGAGAAGCGCGTGGAGGAGACCTACCAGAAGGAATCCAATGAGCGCTTCTCCCTGGCGAAGGAGATCAAAAACCTGCAGGAGCTCAACGCGCGCATCAGCGAGGAGGCGGTCAATCTCACCAACGCCCTGAAGGGAGACAACAAGGCCCAGGGCTCCTGGGGCGAGTTTGTGCTGGAGTCCATCCTCGAGAAATCCGGCCTGGTGAAGGGGCGCGAATACGACGTGCAGGTCAACCTGAAGGGGGAGGATGGCAGCAAGCTGCAGCCCGACGTGGTGGTGCATCTGCCGGAATCGCGTGACATCATCATCGATTCGAAGGTGTCCCTGAAGGCCTGGGACGAGTTCTGTTCCAGCGATGACAACGCGGCGCGCGCGGAACTGCTGAAACAGCACACCCAGTCCCTGCGTCTGCACGTGCGCGGCCTGGCCAACAAGGATTACCAGAATCTGCCCGGTATCAATTCGCTGGACTACGTGTTCCTGTTCATGCCCATCGAGGCCGCCTATTCCGAGGCGGTGCGCCATGACCCGGACCTGTTCCAGTTCGCCTTCGAGCGCAACATCATCTTCGTCGTGCCGTCGACGCTGCTCACCACCCTCAAGACCGTGCAGAATCTCTGGCGCCTGGCGCAGCAGAGCCAGAACGCGAACGAGATCGCCGAGCGCGCCGGCATGCTCTACGACAAGTTCGTCAGCTTCGTCGCCGACCTGGAGGAAGTGGGTCAGCGCATCGATGCCTCGCGCAAGAGTTACGACAAGGCCTTCAACAAGCTGCAGTCCGGGCGCGGCAACCTCATCCGCCGCGTCGAGGTGCTCAAGGAACTGGGGGCCAGGACGTCGAAGAAGCAGAAACGGGAACTGCTGGTCAATGCCGCCGAAGACGATGACGACGAGGCCCTGCCGTCGGTGGACACCGACACGGACGGCGACGACGACGGCGAAGAGAAAACCCGGCACTGATGAGTGACGAGCAGGCGCTGAACAGCATCCGGGCGTTCCTGCCCTGCGCCACGCCAGACGCCTGGTTCGAGGCCGCCACCGAGCACCTGGATACGCTGCTGGTGGATCACGCTAACTGTGAGAGAAAGGCGGCATCCACGGCCATGGCCCTGATGGTCCGCCACAGCACGCGGCCGGAGTTGCTGAAGAAGATGTCGCAACTGGCACGGGAGGAGCTGCTGCACTTTCAGCAGGTGGTGGAGTTGCTCGAGACGCGGGACATCCGCTACGTCAGGCTCAGCGCGTCACGCTATGCCGCCGGCCTCGGCGAACTCGTCGATCGGCGCTCCCCGGAGGCGCTGGTGGACACGCTGATCATGGGGGCGTTCATCGAGGCGCGCTCCTGCGAGCGCTTCGCCGGTCTCATCCCGCGGCTCGATGCCGAGCTGTCCCGCTTCTATGCCTCCCTGCTGAAATCCGAAGCGCGGCACTATCAGGACTATCTTGACCTCGCGACCCTGTATCACGACGGCGCTATCGCGCCGCGGGTGGCGCGTTTTGCCGATGTCGAGGGAGAACTGGTGAGCACACCGGATACCCAATTCCGCTTCCACAGCGGCAGCCCGGCCTGACCGTTTCGAACCCGCTCTGTTTTAAATATGACGAGGAGATTAACACGTAATCTCTCCGACCCCATGCTGGGCGGAGCCCACCTTGGCGTGCTTTGCGTCTTGGCGAGAGATATCTTATGCACGCAATCCACAGAGGCACCACCGCGGCGGCCTGTCACCCAGGCATTAAAGAGGCCGTCGGTAACAGCGCCCTGCGAGCAATAAATTTAGTGAGATCAAGTCGCTTGAGTTTCTGTCAGTTGCGGCAGCGGGTGGGAGGGGTCAGGTTCTCGCCCAGGCGCTCGCGCAGGCGGTTGAGCTGGGTGCAGGGGATGCGCTCGTTGCCGCTGAGATCCACCGTCGTCAGCGCCGGCATGTTGAAGAGCGGGCCGATATCCGTGATGGCATTGTTGCTGAGATTGAGGCCGGACAGCGCAGGCAGATCCTCCAGCGGCGTGATGTTGCTGATGGCATTGTTGCCGAGATCGAGAAAGCGCAGGCGCTGTAGCTGGCCGATGTTTTCCAGGTTGCCGATGTCGCTGCCGGCACAACTCAGCACGGTCAGCTCGGCAGGGATCTGCAAACCCTGCTGCGCCATGGCGTGATTGATGCAGCCCTGCAGGTCGGCGTCGATGGTCTCGCCACCGAGCAGCCGCCCCTCGGGATCGAAAACCGCCTGGTTGTTGACCGCCACGGTGAAACCCTGGCCGCATCCGGCCAGTACGAGCATTGCCGTAAACAACGCGGTGATCAGAAAATTGACGGGATTGTGCTGCGCTGTGGACATGGCCTCGTTCACGGTTCTGGCGGCACACCGACTGGTCTGGGGACGCGCCGCATAGACGGCTCCGGCCCCTTTCAATTACCGGTGTTCCCAGTTAGTATCCGTTTTTTTCAGCTCCAACCCGAACTACCGGGCGCCGGCTCACAAAGAGCCGACAACAGCGTATTCTCTATTCATTCCAAGGAACTTGCTATGACTATATTACAACGTGCGGGTCGGATCACGCTTGCCGTAGCGGCATTCGGACTGGTCTCCACGGGCTCTTCCCAGGTCTCCGCCCAGAGCGATATCGATCTGACGGATGCAGGCAATCAGATCGGCTACGCCATCGGCGTCAATATAGGCCAGAACCTGCAACAGCAGCAGATCATCAGCAATATCGACTTCGATGCCTTTGTGGCGGGTATGCGCGATGCCGTCGAAGGCAACGTGCAGATGGACGATCAGCAGATGATGACGGCCCTGCAGACCTTCACGCAGCAAATGGAGGCGGCGCAGCAGAACGAACTGGCCGCCAATCAGGCCGCGAGCGAGGAATTTCTGGCCCAGAACGGCCAACGCGACGGCGTCGTGACCCTGGACTCGGGCCTGCAGTACCTGGTGCTCGTTGAGGGGCCCGCCGGTGGCACCTCGCCGACGACCAGCGACTCTGTGCTGGCTCATTATCACGGCACCCTGCCGGACGGCACTGTCTTCGACAGCTCGGTAGACCGCGGCGAGCCGGCCACCTTCGGTGTCAGCCAGGTCATAGCCGGCTGGACCGAGGCGCTGCAACTGATGAGTGAAGGGGACAAGTGGCGCCTGTTCATCCCGCCGGGCATGGCCTACGGCGAAGCCTCGCCGACGCCGGCGATCCCGCCGAATTCCGCGCTGGTCTTCGATGTGGAGTTGCTGGAAGTCCAGTAGCGGAGCAGGACACTAATCTTGAGCAGTGTGCGTTTCAACCGGGGATTGCTGCACTACCTGCAGCAGTCGCCGACGCCCTTTCATGCCACCGCCAACCTCGCCGGCATGCTCGACGAGGCCGGCTTCACGGCGCTCGATGAGGGCGGTGCCTGGCGCCTGGGCAAGGGCAAGCGCTACTACGTCGTGCGTAACGACTCCTCGATCGTGGCCTTCAAGACCGGCAAGGCCGACCTGACGAAGAACGGCCTGCGCCTCGCCGGCGCCCATACCGACAGCCCCTGTCTCAAGGTCAAGCCGCTGCCGGCTGTGTGCAGGCAGGGCTATCTGCAACTCGGCGTGGAAGTCTACGGCTCGGCGCTGCTGCAGCCCTGGTTCGATCGCGACCTGTCGATCGCCGGTCGCGTGCACTATCAGACAGGCAACAAGCAGGCCGGCGGCAAGACGATCAAATCGACACTGATCGACCTGCAGAAACCGGTCGCCTTCATTCCCAGCCTGGCCATTCACCTGGACCGCACCGCCAACGAGGGCAGGGCGGTGAACGCGCAGAAGGAACTGCCGCCGCTGCTCCTGCAGGTGCCGGCGGATTTGCAGTCGAAGCCAGAGCCAGAGCCAGAGTCAGAACCAGAGGCATTCAGCTTCGACAGTTTCCTGCTGGACAGGGTCAGGGAGGTCACCGGCGACAAGCGCGCCAGCGCCGTGCTGGCACACGAACTCTTTCTCTATGACACCCAGCCGCCGGCGCTGGTGGGACTAAACGACGACTTCATCGCCTCGGCGCGACTGGATAACCTGCTGAGCTGCTACCTGGCCTGCCGCGCCCTGATCGAGAGCAGCGACGAGCAGGCCAGTGTGCTGGTGTGCAACGACCACGAGGAAGTAGGCAGCCTGTCCACCTCCGGCGCCCAGGGCCCGTTCCTGAAGAAGGTGCTCGAGCGCTGGGTCGGCGCCTCGCACAAGAGTGCCGATGCGCTGGAGCGAGTGCTGCATCGTTCCACGCTGTTCTCCATCGACAACGCCCACGGCGTGCATCCCAATTACCTCGAGAAGCACGATGATCAGCACCGGCCGCTGCTCAACGCCGGTCCGGTGATCAAGATCAACGCCAATCAGCGCTATGCGAGCAACAGCCAGTCAGTCGCCCTGTTCAAGTCTATCTGCCAGGCACAAAAGGTGCCGTATCAGTCCTTCGTCATGCGCAGCGACATGGCCTGCGGTAGCACCATCGGCCCCATCACCGCCGCCGAGCTCGGCGTCAACACCCTGGACATCGGCGTGCCGACCTTCGGCATGCATTCCATCCGCGAACTCGCGGGCTCCGGCGATGCCGCGCTGCTGCATCGCGTCGTGACGAGCTTCTATAACCGCGATTGACCTGACCCCTCTTT
>JBBDSI010000215.1:0-2053 GCA_040905005.1 Pseudohongiellaceae bacterium
GCGACACGGCTCTGCCGGGCAAAACGCTGTTGCAGTTCGGCCACGTCATGCCCGAAGCCCTGCTCTGCGCCGGTCTCGTCGATGATCTTGATTTTTGACTGCAGGTGACGCGGCAGGTCGGCCTGGGCGAAGTCGGCGCGGCTGAGCCGGAGTCTCTTGTGATTGCTGATCTGCGCCAGCAGGGCATCGATGAGGTCCCCATCGGCGTTAGACATCTGCGGCAGAATGCTGTCGACAAAGCCGCTGACCGGAATGAAATTCTTGCGCATGGACTTGGGCAGGCTCTTGAGCAGGGCGATGCATTTCTCCCGCAGCAGCCCCGGCACCGCCCAGTCCACGTCCGCCTGGGTGAGCTGATTCAATATCGCCACCGGCACTTCGAGGGTGGCGCCGTCCTTGTGGCTGCCGGGGTCGAAGACATAGTCGATGGCCAACCGGTTCTGCCGCACCGCGGCCTGGTCCGGGTAAGCCCCGGCCCCGTCCCCGGTCTGCTTGTCTCCCAGCAGAGTCTGCCGCTGCATGACCAGGCAGTCCCCTTTCCGGTCGCCCTGCCGGCGCAGCCACTGCTCCAGGCTTCGGGTGGAATTCACCTCGGCCGGCAGGCGCTCATCATAGAAGCGGAATACCTCACGCTCGCTCACGTAAAAATCCGGGCGGCGTATCTTTTCCTCCTCCCTGGCCAACTCCCCGAGGAGCGCACGATTCCGCCCGATGAAACCGACGCGGGTCTCGATGGTATCGCCCGCCAGGGCCTCGCGAATGAACAGTTCCCGCGCCTGTTCCGGAGCGATCGCGCCATAGCTAACCGTCGCGTTCTCGATCAGCGTCAGACCGTACAACTGTACTTTCTCATATGCCAGCACCTCCTGGCGCTTGCTCGACCAGTGCGGCTGATAGTATTCACGCTTGACCAGATGCAGCGCCATGCCCTCCACCCACTGCGGCTGAATCTTCGCCGCCAGCGTGGCGAAAGTCTGGCCGGTCTCGATCAATTCGCCGGTCACGATCCACTTGCACTGCTTGCGCGCCAGCACGGACCCGGGAAACAGGGTGAACTTGCGATTGCGGCTATTCTGATAGAGCCGCCCTTCCTGCAGGCAGGCGATCTGATTGAGGGAGCCGCTGATGATGCTGCGCTGTACGGCCTCATAACTGGCCGCACCGCGGGACTGGCGCATGCCCTGTTGCTGGCAGGCCAGCAACAGTTGCCGATGCACCTCGCGCCATTCGCGCATGCGCATGAAGGAAAGGAAATGGCTCTTGCAGTATTTGCGCAACTGACTCTGGCTGAGCGCCTGGCGCCGCTCCTCATAGGCCGTGAACAGATTGGCGAGGGTGAGGAAGTCTGAGTCCGGATGGTCGAACTCGGCCAGTTGCTCCTGCGCCTGGCTGCGATTGCCGGCATTGATCTCGCGCGGGTCCTGGATGCTGAGGCCGCTGCAGATTATCAGCAGCTCGCGCAGACAGGATTCGCCGGCCGCCATCACCAGCATGCGCGCATGACGCGGGTCTACCGGCAACTGCGCCATGGTACGTCCCGCCTCGGTCAGCTCCTTGTCGGGGGTCAGCGCATTGAGTTCACTCAACAGCTTCATGCCCTCGTTGATAGCCTTGCCTTCGGGCGGCTCGAGGAACGGGAAGGCCTCGGGCTCCCCCAGGCCCAGAAACTTCATGCGCAGGATCACCGCGGCGAGATTGGTGCGCCTGATCTCCGGATCGGTGTAGAACGGGCGCGCATTGAAGTCCTCTTCGCTGTAGAGGCGGATACACACACCCCCCGCGAGACGGCCGCAGCGGCCCTTGCGTTGATTGGCGCTGGCCTGTGACACAGGCTCCACCGGCAGGCGCTGAACCTTGCTGTGCAGTGAATAGCGACTGATGCGTGCCAGACCCGTATCGATCACGTAGTTGATCCCCGGCACGGTGAGGGATGTCTCGGCGACGTTGGTCGCCAGCACCACCCGGCGGCCCCGGTGTGGCTTGAAGATGCGCGCCTGTTCGCTCTGACGCAGGCGGGCGTAGAGCGGCAGTATTTCAAAATCGGGCAGCCTGG
>JBBDSI010000215.1:2153-5450 GCA_040905005.1 Pseudohongiellaceae bacterium
TGGGCCTCGTCTATGATGATGGCTTCGTATTTGTTCAGGAAGCGGTCGTGGGCGATCTCCGTCAGCAGGATGCCGTCGGTCATCACCTTGAGAAAGGTCTCGTCGCTCTGTTTGTCGTTGAAACGTACCTGGTAGCCCACACCGCGCCCGGTCTCGCTACCGAGTTCCTCGGCGATGCGGTTGGCGACGGAGACGGCCGCCAGCCGCCGCGGCTGTGTGTGACCGATCAGCCCGCGCCGGCCGAGTCCCGCCTGCAGGCATATCTTTGGCAGTTGCGTCGTCTTGCCGGAGCCGGTATCACCAGCCAACACCAGCACCTGATGTTGCCTCAGCAGGGTCGCGATCTCCTGCGCTCTGGCGCTGACCGGCAATTCGGGCGGATAGAGAATATTGTCGGGGATCGCCGCCGAGCGACGGGCGCAGGCGGCGGCCGACTTGTCCAGCGCAGCGCGCAGGCGTTCGCGCTTGTGTGAATACTTCGTGGACGCCGGATCGAGCTTCTGTAACTCGCGCAGCTCCCGGCTCAGGCGACGATAGTCAGCCGTCTGGCAACGCGCCAGTTCATTGCGCAAGCTCTGTCGCACCGCCCTTCTCAGTCACGCAATTGCCGGCGCAGGACCTTGCCGACATTCGACTTCGGCAATTCGTCAACGAAGACGACTTGCTTCGGCACCTTGTAGCCGGTCAGACCTTTCCTGCAGTGCGCGATGACGGCCTCTTCATCGAGACTGTCCTGACTCTTGACCACGAACAACTTCACCTCCTCGCCGGAGGATTCGCTCGGCACACCGATCGCCGCCGATTCGGCCACGTCCGGATGATTGTTCACCCAGTCTTCCACCTCGTTGGGAAAGACATTGAAGCCCGAGACCAGGATCATGTCCTTCTTGCGGTCAACGATGCGGATAAAGCCCTCTTCATCGATCTCGGCGTAATCACCGGTCTTGAACCATCCTTCCGGGGTGATGGCGTCCTTCGTGGCCTGCGGGTTCTGCCAATAACCGAGCATGACCTGCGGCCCTCGCACCCAGAGTTCGCCGCGCTCACCCGTGCCGACGGTAGTGCCATTATCGTCGACGGTGATCACCTCGGTCTCCGGCACCACCGGCCCCACTGTGCCGGGTTTGTTACGCCCCTGAATGTTCGTGGCGACTACGGGCGAACACTCGGTCAGGCCATAACCCTCCAGAATGGCGCACCCGGTCCGTTGCTCCCAGTCCTTCATTACCGAGCTGGACATGGCCATGCCTCCCCCGCCGGCAAACCTGAGCACGGAAAAATCCAGCTTGTCGAAATCCCCATGGCGGAGCATGGCCTGGTACAGCGTGTTGATGCCGACGAAGCCGGTGAAACGGTAGCGGCGCCAGAGACCGAGCAACGAGCCGATGTCGCGGGGATCGGGAACCAGCACGTTGTGATTGCCCGCCAACGGCAGCACCAGGCAGTGCAGCAGGAACGCATAGGTGTGGTACAGGGGCAGCGGCGCCCCCACCGTCTCGGTCTTGTCATCCAGCACCAACAGGGCGCGGCAGCGTACCTGCATCATGTTGGCGATGAGGTTGCCGTGGCTGAGCATCGCGCCCTTGGAGACACCGGTGGTACCACCGGTATAGAGAATCAGCGCCGGGTCCTCGCGCTTGATCCAGTCCGGCCGCTTTGCCAGTTCATCCCGTGCAGCGATGGTGCGCTTGAAGCTGATGGCGCCGGGAATGCGCCAGGCAGGCACCATGCGCTTGATGTAGCGGGCGGCGAAGTTAAGCAGCGTCCGTTTCGGAAACGGCTGCAGGTCGCCGAGCCGGGTGACGATCACGGTCTGAATGTCGGTCTCCGGCAGGATCTCCTGCAGTTTCGAGCACATGCTGTCGAGAATCACGATAGCCTTGACCCCGGAATCGCGGAACTGGTGGCGCATCTCGTGTGCTGTGTAGAGCGGGTTGGTATTGACTACTATCAGCCCCGCCTTGAGCGCGCCATAGAGAACGACCGGGAACTGCAGCAGGTTGGGCAGTTGCACGGCAATCCGATCTCCGGGTTCGAGGCTGCTGGCATTGACGAGCCAGGCGGCAAACCGTTCGCTGTAGTCGAGCACCTCGCCATAACTCAGCGTCGTGCCGAGGCAACTGAATGCCGGCCGATCGCTGTGATTCTTCGCGATCGTGTCGATGACCTCGTTCAGGGTGTTGAACTGATCGTGACGTAATTCTTCGGGCAGTGTTTCCATCTTCGAACCTTCTGCTATTTGCTCAGCAGCGTCATCGCCTCTTCCAGGCCTTTCACCGTCAACGGGAACATTCGGTCTTCTATGAGTTCCCGTACTATATTGATGGAGTAGCTATGCTCCCAGTAGTCCTTAGGCGTCGGATTGATCCAGACAAAATGCTCGAAATTGTCCGCCATGCGCTTGATCCACGCGGCACCGGGCTCCTCGTTGTAGTGTTCGATACTGCCGCCAACATGGGTGATCTCGTAGGGAGCCATGGTGGCATCGCCGACGAAGATAACCTTGTAGTCCTTGCTGTACTTGTGAATGATATCGAAGGTGGGCGTAGTCTCCGCATGCCGGCGCAGGTTTTTGGTCCAGACAGACTCATAGAGGAAGTTATGAAAGTAGTAGTACTTCAGATGCTTGAATTCCGACCGGGCCGCCGAGAATAATTCCTCACACAGGCGGACATGGGGGTCCATGGAGCCGCCCACATCGAAGAACAGCAGCACTTTCACCGCGTTGTGGCGCTCGGGCACCATCTTGATGTCGAGCAGCCCCGCGTTGCGCGCGGTGCAGGAGATGGTATCGTCCATATCCAGCTCTTCTTCGGCGCCTGTTCGGGCAAACTTGCGCAGGCGTCTGAGCGCCAGCTTGATGTTACGCGAACCGATCTCGGCCGAATCGTCCAGGTCGCGATAGTCACGCCGGTCCCAGACCTTTACCGCACGCTGGTTGCGGCTCTCGTCCTGGCCGATGCGGATGCCCTCGGGGTTATAGCCATAGGCGCCGAACGGGGAGGTGCCGCCGGTCCCGATCCACTTGCTGCCGCCCTGGTGACGCTTCTTCTGTTCCTCCATGCGCTGGCGGAAGGCTTCCATCAGCTTGTCCAGCCCACCCAGCGCCTCGATCCGCGCCCGCTCTTCCTCGCTGAGCATCGCTTCCACCTGCTTGCGCACCCACTCGTCCGGTATCTCGTAGCGCGACAGCGCGTCCAGGAACTCGACGTTGTCGAAGTAGCGCGAGAAGGCCCGGTCGAACCTGTCGAAATGCTTCTCGTCCTTGACCAGACACAGCCGCGACAGGTGATAGAA
>JBBDSI010000216.1:0-3098 GCA_040905005.1 Pseudohongiellaceae bacterium
TCCGTGCCGAACACCGCCTGCAGGGGCGGCAGGTAGGTGATCGCGAACTGGCCGAGGGTGACGCTGATGACGCAGGCCCAGACCACGGGCGTCCCCTTCACCGCCGCCCAGGTCAGGGAAGTGCCGTAGATGTTGCGAATGAAAAACAGATAGAAGATCTCCAGCACTACGAGCGTATTCATCGCCATGGTCTGGGCCAGACCCTGGGAATAGCCCCTGTCCAACGCCATGGCGTAGACACCGAAGACCGCCGCCAGGAACAGGGTCGATGCCAGCACGATCCGCCAGATCAGCTCGCCGGTCAGCAGCGGTTCACCGCGCGGTCGCGGCGGGCGGCGCATGGAACCGGCCTCGGATGGCTCGAACGCCAGCGCCAGGCCCAGGGTCACCGCGGTGATGAGATTTACCCAGAGAATCTGCAGGGCCGTGATTGGCAGCGCCATCCCCAGAGCCAGCGCGGTGATGATGGTCAGCGCCTCGCCGGCATTGGTCGGCAGAGTCCAGCTGATCACTTTCTTTATATTGTCATAGACGGTCCGCCCCTCGCGCACGGCCGCCGCGATGGAGGCGAAGTTATCGTCGGCCAGCACCAGTTCCGCGGCCTCCTTGGCCGCCTCGCTGCCCTTGAGGCCCATGGCGATGCCGGCATCGGCGCGTTTCAGAGCCGGCGCGTCATTGACACCGTCGCCGGTCATGGCCACGGTCAGTCCGCGTGCCTGCAGGGCGGTGACCAGGCGCAGCTTGTGCGCCGGCGAGGTGCGGGCAAAAATATCGGTATTCACCGCGGCCTCGGCCAGCGCCGCGTCATCCATGGCGTCGATATCGGTGCCGGTCAGCACCCGCTCCTGATTCTTCAGGCCGATCTGGCAGGCGATGGCGCGCGCGGTGGCGCCATGATCACCGGTGATCATCTTGACCCTGATGCCCGCGGCGTGGCAGTCGGCAACCGCCTCGATGGCGTCGGCGCGGGGCGGATCGATCAGGCCAACCAGGCCGATAAGAGTCAGCCTGCCCTCCAGATCGGTCTTGTTCAATACCGACTCCCCGGGCGCCACCTCCCGCAGGGCCACCGCGATGACCCGCTGACCGCTGGCGGCGAGTTCCTCCACCTGCTGCTGCCAGAAATCGGCCTGCAGTGGTTCCGTGCCGCCGTCGGCACTGTCCTGATCTGCTTTAAGCTGATCGGCACACATGCCCAGCACGGCTTCGGGAGCGCCCTTGACGAAGATGCGGTTGCTGCCTTCGTGATCGTGGGCCAGCACCGCCATGTAGCGATGCGCGGCATCGAACGGGATTTCATCGGTACGGGCCCAATTGGGGTACGGCTGATTACCCTGTCCGGAGATCTTGCCGGCCAGGCTCAGCAACGCCCCCTCCATCGGATCGCCCACGACCTGCCAGGCCTCGTCCTCGTTTTTCAGCGCGGCGTTGTTGCACAAGTCGACACCTCGCCCCAGCGCCTCCAGGTCCGCCCGGGTCCCGGCCGTGATCGGCTCCCCCTGCAGGGAGATCACTCCCTCCGGCGTATAACCTGCGCCCGCCACCGCGTACTTGCCGGTGCTGGTCACCAGTGCCGCCGCGAGCATCTCATTGCGGGTCAGCGTGCCGGTCTTGTCGGAACAGATCACCGACACGGAGCCCAGCGTCTCGATGGCTGGCAGTCGCCGGACGATCGCATTGCGCCGCGCCATCGCCTGCACGCCCACCGCCAGCGTGATGGTAAGCACCGCCGGCAGGCCCTCGGGAATCGCCGCGACCGAAAGGCCCACCACCGCCATGAAGAGTTCGGCGAAGGGCATGCCGACGATGACATAGCCGTAAGCGAACAGGCTGAGGGCAACGAGGAGAATAAAGACCGCGAGCCAGCGACCAAACACCTCCATCTGCTGCACCAGGGGCGTGGTCAGGGTCTCCACCCGCGACAGCAGCCCACTGATCTGGCCGATCTCCGACGCCGCGCCCGTCGCCACAACCACGCCCCGGGCGGTGCCGGTCGTGACCAGGGTGCCACTGAACAGCATGCAATCGCGGTCGCCCAGCGGCACAGCCTCGGCAACGGGCCGGGTGTCTTTCTCTACCGGAACCGACTCGCCCGTCAGAATCGCTTCCTGTGCCTGCAGACCACGCGCCTCGAGCAGGCGCAAGTCGGCCGGCACGCGATCCCCCGCCTCCAACAGCACGATATCCCCGGGGACGATGTCGCCGGCATCGATGGTGCTGCGCTGCCCGGCTCGCAACACCAGCGATCGTGGCGCCAGCATCTTGCGGATGGCGGCCATGGCCTCCTCGGCCCGCCCTTCCTGAACAAAGCCGATCACGGCATTGGCCAGTACCACGGCACAGATGACCGCCGTATCCACCAGATGGCCGAGCAAGGCGGTGATGACCGCCGCTGCGATCAGCACGTAGATCAGCACGTTGTGGAAATGGCGAAGGAAGCGCAGGAACGCGCTGGTTCGTACCGGTTCCGGCAGGCGGTTGGCGCCATGAAGCCGGCGCCGGCGCTCGACTTCGTCGGGCTCGAGGCCGTCAGGTGAACCCGCCACCTCGGTCAGGGCCTGCTCCGGGGTCAGCGTATGCCACGTTGTTATCGACTCATGCTCCGCCATGCCACGCTCCTGATTGACTGTCTCGATTCGGGAAAACGGATTATCTCATGCCAACGGCGGTATCTGTGTGTCGCTCTCCGGATCTTCCGTGCGCTCTTCCTCGGCGCCGCCACAGAGCAGTTCGACGGCGCGATCCGCCGCATCCTGAAACGGTTCCAGCACGATATCGGCACCCGCCGCCCTGAGTTCCTCCACATCGGTCGAGAGGTTGGCGGCGACCACCGCGCGGCCGCGAAAACCGGCGGCCCGGAGAAGCTGGAGCAGGGTCCTGCGGCTGTCCTCATGACTCAGGCCAGTGGGATGGATGGGAATCGTCAAGACAACACAGTCGGCGCGCGCCAGGGGCAGCTCGGCAACGAATTCCGCATCGGTAGCATCGCCGAATCTCGCCTGTAGTCCCAGGTCGCGCCAGCGGCGCACGGCAAAGGGATTGAAATCCACGCCCAGTACCCGTTCTCCGCGCCGCTGCAGGCGCAGGCCGATGGCCGT
>JBBDSI010000216.1:3198-5440 GCA_040905005.1 Pseudohongiellaceae bacterium
CCCAACACGCCCATGATGGTCAGCACGATAAGGGGATTGCCGATGAGTACGAACACGGAGAAGACGGCCGCGGCGGTGACATGTGTCCCAAGCAGCGACAGATCCAGGCTGGTGCCCAGGGCGATGAAGAAGAACAACAGCAGGAAATCCCGCAACGGTGCGAGCCGGGCGGCGATGGTCTCCCGGTAGGGCGTCGAGGCGAGCGAGATCCCTGCCAGCAGGCCGCCGACCTCCTTCCCGAGACCCACGACCTCACCGATGGCGGCGAACATGGTGGCCTGGGCGATGGCGAAGATCACCAGCAGCTCCGGGGTTCGCGCCAGGCGTTCGGTCAGGGGATCGGCGACATAGCGTACCAGGAGAATCACCAGACCTATCAGAGCCAGCCCCGAGACCAGCACCATGACGACAGGCCCGAAAACGGTCTCAGTGCCGGCCGCGTCGCCCGTTCCCATACCGATCGCCGACAACACGATCATCGCCAGCACCACGACCAGATCCTGGACGATGAGAAAACCCAGGGCGATCTGACCGTGCAGCGAATCGATCTCGCGCTTGTCGGAGAGCAGCTTGACGATGATGATCGTGGAGGAAAATGTCAGCGCCACGGCGACGTAGAGACTGGCCACATGACCGAAGCCGAACGCCAGACCGATCAGGTAGCCGAACACCGAGGTAAAGGCGACCTGACCCAGGCCGGTGAGCAACGACACCGAGCCCAGCGAGCGAATGAGTTTGACGTCGAGCTTGATGCCGACGAGAAACAGGAGCACGGCGATACCCAGCTCCGACAGCAGGTCGATCTGCGCTTCGGCCTGCACGATATCCAGCGCGGAGGGCCCGGCCAGCAGGCCGACGGCAATAAAGCTGACGATCAGCGGCTGGCGCAGCAGGTTGCCAATCAGACCGACGACAGCGGCCAGCAACAGCAGCACCGCGATCTCGCCAAAAACTGAATGTATGAGTTGTTCCATCACTCCTGCCCTTGCAACCTGGCCACAAGGGCAGGATTACCGACCATTGTTCGCCTCCTCGCGCGCATAATGTAACATAACCCCTGCGATATCCCGAGACGCCATGGCAGTCCGCCTGCCCGAGTGCTCGCCGTCGTCGAAGCTGTCGTCGAGGCGATGGTCAAAGCAATCGTCAAAAAAGAGTACTATGAGCCGATGCTTAAATCCTTACTGCTAGCCACCGATTTCTCCGAGCGGTCAGACCGGGCCTTGCGCCGGGCAGTCCTGCTTGCCAGACAATTCAAAGCCGACCTGAGGCTGGTGCATGTCATCGACGATGACCAACCGGACCCCGTCATCGCGGCCGAGAGAGAAGTGGCGCAGAAGCTGCTCGCCGACCTGACCAGCAGTCTCGATGAGAACGAAGGCGTGACCAGTGAGAGTCTGGTCATCACAGCCCCACCCTTCAGCGGAATCCTGCGCGCCGTGGACGAATTCCGGCCAGACCTGCTCATCATCGGCCCGCACCGCCGCCAGGCGCTGCGCGACGTTTTCCTGGGCACCACCGCCGAACGCACCTTCCGCGCCGTCGACTGCCCCACCCTGATGGCCAATGCAATGCCGGCGAGGAACTACCGCCACTGCCTGCTGACGACGGACCTGGCGCCGGAGTCACTCAAGACCCTAGCGCGCCACATCGAATTGCTGGAGGCCATCAGCAACAGACACTCCCTGCTGCATGTGTACGAACTGCCGACGAGCGGCTTGCTGGTCAGCGGCAACGTGCCGGAACAGGAACTGGAACAACTCTGGCGCGACGCCCGCCAGCAGGCCGAAGACAAACTCAACGACTTCGTCACGGCGCTGGTGAAAGAAACCGACGCCGCGCCCGACTCCCTGCAGCAACTGGTTCGCGCGCAACGGCTCGCCGCCGCGGAAGAAATCCTGGCGTGCGCCAGCGACGCCGATGCCGACCTGCTCGTAGTGACAAACCGCAATCGCAGCACACTGGACAAAATGTTCCTGGGCAGTGTTTCCAGCACAGTTCTCAAGAGCGCACAACGCGACGTACTGGTACTACCATTCCGCACTACTGCAGCGCAAGCCAACTAAACACCGATCAGCTGCGCAAAAAAAGGGCTCCTCCGCAAAATCTGTGGGTAGATGTTTCGCTCGGAGAGGGTGCCAAGTGTATGATGTACAGGGAAAATAACGGTGGCTGAGCACATTTTTGGGGTTGATTTTTCCCGGATCAATTTTTTTTTGCTCTCGCCAAGACGCGAAGACGC
>JBBDSI010000217.1:0-5418 GCA_040905005.1 Pseudohongiellaceae bacterium
GAATTTATGAGTGTGCATTCTCTCTCCCCGCCCTTCTAATCCTGTGCCAATTCAAACTGAGCCACTATCGGGCGGCTCGGTCAGTTGATCGCCGGGTTGATCCACTGCACCGAATACCAGAAATAGCGGCCACTTCCCGGTAGCGGCGCGGTACAGATGTAGCGCCAGCGCCGGCCGTCATAATCGCGTTGCGATCGCAGTGTCACCACCCCCTCGTCACGGTTCTCCCACGACATGTCCAGCGGCTCGCCATCGGCGAAGCAGCCGATCTGGGAGAAGTTGTAGTCGCCTTCGTCGAAATCCAGGGTGGTTGCGGGGCGGGTGTCACTCGTTACCGGGGTCTGAGGTTCCACCTGGCGTACATTGAATGCCAGCGACTCCAGCTTCGTATTCGCCGTTTCCAGGTTGGCGTAGATGCTCGCCAGCGGGTAGCGCGGCAGGGCCAGGAAATCCGAATGATAACCGACCGCTCCGGAATTCTGCGCCAGACCGGTGAAGTCTTCTTCCGCCAGCATTTCCTTCAGTGCCAGGTTGTATTCGCCATAGGGGTAGGCGAGCACGCGGTGGTTCTGTCCGGTTTCTTCGGCGATCGTGGCTTCGGCCGCCAGCAGTTCGTCCCGGTTACGCCGCAGCCATGCCGCTTCCGTCTCGCCTTCTTCCCGTTCCAGCATGTAGGGATGCTCCACCATGTGGTTGGCGATGATCACGCCCGCTTCCGACAATTCCCTGACCTGATCCCAGGTCATGTAGCCGGCCTGGCGGCGATCGATCGGCCCGGTGCTGAGAAACAGCGAGAAGGGAAAACCGAATTCCTGCAGCATCGGAAAGGCGCGCTCGTAGATGGAGATATAGCCGTCATCGAAGGTGATGGCGATGCTGCGCTCCGGCAGCGGCTCGCGGTTCTGCAGTGCCTGCAGCATGTCGGTGAGCGGCATCACGTTGAAGTTATTGTCGCGCAGATACTCCAGGTGTGCCCGGAACTGCGTGGGTGAGATCGTGGTGGACGGCGGTGTGTCTTCGGCCACGTGGTGATAGATGGTGATGACGCCGTGCTCGGCCGCTTCGGCCTGGCAGCCGGACAGCAATGTCAGCAGGGCGGCGAGGAGAGTGGTCTTGAGTCTTCCTGTCATGCTGATGTCCCTAATGAATGATGCCCGGATCATACTCGAAATCACCGGCTGCTTGCTAACCGGCACGGTTTCTTAAAGCCCTTCGGCACGGGTATAATGCGGACCCGCCTGGTGCAGGGCCTGGTCGTGCGGCCTGGTCACGCAGCCCGATCGCGTAGGAGCCCCGAGCCGAGTGTGCCCGCTCTGATTGCAAAGATTCTGGGGAGATTTTGGGGAGATTCTGGAGAGATTCTGGAGAATTTAATGATTTATTCAGGCAAAGCACTGAGCGTCGAGGTCTTGCCCTCCGGCAGCGCCCAGCTGTTGTTCGACCGCAGCGAATCCTCGGTGAACAAGTTCGACCGGCAGACTCTGGAAGAGCTCAAGGAGGCGGTCGCCAAGCTGCAAGAGGCTGATATTACTGGGGTTGTTTTTTCCAGCGCCAAGCCCGCCTTTATCGTCGGCGCCGATATCACCGAGTTTACGGCAATGTTCAGTCAGCCTGACGAGCAGATCATGGCGTGGCTGGTGGAGGCGAACGAGCTGTTCAACGCGATCGAGGATCTGCCGGTGCCCACCGTTGCCGCCATCGACGGCATCGCGCTGGGGGGCGGCTTCGAGCTGGCGGTAGCCACGGACTACCGCATTGGTACGGCGCGCGCCGTCGTCGGTTTTCCCGAGGTCAAACTGGGCATATTGCCGGGTTTCGGCGGCACCGTGCGCCTGCCGCGCCTGATCGGCGCCGACAACGCCAACCAGTGGATCAGCAGCGGCGCCCACATCCGGGCCGAGCAGGCCTTTCGCGAGGGCGGGCTCGATGCGCTGGTCGAGTCGGACAAGCTGATCGAGGCGGCAGAATCCGTGATCGCGCAGTGCAACGCCGGCAAGCTGGACTATCGTAAAATCCGCGCCCGGAAAAACTCCCCCCTGCAGCTACAGCCCATCGAACTCAATGTCGCCTTTGAGACTGCCGCGGCCATGGTCGCCGCCGAGGCGGGGCCTCATTACCCGGCGCCGCTAGCGGCGGTGAATGTGATGCGTGACGCCGCCACGAAGGACCGCGAGGGCGCCTTGCAGCTCGAGCATCAGGGCTTCGTCAAGCTGGCCCGGACCGATGTCGCCGCCAACCTGGTACAGATGTTCCTGAATGATCAGTTATTGGCGAGCAAGGCAAAGAAGCACATGGCCAGGGCCGATGAGATCACCACGGCGGCGGTGTTGGGCGCCGGCATCATGGGTGGTGGCATCGCCTACCAGTCGGTCCTCAAGGGCACGCCCATCATCATGAAGGACGTCGCGCAGCAGGGGCTGGACCTGGGCATGAACGAGGTCAAAAAACAGCTCGAGAAGCGCGTGGCCCGGGGCAGGCTGTCCGCGGAAAAGGTGGTGCCGATCATTACCTCCATCCGCCCGACGCTGGACTATAGCGGCTTCGACGGCGTCGACATCGTGGTCGAGGCCGTGGTGGAAAACCCGGACGTGAAGAAGAAGGTCCTGGCGGAAGTGGAGGGGCGGGTGAGCGAGGACACCATCATCGCCACCAATACCTCGACGATCTCCATCGATGAGCTGGCCGGCGCGCTAAAGCGACCGCAGAATTTCTGCGGCATGCATTTCTTCAATCCGGTGCCGGTCATGCCGCTGGTGGAAGTGATTCGCGGCGAGCAGTCCAGCGAACGCACCATCGCGACCACCGTGGCCTATGCGAAGAAGCTTGGCAAGACACCCATCGTCGTCAACAACTGCCCCGGCTTCCTGGTCAACCGCATCCTGTTTCCCTATTTCGGCGCCTTCTCGCGCCTGCTTCACGACGGCGCCGATTTTCGCCAGATCGACAAGGCCATGGAGAGATTCGGCTGGCCCATGGGTCCGGCCTACCTGCTGGACGTGGTGGGCATCGATACCGCCGTCCATGCCCAGGCCGTGATGGCGGCCGGCTTCGAGCGCATGGCGCTGGCTTTCCCGACGGCCATCGACAAGCTCTATGAGAACAAGGCCTATGGCCAGAAGACCGGCAGCGGCTTTTACCTGTATGAGCCGGACAAGCGCGGCAAACCGCGTAAACTGCCCAACCCGGACATCGACGCCGTCATCGCCGCGGTGCAGAAAGAGCGCCGCGATTTCAGTGACGAGGAGATCGTCGAGCGGATGATGCTCGCCATGTGCCTGGAGACCGCTCGCTGCCTGGAAGACGGCATCGTCGAGACCGCCGTCGAGGCTGACATGGGCCTGGTGCTGGGGCTGGGCTTTCCCGCCTTCCGTGGCGGCGCCCTGCGTTACATGGACAGCCTCGGCCTGAAACACTTTGTCGGGCTGGCGGAGAAATACCAGGCACTGGGCCCCCTGTACGCGCCCACCGAATCCATGCAGGCCAGGGCTACGGCGGGCGAGACCTATTACGACCGGCTTGGAGAGAAATCATGAGCTTACATGCCAGGGATGCAGTGATCATCGACGGAATCCGGACGCCCATGGGCCGCTCCAAAGGCGGCGCCCTGCGTCACGTCCGCGCCGAGGAACTTTCCGCGCACCTGATCAACGCCCTGTTCGCGCGTAACGAGGCGCTGGACCCGGCGGAGACCGAAGACGTGATCTGGGGCTGCGTCAATCAGACCAAGGAGCAGGGCTGGAACATCGCCCGCAACGCCGCGCTGCTGACCGTACTGCCCCATAGTGTGTGCGCGCAGACGGTGAACCGCCTGTGCGGCTCTTCCATGTCGGCGCTGCATACCGCGGCCACGGCGATCCTGTCCGACAACGGCGACCAGTTCGTCATCGGCGGGGTCGAGCACATGGGCCATGTGGGCATGACCGAAGGGGTGGATCCCAACCCCAGGGCCTCGCTACATTTCGCCAGGGCCTCCTGGATGATGGGCGTCACCGCCGAGGTGCTGGCGAAGATGCACGGCATCGACCGCCAGCGCCAGGACGAGTTCGCCGTGCGTTCGCACCGCCTCGCCGACAAGGCGCGGGGCAACGGTGGCTTCGATAACGAGATCGTGCCCATCGAAGGCCACGACGCCGATGGCTTTAAGGTGTTGATCGAGCAGGATGAGACCATTCGCCCGGACACGACTGTGGAGGGCCTGGCGCAGTTGCGGCCGGTGTTCGACCCGGTGAACGGCACCGTCACCGCCGGCACCGCCTCGCAGATCACCGACGGGGCCTCGGCCATGCTGGTGATGTCCGCCGCCAGGGCCCAGGCGCTGGGCCTGACCGTGCGCGCCCGTATCCGGGCCATGGCCTACGCCGGCGTGGATCCTTCCATCATGGGTTACGGCCCCGTGCCCGCCACGCAGAAGGCCCTGAAGAAGGCCGGCCTGACGATCGCCGACATCGACTGCGTGGAACTGAACGAGGCTTTCGCGGCGCAGTCGCTGCCGGTACTTAAGGACCTGGGCCTGCTGGATGACATGGATGAGAAGGTAAACCTGCGCGGTGGCGCCATCGCCCTCGGCCATCCCCTCGGCTGCTCCGGCGCGCGCATCACCACCACGCTGCTCAACAACATGGAGGCGCAGGGCGCCACCCTGGGACTGGCCACCATGTGCATCGGTCTCGGCCAGGGCATCGCCACCATCATCGAGCGCGTCTGACGCGCCTGGACTAAAATCGTGAGCACCGCCGATCGTGACCAATTCACCCTGAATCGCAGCCGCAAGAACCTGCGCCGCGACGTAGGCCGCGCCATCGCCGATTTCAACATGATCGAGGACGGCGATCTGGTCATGGTCTGCCTCTCCGGCGGCAAGGATTCCTACACGCTGCTGGACATCCTGCTGAATCTGCAGAAGCATGCGCCGATCACCTTCCGCCTGCATGCGGTCAATCTGGATCAGAAACAGCCGGGCTTCCCCGAGCACGTGTTGCCCGAGTACCTGGAGAGGCGCCAGGTCGACTACAAAATACTGGAGCAGGACACCTATTCGATCGTCACCGACAGGATCGCGGAGGACAAGACCTACTGTGGGCTCTGTTCACGCCTGCGCCGCGGCATCCTGTACAACTACGCCGATTCCATCGGTGCCGACAAGATCGCCCTGGGCCACCACCGCGAGGACATCGTCGAAACCCTGTTCCTGAACATGTTCTACGGCGGCAAGCTGAAGGCGATGCCGCCGAAGCTGCTGAGCGATGACAAGCGCAACGTCGTCATCCGGCCACTGGCCTACTGCAAGGAGAAGGAAATAGAGCGCTACGCCGGCCTCATGGATTTCCCCATCATCCCCTGTAATCTCTGCGGCAGCCAGGACAACCTGCAGCGCCAGGTCATCAAGGACATGCTGAAGGAATGGGAGCGCACGAACCC
>JBBDSI010000218.1:0-5411 GCA_040905005.1 Pseudohongiellaceae bacterium
CGCTACGTCAGGGTCTGTTTTCTGCGTTCGGCGCTGGCCCTTGATTGTGGTGAGCCCCACCCCTGCCACCACCGCTGCCCGCATAATGCGGAGAGTCGGCAAGCAGGACCAGACAAGACCAGACAAGACAAGACAAGACTAGTAGGCTCGTCCGCGGAATTTATGGGCTCACAGAAAAGACATTTCCTCTCGCCAAGCCGCCAAGAACGCCAAGGATTCAGCGGCTCTCTTCGGGCGAGATTTCAAGCGCCAGTGTCAATTGGTGTTCTTGGCGTCTTCGCGCCTTGGCGAGAGCAAAAAAATTGATCTGGAAAAAATCAACCCAAAAAATGTGCTTAGCCGCCGTTTGCCAAGGGCCCCGCTACTCCAGACCCATGGCGCGGCGGGCGAGCTGATTCTTGACCACGGCAAGATTGTCGACGCCACTCATACCCATGTTGCGCAACCAGCGCACTGGCAGCGACTGCGCGGCAAACAGATGTTTGAATCCTTCCATGAGCCACATCATCGACTGGTTGTGCCCGATGCGGGCGCGCTGGTAACGGCGCAGCAGGGTGATATCCCCCGGCCGACGCCCGGCCTGGAGTCCGCGGCGCAGTTCGGCAGCCAAAGCGACGGCATCGAGAATACCGAGATTTACTCCCTGTCCCGCGAGCGGGTGAATGGTATGGGCGGCATCGCCGATCAGGGCCAGGCCCGGTTTGACGTAGTCGATGGCATGGCGCTGGCGTAGCGGGAAACTGAAGCGTGGCGCCGCGTGCTCGATCTCTCCCAGGCGCTGCTCGAAGCTGGCCCCGAGCTGTCGGCAGAAGGTCGCGTCCTCCAGCGCCAGCAGTCGCGCCGCCTCATCGGGCGTGGTCGACCAGACGATGGAACAGAAATGCTGGTTGTCCGATTCCGGCGCCGGTAACAGGGGCAGGAACGCCAGCGGCCCGGTACCCATGAAGCGCTGCCACGCCGTGTGTTCGTGCGCCTTGCTCGTCCTCACCGTGGTGACGAGCGCCTCATGACCATAGTCCCATTCCCGGGTCCGGAAACCGGCCATTCCGCGTAGGGGCGAATTAGCGCCATCGGCGGCGATAAGCAGCGCGGTGTGCAATCGCGTGCCCTGATCGGTGCCCAGCAGGATGCCGCTATCGTTCTCGTCATCCGCCATGTCCAACTCGTTGACCGCCTGACCCGCCAGGACTTCGAGGTTGTCGACAAGCTCGAGTCGCTCGCGCAGGGCGGCCATCACGACAGAGTTCTCGACAATCGTGCCTAGCTCATCCTGATCGATGTCGGCGGCGCTGAAATGAATAGAGCCGGTGCCGTCGGCATCCCAGACATGCATTTCCCGGTAGGGACAACGGCGCCGCTCGGCAATGCCGGGCCAGACCCCCAGGTCCATGAAACTGCGCCGAGTGGCCGCGGTCAGTGCGCTGACCCGGGGATCGAATTGGTCGGGGAGGAGCGCCGGCGCCTCCTCCCAGGGGCCGCTGTCGATGAGAACCACTCGCAGGGGAAGCTCCGCCAGTAGCGCCGCCATGGTGGCGCCGACGATACCGCCACCGACGATCACGACGTCGGTGCTTAGATCATTCGATTGTGTCATGACGGTCATTATAGGCCATCAGGCGGCTTTGCCGAATTGCTGTCGACGTCTGCGATACCTGATAGACTGCCCCGGCGATGGGGTCTGTTCTGGCCGGAATCGGGAGCTAACATGGCTACAGTGATCGCTGCGCAGGATCTGGATGACTACATCGGCAAGGAGGTCGGCGTCTCGGACTGGCTGGAGATAGACCAGCAGCGGATCAATGCCTTCGCCGACGCCACGGGTGATCACCAGTACATCCACGTCGACCCGGAACGCGCTGCCCAGACCCCCTTCGGCACCACCATCGCCCATGGTTTTCTCACCATGTCCCTGATGGTCCCCATGGGCTATGAAGGCGCGCTTAAACTCGAGAACACGGTGATGGGCATCAACTACGGCTTCGACAAGCTGCGCTTCATCAACCCGGTGAAGGTGGGCAGCCGCATCCGTGGCCGCTTCGAACTCGCCAGCGCGGAGCAGAAGAAGCCCGGTCATTACCTGCTCAAGCACAATGTGACCGTGGAGATCGAGGGCGAAGAAAAGCCTGCGCTCGTTGCCGAGTGGCTGGGCATGACCGTGGTGCAATGAACCAGCGAGCTCGGCACGTCGTTAGGTAACTAACCCCCTGAATAATTCATAGAGTCTCCGACGACTGTCGAGGTCACTAAAATAGCGCAATGAAAAAATCCCTGCTCTCCATGCTGCCCTTTCTCACCGCCTGTGCCGGCGAGCCGCCGCCAGACATCGGCGAGCGGAACGGGCGCCTGGCGCCCTGCCCGGATTCACCCAACTGTGTCTCCAGCTTCGCCGCGGACGAGCAGCACGGCATCGCCCCGCTGAATGCCACGCTGGAGCGGGTGCAGCAGGTGCTGCTGGCAATGGAGCGGACCAATATCGTCGCCTTCGAAGGCAACTATCTCTACGCCGAGTTCACCTCCCGCCTGCTGGGGTTTGTCGATGACGTGGAATTCCTCTACGACCCCGCCGCCGGCGTGACCCATGTGCGCTCCGCCTCGCGTCTGGGTTACAGCGATCTCGGCGCCAATCGCAGCCGCATCGAAGACATTCGCGCGCGACTCTGACGCGCCGGCGGGCGATAGCCTTTCAGAATTTGTAGCAGAGTCTCCTGCTCAGAGCTGCAGGCCCATGGCCTGGCGGGCGAACTGCCGGCGCACGGACGGCAGCAGGTCGATAGAGAGAATCCCGAACTTGCGCGCCCACACCCGGGCGCTGTCGCCGCTGGAGAACAGGCGCGTCATGCGGTCTGTAAACTGGATGGAGCGGGTCTGATCGAATGCCTGCTGCTCGAGATACTCCTGCAACACGGATAACTCGCCCGGCGCCCGCTGGCCGGACACCGCACGCGCCAGCACCTTGACCAGGACAGCGACATCCCGCAGCGCCAGATTGAAGCCCTGACCGGCCACCGGATGCAGGGTATGCGCCACGTTACCGATCAGCACCAGGCCGGGCCGCGCCTGCTCCCGGGCCACCGACAGGCCCAGCGGGTAACAGTGGCGTTGGCCGATGCCTGTGATCGTGCCGAGGCGGTGACCGAACTGCGCCTGCAGCAACGGCAGCAACTCAGTGTCGGATAACTGTTGCAGCGCCTCGCTGGCCGCAACGCTCACGGTCCAGACCAGGGCGCCGCGGTGCCTGCCCTCGAAGTCACCCAGAGGCAGAACGGCCAGGGGGCCGTCTTCGGTGAAGCGTTCATAGGCCACGTTGTCGTGCGCCTGGGTGAAGGAGATATTCGCGATCAGCGCTTGCTGACCATAGTCGCGGCGCTCTTGTTCGATGCCCAGTTGCGCACAAATGGGCGACCTGCCCCCATCAGCGAGCACGACCAGTCCGGCCGTTATCGTCGTCGACTCCGGACCGGATTCGACGTCGAGCTCCATGCCCCCTGCTCGCGGCCGGATCGCATCGATTCGCGCCGGCGCCAGCAGGTGGATAGCAGGCGCGGCGCTCAGTGCCGCATTGAGCACGGCGCCCAGGTGCCGATTCTCCGCGACATATCCCAGGGCCTCTGTGCCGGTCTCCGCACGATCGAGCAGGGCGCTGCCGAAGTGACCGCGGTCCGAGACCTGGATCTGCTTAATGGGGGTGACGCAATCCCCCAGTTCAGACCACAGCCCGGCGCCCTGCAGGATGCGCCGCGTCCCCCAGGACAGGGCGGTGGAACGGGCGTCGAAGCTGGGTTGATAAGACTGCTCCGGACTGGCGGCCTCCACCACCAGGATGGAGAGGGACTCGCCGCCAGGCGTCTGCGCCAGCAGGGCGGCGAAGCTGGCGCCTACCATGCCGCCACCGACTACCAGCACGTCATAGCGGGATTCGGGGCGGTCGACGCGCATGCCGTCAGTGCGCCGCCGCGGTCATGAAGGATTCGATCTCCGCCACCGTCTTGGGAATACCACTGCTCAACACCCTGGAGCCACTGCGGGTGACCAGGACATCGTCCTCGATACGCACACCGATACCACGCCACTTTTTCGCGACCCTGGTGTTGTCGGGCGCGATATAGATGCCCGGCTCGATGGTGGTGACCATGCCCGCTTCCAGCAATCGCCACTTGTCGTCGATCTTGTAATCGCCCACGTCGTGTACGTCCATCCCCAGCCAATGGCCGACACGGTGCATATAGAAATCGCGATAGGCCTCCGCCTTGATCAGTTCCGCTGGCTTGCCCTTCAACAGGCCGAGCTTGACCAGCCCCTGGGTAATGACCCTGACCGAGGCGCGGTGCGGCTCGTCCCAGGCGGCACCCGGCTTGATCGCCTTGATCGCGGCCTCCTGCGCCTTCAGCACGATCTCGTAGATGGCCTTTTGCTCCGGGGAAAACTTGCCGTCCGCCGGGAAGGTGCGGGTGATGTCAGAGGCGTAGTGCTGGTATTCGCAGCCGGCGTCAATCAGCACCAGGTCACCCTCTTTGATCTCCGCGGAGTTCTCGATGTAATGCAACACGCAGGCATTGGTCCCGGCAGCGACTATCGAGGTATAGGCCGGAGAGCGGCTGCCGCCCCGGGTGAAGGCATAGAGCAGCTCGGCCTCGAGTTCATACTCCCGCAGGCCGGGGCGGCAGGCGGCCATGGCGCGCTTGTGCCCCTCGGCAGAGATCCGGGCCGCCTGCTCCAACAGTTGGACTTCCTCTTTGCTCTTGAACAGGCGTAGCTCGTGCAGCAGATGGTCGAGCACCAGAAATTCGCCGGGAGGATGGGCGCCGAGCTTGGACTTGCTGCGGATCACCTTGACCCATTCCATTACCTGATCGTCGAACTTGTCGTCCTTGCCCATGGAATAGTAGACGCGGTCTCGGCCCTCGATGAGACCGGGCAGGATCTCGTCGATATCACCGATGGGATAGGCATCGTCGACGCCGAGGCTGTCGATGGCGGCCTCGGGCCCCAGCAGCTTGCCGTCCCACAACTCCTTCTGGGGATTCTTCTCCTGGCAGAACAGCACCGCCTCGCCCTGCTTGCGCCCGGGAATCAGCGCCAACAGTGCCTGTTGCTCGGTAAAGCCGCTGAGGTAATAGAAGTCGCTGTTCTGGCGATAGGGATACGCGGCATCGGCATTGCGCAACCGTGCCGGCGCCGCTTGCAGCAGCGCAATGCTATTAGGCTCCATCTGCGCCATCAGTTCCTTGCGGCGCGCCTTGAATTCCCGGTAATGACTACTCATGCCTTCCTCGAACGGGTTGAAATCCTGGCCAGGGACCCTCTGACTATCCCAGACATGCCTCTGGCCCAGACATGCCTCTGGCCCAGACATGCCTCTGGCCTTCGGGCAAGGCCTGTAAGCCCCTGCAGGACTCGCCATTGCCTCTATC
>JBBDSI010000219.1:0-5405 GCA_040905005.1 Pseudohongiellaceae bacterium
GCATGTCCATGAACATGGGTGGTTACATGATGCACGGCGACTTCAGCGGAATGAGCTGGCACCTGGGATTTGCCGGCTTCTTCCTCGGCCTGGTTCTCTGGACATTGACTGCCGGGATCTTCGCCTGGTTAATAGCTGAAATTTACAACCGGCTGATCTGACACGATGAGGGAGTGCTGGCGCAAATCTATTGCGGCCAGTGCTCCGCCAGTAGAGCCCAATGATCGTCAATTCGCGATGCTGGGAATCAAAGCAGCGATCAAGCAAGGCAAGCAAGGAGTGACATTATGGCAGCCGCTTCCAGCAACGATCACAGCACTCAGTACAAGGAAAACAGTCTGACGCTATGGGGCGCGGTGTCAATGGGCACCGGCGTCATGATCGGCGCCGGGATTTTCGCGCTGACAGGACAGGTTGCCGAGCTGGCCCGGGGCTGGTTCCCTCTGGCCTTTCTGGTGGCCGCGGTCGTCGCCGGATTCTCGGCCTACAGTTACGTGAAGATGGCCAGCACCTGGCCCTCGGCTGGCGGTATCGCCATGTTTCTGGAGAAATCCTACGGCAAGGGCACCATGACTGCCGTGTGTGCCCTGTTGATGTATTTCTCCATGGTGATCAACGAAAGCCTGGTGGCCAGAACCTTTGCGACATACAGCCTGCAACTGACCGGTGCGGAGCCCGCCGGGTGGGCGCTGCCGGCGCTGGCTGTTGCCGTCCTCTTTTTCGCTTTCCTGGTCAACATCCTCGGCAATCGCTTTATTCAGTCGTTCTCTTTCTTCATGGCTTTCATCAAGATTGGCGGGCTGGTCTTTCTTGCCGCAGGTGGGTTGTGGGCGTCAGGATTGAGCTTCGAGGCGATGGCCTCGCCGCAAGAGGAAACAGGGTTCTCCGGATTCCTGGGCGCGGTAGCGTTGGGAATACTGGCCTACAAGGGATTTACTACCATCACTAACAGTGGCGGGGAAATCATCGAGCCCCACAAGAACGTCGGTCGCGCGATCATTATCTCTCTACTGATCTGTGTCGTCGTCTATATGCTGGTGGCTTTTGCAGTGGCGGGAAACCTCACTGTCCCTGAGATTGTCGCGGCGAGGGACTATTCGCTGGCTGAAGCCTCCCGGCCTGCTTATGGTGAACTGGGCCTGCGGGTCACGGTGATCTTCGCCATTGTGGCCACGATTTCAGGGCTGATTGCCAGCGTGTTTGCCGTATCACGCATGCTGGCCATGCTGACAGACATGAAACTGGTGCCCCACAGTCATTTCGGCATGCCGGGCAGCATTCAAAAGCACACGCTGGTCTACACCATCGTCCTGGCTATGCTGCTCTCGGTATTTTTCGATCTCGGTCGCATTGCGTCGCTGGGTGCGATCTTTTATATCCTTATGGATATCGCCATTCACTGGGGTGTATTCCGGCATGTGCGCAAAGAAGTAGAGGCGAATCCGCTGATCCTGATAACCGCCATAGTGCTCGATGTCATCGTCCTGGCTGCCTTCATCTGGGTCAAGGTGCAGACGGATATCCTGGTGCTATACACGGCAGCGGCAGGCCTGTTGCTAATCGTGGTTGGCGAGCGTTGGTTTTTAAGGTCGCGGGCTGAGTAACCCGGCGCTCAATCTGTTGCCCCCTCCCCAAAAAATGCCGGTCTCTCGCCGGCGCCCGGCTTCAGACGAGCAGCTCATCGAAGAATGCCGGCACAAGCTCCGAGGCCGGGCCATAGAGGTGGCGGTCGAAGCGGGAGCCGGTCTGCTCCAGGTTCAGCTCCACGGTGGAGGCGCCACGAATCCTGGCGGTCTGGTAGAAGCCCGAGGCCGGGTAGACATTGCCCGAGGTGCCGATGGCGACAAACAGGTCGCAGTTCTCCAGCGCCTCGTTGATCTGTTGCAGATGGAAGGGCATCTCGCCGAACCAGACCACGTGCGGCCGCAGGTTGCCTGGTGAGCGGCAGCAACGGCAATGCGTGTCAAAGGTGAAGTCCTCATTGGCGTCGAAAACCAGGTGGGAATTGAGGCAGCGGGATTTGAGAATCTCGCCGTGCATGTGCAGCACATTGCGGCTCCCGGCGCGCTCATGCAAGTTGTCGATGTTCTGGGTCACCAGCAGGAAGTCGCCGGCGAATTCGTGTTCGAACCTGGCCAGCGCGGTGTGTCCGGCATTTGGCCGGATGTCGGCGGACAGCAGTTGCCGGCGGCGTCGGTTGTAAAACTCGTAGACCAGGGTAGGGTTACGCTCGAAGCCCTCGGGCGTGGCGACGTCCTCAATCCGGTGTTCCTCCCAGAGGCCGTCGGTGGCGCGAAAAGTGCGAATACCGGATTCGGCCGAGATGCCGGCGCCGGTGAGCACGACGATGGAACGGGGACTGGTTTCCATGGCTCGCAGTTTAGCGCGGGGCGTTGTCAGGGTTAAGGGCTGTTATAATGCGACTCGTTTTCGATTCAGTGACAGACAGTGAGAGGTTAAGCAGGCATCATGGCGATAAAGACAGGCAACAAGGCACCCGCATTCACCCTCAAGGATCAATCCGGCGACAAGGTCAGCCTGAAGGACTTCAAGGGCAGGAACAACGTAGTGTTGTATTTTTACCCCAAGGCCATGACGCCGGGGTGTACGGTGCAGGCCTGCGGCCTCAGGGACAGCAGTAAGGAGCTGGCCAGATACGACGCCGTCGCGCTCGGCGTCAGCCCGGACCCGGTGGAGCGGCTGAAGAAATTCGAGGACAAGCACGACCTCAATTTCACCCTGCTGTCCGACGAGGACCACGCCATCGCCGAGAAGTACGGTGTGTGGGGGCTCAAGAAGTTCATGGGCAGGGAGTTCATGGGTATTCTGCGCACCACCTTCATCATCGACAAGGAAGGCCGGCTCGTACACATCATGGACAAGGTCAAGACCAAGACCCATCATGACGACGTTATCGGGGTACTCAAGTCACTGGACTGAGTACTCCATACCCAGGGGACCCAAGACCTCAATGAAACTCAACTACAAGCGTTACTCCGACGACGGACCGCCCCTGCTGGTACTGCATGGATTGTTCGGCAGCCTGGCCAATCTGGGCTGGCACAGCAAGCAACTGGCCGAGGACTTTGCGGTCATCGGTGTCGATCTGCGCAACCACGGGGATTCGCCCCATGCCGGGGAGATGGACTACCCGGTCATGGCCGAGGACGTGAAGGAGCTGATGGACGCGCTCGCTATCAAGCCGGCGGCGCTCATCGGTCATTCCATGGGTGGCAAGGTCGCGATGCAGCTGGCCCTCAGTCATCCGGATTACGTGGAACGCCTGCTGGTGGTCGACATAGCTCCGGTGACCTACAGCGCCACTAACGACGGCCACCGCCAGATCATGGAGGCGATGAAGGCTCTGGACCTGGCGGCGCTGGGCAATCGCGCCGACGCCGAGGCACGGCTGAGCGAGGTCATCGAAGACGAGGCCACACGCAAGTTCATTCTCACGAATCTTACCCGCAGCGACGACGGCACCTATCACTGGCGGCTGAATCTGGACGCCATCGAGCGCCACTACGACCACCTGCGCGAGAAGCCCGAGGGCGAGGGTCCGTACGAGGGGCCGACCCTGTTCGTGCGCGGCGACCTGTCGCGTTACGTTCACAAGAAGCACGAGCCGGAGATCCTGGCGCTGTTTCCCCAGGCTGGAGTGAAGTCGGTCATGGAGACCGGGCACTGGGTGCACGCGGAGAAGCCCCAGGTATTTCAGAAAATAGTGCGTGATTTCCTGACCAAAGAGGAATGAGCCATGACTCTGCTCAGCGTTAACGTCAACAAGATCGCCCTGCTACGCAACTCGCGCGGTCACGACTATCCCGGCGTCATCGAATTCATCGACAGCGCGCTGCGGGAAGAGGTTCGCGGCATCACCGTGCACCCGCGGCCCGACGAGCGCCACATCACCCGTCAGGATGTGCGCGACATCGGCGCGTTCCTCAAGCTGCACGATGACGTTGAATTTAACATCGAGGGCTATCCCTCGCCGGAGTTGCTGGAACTGGTGCTCGAGGTCAAGCCGGACCAGTGCACCCTGGTGCCCGACGCTCCCGGCCAGCTCACCTCCGATCACGGTTGGGATGTCGCCGCCAATCGGGAGCTGTTGCAGGAGGCGTTAGCACGATTGCGCAAGGCCGATATCCGCAGCAGCCTTTTCATGGACCCGAATATCGAGCGCATCGAACAGGTGCCGGCGGTGAAGGCGGATCGCATCGAGCTGTATACCGAGTCGTTCGCCGAGCACTTCGGTCTGGAGTCGGAGCAGTCGATCTGGGAACAGTACGCGGACGCCGCGGCCGTCGCCCAGGGGCTGGGGCTGGGCGTGAATGCCGGCCACGATCTGAACCTTGAGAACCTCGCCCGCTTCCTGGAGATACCCGAGATCCTCGAGGTGTCCATAGGCCACGCCCTGGTGGTGGAGTGCCTGTATGAGGGCCTGCCCGCCGTCATCCGCAAATATCACGAAATCATCGGCAGCTGAGCGCCGTAACGTAGCGAATTCATTGGGTTAAGCCCAGGTTCATGCCGTCTTCGGTAAACTCCGCGGTCAATCTCTGCTAATGTGAGAGAATCATGGCAGCGCGACAAAACAAGCTGATCCGGTTTCTGGTCCTGCCCCTGGCTGGCCTGTTGCTGGCGGGCGTGGCCACGGCCACCGACTTTCAGGTGGCGCAGCTGGCCAGGGAACTGACCCGGGCCAGCAACCAATTCGCCGCCGAACTGGGCAGCGCCCGCGGCTACAACGGCGTGCGTTTCTCCGCCGAGCGCCTCGGCCGCGAGGCCGGAGAACTGGTCGACGCCATTTACCGTGGCCGCAGTCGATCCCATGTCAGTGCCGAGTTCAATGACGTCGCCCGGCAGTACCGAGCTCTGGAGGAGGCCTTCCTGCGCGCCAAGGGCGGCGATCACGAGCGTGGGCTCTACCAGCGCGTCAGCCTGATCAGCAACCTCTATAGCAATCTCGATGCCGAGTTCCGCTACACCCACCAGGCCCGGCAGCCTTACTACTATCCGGCGCCGGCCATCCCCAGGCACCGGCAAAGAGTGCCTGCCCAGCCCACCGAGGGCGACAACGAGCGTCCCGACCGGCGCGATTACGGGAGCATCCGCGCGCGCCGCGTGCTGGAGTTCGATCAAGGCAGCGCGGTCCTGCAGCGGCAGTTACGCCAGGAGGTTGAGCAGAGCCGGGTGCGGCGGGCCATCGAGCGCCGCCATGGTGCTGCCGACGGTCATCGGCGCAGCGGGCGCCGCCTCGATCGCTGAGCGTCTGAGGAGGCTGAGCGTTCCGGCTCACGCAGGGTTGTTCCGGACTGGTTAATCCCCTAGCCCGGACTATTCATGAACCACCTACTGCGGACGCCCTCTTGCCTCAAAAGAGACCCGAAAAGACAGCGCGTGCT
>JBBDSI010000220.1:0-5399 GCA_040905005.1 Pseudohongiellaceae bacterium
GAAATTTATGCGACAATCGGGTAAAGTCTCGACGCGCACACCCGACTGTAGTGCTATCCCCATTTGAATCGTTGCCCGCCATGCCCCCGGTCAAGACCCCCTGTATCGGTATCTGCTCCACCACCTCCTTCGGCGACAAGGTCTGCCGCGGTTGCAAGCGCTATGCCTTCGAGGTCATCGCCTGGAACGGCTATGGCGAGGAGGAGAAGGCGGCGGTACTGCGGCGCATCGAGAAGCTGGTCACGCAGATACTGGAGAACCGCTTCCGCATCTTTTCCGTGCCCAATCTCAAACTGGGGCTGGAGCAGAACGGCGTACCCTACGACCCCACGCTGTCACCCTATTGCTGGCTGCACAATCTGCTGCGCAAGAAGCACCGGGACATCCGGGACCTGGAGAGCCTGAGTGATTTTGGCGTGTACGTACTGCCGGACCATGCGGCGCTGAGCCTGGCCGAATTGTGCGCCCTCATCGAAGAAGAACTGCAGCAGTTGAGTCAGGCCCATTTCGAGCGCTATGTCGCGGCCGGGCATCTAACCCGCAGCGCCTGACGCGGCCGCACCGACTCAGGCGCGCAGCAGGGGGAAGCGCTCCAGGCGCACACCGTCGTCGCCGATCTCACCGTACCAGCCCTGGCGATGCCAGTCCCCCAGCACCAGGCGCCAGCCCTCGGTGGCGCCGGCGATGGGTGAGTCGAAGGTCAGATCGTGACTGGCGGGGCGATGGGTATGGCCGTGCAGGAGGCGCGTCTGACCGGTCTCCCGCAGCAATCGTTCCACTGCCTTCGCGTTCACGTCCATGATGTCCATCGACTTGCCGGCCGTGGCCTCGCGGCTCTGTTGCCGGGCCTGTTCGGCGAAGGCGCGGCGCTCGCTGATACCTCGGGCCAGGAATGTCTGCTGCCACTGCGGGTCGCGCACCTGGGCGCGGAAGCGCTGATATTCGGTGTCGTCGGTGCACAGGGCGTCGCCGTGGGACAGCAATACCTCGCCCACGGGCGTGGCGATGACGTGGGGGTCCGGCAGCAGTGTCGCGCCACAGGCGCGGGCGTAATCGTCTCCCAACAGGAAATCGCGGTTGCCGTGCATCAGGTAGACCGCGGCGCCGGCGGTTGCGAAGGCCGCGAGGGCGGCGGCGACGCGGTGAGCGATGTCATCGCGGGCGTCGTCGCCGAGCCAGACCTCGAACAGGTCGCCGAGGATATACAGCGCCGTACAATGCCCGGTCTCGCGGTTCAGGAAGTCCAGTAGGGTCCGGGTGATGTCCTCGCGGCCGGCATCCAGGTGCAGGTCGGAAATAAACAGCAGGCGCTCGGACAAGGCTCAGTCCTGCTCCCTGACTTCGGCGGATTCGATCACGACGTCTTCCTCCGGCACGTCCTGGTGACCGGCGCGGGAGGTGGTGGCAACCTCCTTGATGCGGCTGACCACGTCCATGCCCTCTACCACGCGTCCGAACACAGCATAGCCCCAGCCCTGGGGCGACTTGCCCTGGTGGTTGAGGAAGTCGTTGTCGCCGACGTTGATGAAGAACTGGCAGGTCGCCGAGTGCGGCTCGCCGGTGCGCGCCATGGCGAGGGTGCCAGTCTCGTTGCGCAGGCCGTTGTCTGCCTCGTTCTCGATGGACTTGCCGGGCTGCTTCTGGCGCATGCCGGGCTCGAAGCCGCCGCCCTGAATCATGAAGTTGTCGATCACGCGGTGGAAGACGGTGCCGTCGTAGAAACCGGAACGACAATAGTCGAGAAAATTGGCGGCACTGAGCGGGGCGCGCTCGAAATCGAGTTCGATGGTGATGGCGCCGTGGTTGGTGTTGAGAACGATCATTGAGGACTCTCTGTGTAGTATCAGTCAGACTTGGCAGGTTTGTTTGGAAGTGAGGCCGGGGGAGCGGCTATAATAAGGGTTTTGTCTTTACTTAGACAGAGCCCGCCGTCGCGGCCGGTCAAACGTTCGCGCCGAATCCGGAATACACAGACTATCGATTCCCCGTTACACGCATTCGCCATAGAGACCACTTGATGACGAACTCGCCGTCCTCCGACAAGCAGGCGTCCGCGCCCGCCACGCCCTCCAACTTCATCCGCCACCTGATCGAGAAGGATCTGGACAGCGACAGGCACGGGGGACGCGTGCACACGCGCTTTCCGCCCGAGCCCAACGGCTATCTGCACATCGGACACGCCAAGTCGGTGTGGCTGAATTTCTCCCTGGCCGAGGAATACGGCGGCAAGTGCAATCTGCGCTTCGACGACACCAACCCGGCCAAGGAGAGCCAGGAATTCGTCGATGCGATCAAGGACAGCATCCGCTGGCTGGGTTTCGAGTGGCACGGCAAGGTGCGCTACTCCTCAAGTTATTTCGAGCACCTCTACGATTTCGCGGTGCAACTGATCGAGAGCGGCAAGGCCTTCGTCTGCAGCCTGAGCATGGAACAGGCGCGGGAGTACCGCGGCACGCTGACCGAGCCCGGGCGCAACAGCCCGGACCGCGACCGGCCGATCAAGGAGAATCTCGATCTGTTCAAGCGCATGTGCGACGGCGAATTTGCCGACGGCACCTACTCGCTGCGCGCCAGGATCGACATGGCTTCGCCCAACATCAACATGCGTGACCCGGTGCTGTATCGCATTCGCCACATCGAGCATCACCAGACCGGTGATAGCTGGTGCATCTATCCCACCTACGATTACAGCCACTGCGTCTCCGACGCCATCGAGGGCATCACCCACTCCCTGTGCACCCTGGAGTTCGAGGATCACCGGCCGCTCTACGACTGGATCCTGCATAACCTGGACTTCGATTCGCTCAAGGCGGTCAGCGACCTGCCGGACAGCGCGGACTTCGTGCTGCCGCAGCAGACCGAGTTCGCCAAGCTGCGGCTCAATTACACGGTGATGGGCAAGCGTCATCTGCGCGCCATGGTGGAGGAGGGCATCGTCAAAGGCTGGGACGACCCGCGCATGCCTACTTTGGCCGGCCTGCGCCGGCGCGGCTTCACCCCGGCCTCGATTCGCAACTTCTGCGAGGCGGTGGGCGTGGCCCGGGCCGAGAGCGTGGTGGACCTCGGCATGCTGGAACATGCCATCCGCGACGACCTGGATAAGCGGGCCCCGCGCGCGATGGGCGTGCTCGACCCGTTGAAGGTGGTGCTGACGAGCTTCGCGGACGACCATGAAGAGATCCTCGAGATGGGCAATCACCCAAAGGACGAGGCCATGGGCACGCGCCAGGTGCCGCTGACCCGGGAGATCTACATCGACCGCAGCGACTTCGCCGAAGAGCCGCCGGCGGGCTTCAAGCGTCTGTTGCCGGAAGGCGAGGTGCGCCTGCGCGGCGCCTATGTCATCCGCTGCGACGAGGTCGTCAAGGATGCCGATGGCCGGGTCCTGCAGCTGAACTGCAGCGTCGATACTGATACTCTCGGCAGGAAGCCGGAGGGGCGCAAGGTCAAGGGCGTGATCCACTGGGTATCGGCCAGCCGGGGCGTCGCGGCGACAGTGCGCCTGTATGATCGCCTGTTCAGCCGGGAGAAGCCCGAGGGCAAGGACATCGACTTCCGCGACTGCCTGAATCCGGATTCATTCAGGGAGCTCGAGGGCTGCATCGTCGAGCCCGCGGCCCTGGCCGAAGGCGCCAGTCCTAATTTTCAATTCGAGCGCGAGGGTTACTTCGTTATCGACAGGATCGACTCCAGACCGGGAAAGCCGGTGTTCAATCGCACCATCACCCTGCGCGATTCCTGGTCGGGCGGATAACGGGAAACCACAGATCGTGCTCAAGATCTACAACACACTTAGCCACCACAAGGAAGAACTTGTCCCGATCGAGAAGGGCAAGGTGAAGATCTATGTCTGCGGCATCACCGTCTATGACTACTGTCATCTCGGTCACGCGCGCATGCTGGTGGCCTTCGACGTCGTCGTGCGCTATTTGCGCGGGGCTGGCTTCGACGTCACCTACGTGCGCAACATCACCGACATCGACGACAAGATCCTGAAGCGGGCGCAGGAGGAGGATGCGCTGTTCTCTGACATTACCGCCCGCTTCATCAAGGCCATGCACGAGGACGAGGAAGCCCTGGGCATCGCCCGGCCCGACCAGGAGCCGCGCGCGACGGCGCATATCGACGAGATCATCGCCATGATCCAGAGCCTGATGGAGAAGGATGCAGCCTATCGCGCGGACAACGGCGACGTCTATTACTCGGTCAGCAACTTTCCCGGCTACGGCAAGCTCTCGCGCAAGAAGCTGGACGAGTTGCTGGACGGCGCCCGCATCGAGGTAGGTGAGCTGAAGCGGGACCCCCGCGACTTTGTGTTGTGGAAGGCCTCGCCCGACGATGGTGTCGGCTGGGACTCGCCCTGGGGCTACGGTCGCCCCGGCTGGCACATCGAGTGCTCGGCCATGTCTACCTGTGCCCTCGGCGACAACTTCGACATTCACGGCGGCGGCATGGACCTGATCTTTCCCCACCACGAGAACGAGATCGCCCAGTCGGAGGCCGCCACCGGCACCCGCTTCGCCAATATCTGGATGCATAACGGTCCGCTGCGCATCGACGGCGAGAAGATGTCCAAGTCGCTCGGCAATTTCTTTACCGTGCGCGAGGTGCTCAAGGAACACGATGCCGAAGCGATCAGATACTTATTGATCGCCAGCCACTACCGTAGCCCTATCAGTTACTCACAGGACAGTCTGGTGCAGGCGCAGAAGTCGCTGGAGCGCTTCTATCACTGCCTGAAAGACCTGGACGTCGCCCAAGCCAAGACCCTGACTAACAGCCGTTTCGAGAAGGCGTTCAGAGTGGCCATGGACGATGATTTCAACACCGCCGGCGCGGTGAGCGTGCTGTTCGAGATAGTCTCGGAAATCAATCGCCAGAAGAAGGAGGACCCGGACTGCGCCAATCAACTCGGGGGCCTGCTGGTGCGCCTGGCTGCTGTGCTCGGCATCCTGCAGTCGGAACCGGAGGAGTTCCTGCGCCGCAGCGCCACGGGCACGGAACTCGATCACGAGGAAATCGATCGCCTCGTGGCTGCAAGAGATCAGGCGCGTGCCGACAAGGACTGGCAGAAGGCGGACGAGATCCGCGACCGCCTCGCCGCCCTGAATGTCGTGGTGGAGGACAGCGCGGGCGGCAGCACCTGGCGCAGCGAGCGCTGAGTCTCTGCGCCCGTACCAGTCCGCAGGAGCCCGCGGGATACGCCGCATTGACGGCCATGGATGACGCGAGTATGATGCCGACCCTTCCGCGTGGCGCAGAGTCGGGCCTGACTCTTTTGCAAGGGCCCGGGTTAACAGGTCCTTAATCAGGGGGTCCCTGGTGTATACTGCGAGGGACATATTCGGGGTATAGCGCAGTCTGGTAGCGCGCCTGCTTTGGGAGCAGGATGTCGGGAG
>JBBDSI010000221.1:0-5382 GCA_040905005.1 Pseudohongiellaceae bacterium
CCATAACAGTATTGCAGCACGGACAGTGCCGCCACCGGCGCGGTCTCGGTGCGCAGGATGCGCGGGCCGAGGTGCACCAGCGTATAGTCCTGCTCGGCAGCCAGCGCCAGCTCCCCGGGTGAGAAGCCCCCCTCCGGACCGATCACGAGCGCGATGTGCTCTGCCGTCGGCTGCGCACCCAGCGCCGCCACTCCGCTTGGGTCCAGTAGCAAGCGCAGCCCCTGTCGGGGTGTCTGCAGCCATTCCGCCAGTGCCTGGGGCGCGGCGATCTCGGGCACCTGCAGGCGGCCGCTCTGTTCGCAGGCGCTAACGGCGATGCGGCGCCAGTGCCGCAGCTTGTTTTCCAGGCGCGCGGCCTGCTTGATACGTACTTCGCCAAATTCGCTGTACAGGGGGGTGATGGCGCCGACGCCCAGCTCCGTGGCCTTCTGTATGGCGAAGTCCATGCGGTCGCCGCGGGAGAGGCCCAGCGCCAGGTGGATGTGCAGCGGGGAAGGCGCGGCGTCGCGCAGCCTCTCGCCCAGCGCCAGGCTGACTGCCTGCCGGCTCACAGCCGTAATTTCGGCGCTGAATTCGCCATCGCGGCCGTTAAACACGCGCACCGGGTCACCGCGCTGCAGGCGCAGCACGGAAGCCAGGTAGTGACTGGTCTCGCGATCCAGGGTGAGGGTGTCGCCAGGGGCCAGTCCTACTTCCACGAATACTCGTGAGACTCGCATCGGCGGTTCCCGGATTCAGCGTTGCTCGGACAGCTTCAGATTATTCCAGATTTCCATCACGTTGCGGGAGACGTTCAAGGAATAGAAATGCAGCCCAGGGGCGCCGCCGGCAAGCAGCTTGTCGCACAGCTCGGTGACCACGTCGATGCCGAACTCGCGCAGGCTCTCGGTGTCTTCCTCGCCGTACTCCTCCAGTCGCCGGCGCAGCCACTGCGGGATCTCTGCCCCGCACTTGGCGCTGAAGCGGACCAGGTTGGCGTAGTTGCTGATGGGCATGATGCCCGGCACGATGGGGATGTCGATGCCCGCCGCGGCACAATAGTCGACGAAGCGGAAATAAGCATCGGCATTATAGAAGTACTGGGTGATGCCCGAGTTCGCACCCAGGTCCACCTTTTCCTTGAAATAGCGCACATCGTCGGCGTAATTCTTTGCGTCCGGATGAATCTCCGGGTAGCAGGCGGCCTCGATGTGAAAATGGTCGCCGAACTCAGCACGCACGAAGCGAATGAGTTCGCTGGCGTAGCGGTAGTGCACCGAACCGCCGCTGCCGGAGGGGACGTCCCCCCGCAGGCAGACGAGGCGGTCGATGCCGGCTTCCTTGTAGGTAGTAAGCAGCTTGCGCACTTCCTTCTCGCTGGTGCCGCCGAACGACAGGTGCGGCGCTACGCTGGACCCGGCCTCGGTGTATTTCAGCACCACCTTGCGCGTGCCCTTCCTGGTGGAGCCGCCGGCGCCATAGGTGACCGAGAAGAAGTCGGGCTTCAGCTCGGCCAGGCGTTTGTGCGCCGTATCCAGCTTGGATTCTCCCTCCGCTGTGCGCGGAGGGAAGAATTCGATGCTGAAGCGGCAGGGATGTGCTGAATCCATTTGCACGTTGTCCTTCGTTACGCTCACTTAGTATTTGTAGCTGTCGGTCTTGAACGGGCCTTCCACTGGCACGTGGATGTAGTCCGCCTGGGTATCGGTCAGCTTGGTGATGACACCACCGAAGCCCTTCACCATCAGCGCGGCGACTTCCTCGTCCAGCAGCTTGGGCAGTACTTCGACCGTGATCTTCTGCTTCTTGGAATCCTCGGACAGGTCGGCGTGCTTGCGCTCGTACAGGAACATCTGCGCCAGCACCTGGTTGGCGAATGAGCCGTCCATGATGCGCGACGGGTGGCCGGTGGCGTTGCCCAGGTTGATCAGGCGACCCTCGGAAAGCAGCAGCACGTAGTCGTCCTTTTTCTGTTTGCCGTTGCGGTAGATCTTGTGCACCTGGGGCTTGATCTCTTCCCAGTCCCAGTTCTCGCGCATGTACTTGGTATCGATCTCGTTATCGAAGTGACCGATGTTACAGACGATGGCGCCCGGCTTGATGGCGTCAAGCATGTAGCGGTCGCAGACATTGACGTTGCCGGTGGCAGTGACGAGGAGATCGATTCGACCCAGCAGGTCCTTGTCGATGGCGTCGGCCTTGCCGGTATTGATGCCGTTCTTGAAGGGCGAGACGACCTCGTAGCCGTCCATGCAGGCCTGCATGCTACAGATGGGATCGATCTCAGCGATCTTCACGATCATGCCTTCCTGGCGCAGGCTCTGGGCGGAACCCTTGCCGACGTCGCCGTAGCCGAGCACCAGCGCCTTCTTGCCAGACAGCAGCATGTCGGTGCCACGCTTGATGCCGTCATTCAGACTGTGGCGGCAGCCGTATTTGTTGTCGTTCTTGGACTTGGTGACCGAGTCGTTGACGTTGATGGCGGGCACCTTCAAGGTACCTTGCTTCATCATGTCGAGCAGGCGGTGCACACCGGTGGTGGTCTCTTCCGTGATGCCGTGCACGTTGTCGAGCACTTCGGGGTACTTGTCATGCACCATGGCGGTGAGGTCGCCGCCGTCATCGAGGATCATGTTGGCGTCCCAGGGCTTGCCGTCCTTGAGGATGGTTTGCTCGATACACCATTCGGCTTCTTCCTCGGACTGGCCCTTCCAGGCGTAGACGGCCACGCCTTCGGCGGCCATGCAGGCGGCGGCGTGGTCCTGAGTGGAGAAGATGTTGCAGGACGACCAGCGCACTTCCGCGCCTAGCGCCTGCAGGGTTTCGATGAGCACGGCAGTCTGCACGGTCATGTGGATACAGCCGAGGATCTTCGCGTCCTTGAGAGGCTTGTCCTTGGAATATTTCCGGCGCAGTTCCATAAGGGCCGGCATCTCCGCCTCGGCCAGGGTGATCTCGCGCCGGCCGAAGTCGGCCAGGCCGATGTCGGCGACTTTATAGTCCTGCTCTGCAGAGACGTCTTTCTTTACATTGAGGTTATTCATAGTGACTCCTGATTCTTGAATGCGTGTGATTCTTGAATTCGTGATTCGTGACTTTATAGTCCCGCGTCGCTCTTCAGCGCTTCGGCCTTGTCGGTCTTCTCCCAGGTGAACTCGGGTTCTTCCCGGCCGAAGTGGCCATAGGCGGCCGTCTTGCGGTATATGGGCCGCAGCAGGTCGAGCATGGCGATCAGCCCCTTGGGCCGCAGTTCGAAATGCTCGCGCACCAGTTTGGTGATCTTGCTGTCGTCGATCTTGCCGGTGCCGAAGGTCTGGACGCTGATGGAGGTGGGCTCGGCCACGCCGATGGCGTAGGAGAGCTGGACTTCACAGCGCTCGGCGATGCCGGCGGCGACGATGTTCTTGGCGATGTAACGCGCCAGGTAGGTGGCGGAACGGTCCACCTTGGACGGGTCCTTGCCGGAGAAGGCGCCACCACCGTGGCGGGCCATGCCACCATAGGTATCGACGATGATCTTGCGTCCGGTCAGGCCGCAGTCGCCGTGGGGGCCGCCGATGACGAAGCGTCCGGTCGGGTTGATGAAATACTTGGTGTCCTTGTCGATCCACTCTTCGGGGAGCACCGGCTTGATGATCTGGTCCAGCACCGCCTCGCGCAGATCGGCCAGGCTGATCTCTTCGCGGTGCTGGGTGGACAGCACAACCGCATCGATACCTACGGGCTTGCCGTCCTCGTAGCGGAAGGTGAGCTGGCTCTTGGCGTCGGGCTCCAGCCAGGGCAGCGTACCGTTCTTGCGCACCTCAGCCTGGCGCTTCACCAGCTTGTGTGCATAGTGGATCGGCGCCGGCATCAATACCTCGGTTTCGTTGGAGGCATAACCGAACATCAGGCCCTGGTCGCCGGCACCCTGTTCGTGATCATCACTTTCATCGACGCCCATGGCGATGTCGGGCGACTGCGCGCCGATAGCGTTCATCACCGCGCAGGTGTGGCTGTCGAAGCCGCTCTCGGAGTGGTTGTAGCCGATGTCGTTCACGACCTCCCGGACGATGCTTTCCACATCGACATAGGCCTCGGTCGTGATCTCGCCGGCGACGATAACCATGCCGGTCTTGATCATGGTCTCGCAGGCGACGCGTGAATGCTTGTCCTCGGCCAGCAGGGCGTCGAGGATCGCGTCGGAGATCTGGTCCGCCATCTTGTCCGGATGACCTTCAGATACCGATTCGGAGGTAAAAAGGTGTTTCTCTGCCATTAGCTTTTCCTTTTCGTATTGAATGTAGTATTCGTGTTAAGTGTAGTAGAAGTATCATGTGTCCCTTTCTGAAACACACGAATCTGAATTTGAAAACCGTTGCGAAGCTGCAGGTAAGACCCTTGATTGACCTGCAAGCCAACGCTTTCTGCCCAGCGCTCCAGCTCCTGCTTCTCGAAGCCGAGCCAGAGGTCGCCGCAGGAATCCCGCACCCAGTCCTGATCATGAGGCGCCAGGTCGACGATGAGCAGATAGCCTTCGGGCGCTAGCAGCTCGGCGCAATCGCGGAAAGTCTCCGCTGGCGAGGAGATGTGATGCAGCACCATCTCGAACAGGATCAGGTCGGCTCTTACTTTTTCGGCCCGCGCCACGGCGGTGTCTCCGAGAATGAAGTGCACGTGCTGGTAACCGGCGTCGGCCACTGCCTGGCGACTGTGCTCCAGCATGTCGGGGGAGTTATCCAGTGCCGTGAGTCCGGCAAACTTGCCCGCCAGCTCCACCAGCATCTGGCCCTCGCCGGGCCCGACTTCCAGTACCCGGGGATCGTCCGGTAGCGACAGGCTATCGATTACGTCATGCAGGGTGGCGGCGTATTCGTTGTGTGCCACGATCAGTCCCTGCTTCTCCAGGAACTTGCCGGCGTTGCGATTGAAAAAGTTCAGGGAGAGCTGCGAGCGCTCCAGCTGAATCTGTCGAATCTTGCGCCAGGCTTGTTGGGAGACCGGCTGCGCGTCCACCTGCTCGAAGACCCGCGCCTTCAGGTCGCGGTAGGGGTCGTCGTTGGTGAGAAAGGCGCGCCGGTAGAAGATCGAATTACCCTCGCGTCGGGTAGAGACCAGATGGGCGTTGGCCAGCACCTTCAGGTGGTGGCTCAGGCCCGACTGGCGGATATCGAGTACCTGGCACAGCTCCAACACGCCAAAGGACTCGTTGGACAACAGGCGCAGAATGGTCAGACGCAGCGGGTCGGCAAGGGCCTTATGCAGGGCCGCAAGATTCTCGACCGGTGCGGGCTGTGCCGCCTCGGCCTTTTTAAGGGCTGTGTTACTCAAACCGGGGTTGGTGGTCTCTTTCGCTTAGTAGGCAGGCACGATACCAGCAATGACGCGGCTTTTCAAATCTATATCGAAATGTTTTGATATAGA
>JBBDSI010000222.1:0-5340 GCA_040905005.1 Pseudohongiellaceae bacterium
ATCCTCACTTTTCTCGGCGAAGCCGCTATCGTCGCAACCTCTGCCGATTGGCGAGCGCATGCCGAGGCGGCGTTGGTGACACCGGCGCAGATCTGCACGGCGCTGATAGGCAGCACCCGCGTCGATCTCAAGACTCTGCTGGAAGCCCTGCATGACTATGAGGCGGGCATTCCTTTTGTGCTGGTGGCGGATGCGAATACATTGCCGGATGAGTTGGCGCCCGATTTGCTGTCCCGTATTACCGCCACCCTGTCGGGCAATCTGAGTTATCAGCCGCTGCTGGATGCGCTGCACAAGGCGAAGCTGTTTCACGAACACTACAACCGCCTGCGTGACGTCGGTGGCGTGCGCGACTACACCATGTTCCACAGTCTGGTTGGCAGCAGCCAGGCGATCGAGCAGGTGCGGCACATGATGGGGCAGGTGGCGAACAAGGAAGTGAGCGTGCTGATCACCGGCGAGTCAGGTACCGGCAAGGAAGTGGTGGCGCGCAATCTGCACCTGAATTCCTCGCGTGCCGACAAGCCATTCGTGCCCATCAACTGTGGTGCCATTCCGCGCGAACTTCTGGAGAGCGAATTGTTCGGCCACGAGAAAGGAGCCTTCACCGGGGCCGTGGCGGCGCGCGTCGGGCGCTTCGAGTTGGCCAATGAAGGCACGCTGTTTCTGGACGAGATAGGCGACATGCCGCTGAACATGCAGGTGAAACTGCTGCGGGTTCTGCAGGAGCGCAGTTTCGAGCGAGTCGGTGGTATCAAGACCATCCACGTCGATGTGCGCATACTGGCGGCCACGCACAAGAACCTGGAGCACATGATCGCCCACGGCGAGTTCCGCGAAGATCTCTACTATCGCCTGAACGTTTTCCCCATCGACATGCCTCCACTGCGCGAACGCGCCGAAGACGTGCCGCTACTGCTGAATGAATTGATCAGCGAGATGGAGGCAGGCAAGCGCGGCTCGGTGCGGTTCAACTCGGCGGCGATTCGCAGTCTGCGCCGTTATGCCTGGCCCGGCAACGTGCGCGAGTTGTCCAATCTGGTGGAACGCATGGCCATCCTCTATCCCCACGGCATCGTCGGCGTCAACGACCTGCCGGCCAAGTTTCGCGAACACGAGGAGGGAGACGAGATGCCGGCCGGGGCTGCCGGTGTCGTGCCGTTCGGAAGGAAGTCGCAGCAAGGTAGTGACGGAGACAATTCGGATTCCTTGCTGCCCATGTACGGGCTCGATCTGAAAAATTATTTGTCCAACCTTGAGCGAGACCTGATCGAGAAGGCGCTGAAGGACTGCGACGGCGTCGTCGCCCGGGCCGCCGACCGCCTCAATGTCCGCCGTACCACGCTGGTGGAAAAGATGCGCAAGTACAATATCAACCGCAAGGCCGACGATGAAGACGCTGGTGATCAGTCGGTATCCGGCGTCTGAATCTCACTTGCTGTAACTTCCCAGTGCTGCGGAGCGACACGCAGTTGTGAGATCACTTTGCTGGCTCTCCGGGCGCTTGTGGTCGCAGCCTTCTGCCGGTGATTTTCTCCAGTGATTTGATGAACCCGATGGAGCCGAGGATTGATTCGGTGCGCAACGCATTGCGTATTTTCGCAGACTCCTGTTCGCTGACGGACTCGCCACACAGCTCCCGGTAAGACTTCTGCCTGGCATTCCTCGACCTGCCGAGCCCGAGGTATAGTGGGTGGGGTGACGCTAGCATCGAGTCCAGACCCATGCCATTGGCGTGATAGCTTGACCAGTGGTATTCGTCAGGCTTCTCTGTGATGCCTGCCCGCACTGGATTCAGCTCGATGTACCGTTGGCAGGCCAGGAAATAGGCGTCTTCCTCGATGACCGACGCGAAGAAGCGACCTTCCCAGAGGGTGCCGGAGCGGTCGTAGGTCGCGTTAAAGTAGCGCACGTAAAACCGCCCCAGATACTGCATGAACCTGGACACAGCGAGGTCCTTCCGTGGTGTGACAAGCAAGTGCACATGATTCGTCATAAAGACCCAGGCATGAATGTCCACACGATACTTCGCCGCCGCGACACCCATCCAGTGCGCATACGCGGCACGATCGTCTTCCTCACGAAAGCAAGGCATACGATTGACTCCCCGCTGAACCACATGCTGAGGATAACCCGCAGGGCCAACACGATATCGCTGTGTCATGAGATGATCTCCTGGCTAAAGATTGACACCATCCAGTCTAGTCCAACACAGCCACTAAGCCAGAAAACCAGAAAATTACTCAGAGTAACAACTCAGAGTAAACACTCAGAGTAAATGCAGAGAGTAAGTACTCAGAGTAAGTACTCGGAGTAAGTGCTCAGAGTAAGTACTCAGAGTAAGTACTCAGAGTAAGTACTCAGAGTCTTTACTCTGAGTCGGGGTGGGGGAGGGGGATTACCTGGGTGTTGTTTATTGTGGCGTTTGCCAGGGTTAGTTCTATGCGTAGGCCGGAGGAGGTGACCTGTTCTATGGTGGTGAGGAGGTAGTGCCAGTCTTTGGCGAACCAGATGTTGGTGACGCGGCCGCTGTCGCCCTCGCGGATGCGTTCCAGTTTGACGGTGTTGAGGCGGCCCAGGGGGGTGTCGGTGACTTCCTCGCCCAGCAGGCGATAGCGCTGGATTTCCAGTTCGTCGCCGTCTACGAGTTCGAACTCTAGCACCTCCTCTGCCGCCCAATTGCCTGCGCGCAGCGTGATGGCCAGGGCCAGCTGGTAGCTCAGTTGATCCAGAGTATGGGGGCCCAGTTCCAGCTGCCAGCTTCGCTTGTCTTCCTTGCTGAGGGCGGTGCCGTTTTCCCAGTCGAAGTTGACGCTGTCATTGGAGCTGGTGATGCCGGAGACCACGTAAGTGTATTGTTGCGGCACGATGCGCCCGTCTGCCAGTTCGAATTCACTGGACTGTTCCAGCTCGCCCAGACGTATGCCCACCATGCGTGCCTCCAGTGACACGTTGAGTCGGTAGCTGCCATCCTCCTGGCGAACCAGGTGGCGCTCGGCATCGCCGCGCATGCCATTCGTTCTGGCCTCGTAGTAGGCGGAAAATTCGGGGAGTTCCTGCGCCAGCACCGTCATCGGTGTGAGTAACAGGCCAGCCAGCAGGGTGTGGATTGCAGGCGTCAATGTATTCTGTATAAATTTCATGTGCCTATCCTCGCGCTGAATTGCCAGTAGTGCAAGCTACGCACGATGGAGCCAAGGCTCTGCGCTGGCTATCTGATTGACCGCAGACCAGCGCGCACCATTAATGAGGGGCCTGCTGTGGCCCCCGGTAGCTCCACGCAGTTGCAAGCTTCGGAGCACGCGCCAGGCCGCTGACTGATTCCCTGAGGCACCTCTTCAGGGATGCACCTCCACCCCTTCCGGCGGTAGCGACTCGCCGTCCAGCCAGGCCTTGCCCGCTTTCATCTCCAGGCGGCCAGCGGCGAACCAGGAGACCACCTTGGGATACAACAGATGCTCCTTCTCCAGCACCCGCGTCTGCAGAGTATCGGCGGTATCGCTCTTGCGTACCTTGATCCTGTCGCGGGCGATTACCGGGCCGCCATCGAGGTCTTCGGTGACGAAGTGCACCGAGGCGCCGTGTTCGGTTTCGCCAGCGGCCAACGCCCGCTCATGGGTCTGGGTGCCGGGAAACTTCGGTAACAGGGAGGGGTGGATGTTGATGATGCGGCCGGCAAAATGCTGCACGAACTCATCGCCCAAAATGCGCATGAAGCCTGCCAGTACGATAAGGTCCGGATTGATCTCGTCAATCACCTCCTGCAGCGCCAGGTCGAACTCCTTGCGCTTCTTGAAGTTGCGGTTGTCCACCACCAGTGTAGGAATATCGTCGCGCGCCGCTCGCTGCAGCCCATAGGCGTCAGGGTTGTTGGAGATCACGCTAGTGATCTTGAAATTGGCGTGCATGCTGGCATCGATCAGCGCCTGCAGATTGGTGCCGGTGCCGGAGATGAGGGCGACGATGTGGCAATGAGTCTCGGTCATAAGGCTTAGATGAATTCCACGCGATCGCCGTGCTCGGACCGCTCCCCGACCGTGCCGATGCGAAAGGCCTTTTCACCGTCACGGTTCAGAGTCTCTAGCGCCACGTCGCATTCTTCATCCGGCATACAAAGGACCATGCCGATGCCACAGTTGAAGGTGCGCAGCATCTCGAAATCGGCGACCTTGCCTGCCTTCTGTAGCCACTTGAAGATGGCTGGCCGCTGCCAGCTTTTGCGCTCGATCAGCGCGCAGGCATTGTCCGGCAAAACCCGCGGCAGGTTCTCCACCAGGCCGCCGCCGGTGATGTGGGCGATTCCGTGGATGTCTGCGGTAGCAGCCAGCTCGCGCACCGTGTTGACATAGATTATGGTGGGCTCCAGCAACACCTCGCCCAGGGGGCGGCCGTCGAGGTCCATGCTCAGCTTTGTGTCGGTAACCTCGATGATCTTGCGGATCAGGGAATAGCCATTGGAGTGGGGCCCGGAGGAGCGCAACCCGATTAGGCAGTCCCCGATCTCGACATCGCTGACGTCGATGATCTTGCTCTTCTCCACGACCCCCACGGCGAAGCCGGCCAGGTCGTAGTCCTCGCCGCTGTACATGCCGGGCATCTCGGCGGTCTCGCCGCCGATCAGCGCGCAGCCGGCCTGGCGGCAGCCCTCGCCAATGCCGCCCACCACCGCCGCCGCGGTATCCACGTTGAGGCCGCCGGTGGCGTAGTAATCGAGGAAGAACAGCGGCTCGGCGCCGCACACGATAAGGTCGTTGACACACATGGCCACCAGGTCGATGCCGATGGTGTCGTGCTTGTTCATCTGCATGGCCAGCCTCAGCTTGGTGCCGACGCCGTCGGTGGCGGACACCAGCACCGGCTGCTGGTACTTGGCGGGAATCTCGCAAAGCGCCCCGAAGCCGCCGAGATCGGACAGCACCTCCGGGCGTTGTGTGCTGCGGGTGACTTCCTTGATGCGCTGGACCAGGGCATTACCGGCGTCGATATTCACACCGGCGTCGCGGTAACTGAGGGAATCGTGCGCGCCGCCGGCGCTCGAATCGTCTTTGTTGCGGGTCATGGTTCCTTCCTGAGTCATCTGTGGCAGTGCCACGCCGGGCCGCAGTTTACCAAGAAGCACCGGATACGTCAGTGAGCTGTTGATGCCATTAAAAGGGGGGCAGGATGAACACAGGCTGAAACTCCCTGTATTCCGCGGAGTTAGCAGCCTGGCGAGTAACGTCGGCGGGTGAAAAATGCGGCTGCGGGATGAACTTGAGGGCCCTCTGCACTGCTGTCCCGCGCTTCTAGCCCGGACTATTCATGAACTGCCGTAGCGAGGGCGTCGAGATGCCTGAAAAT
>JBBDSI010000223.1:0-5276 GCA_040905005.1 Pseudohongiellaceae bacterium
GGCCTCGCTCTCCCACCATGCTCGCTACGATCGCCTGAGTCCGACAGGCTCCTAGTCCGGGCCAGGACACGGCTCAGTCCTCCCCGAGCAAGCGCACGAGATCACCGTAACTGAAGGGCCAGCCGGCCTCGCGACCGGACTCCTGGTGACGGACCACGGGAATGCGGATGCCGTATTCCTCCGCGAGCCCCTCGTCCGCGGCGATATCGATGACCTCGACGGTCACCGGATGTTGCGCCACCAGCTCGATCAACAGCCGCTCCGCCTCCTCGCACAGGTGGCAGCCGGCCGTCGTGTAAAAGTTCAATCCTGGTTTTCCTGTGCAGGCTTCCATGGAGCGTCCCATATACAGTTCACTGGCTTCGTCCGTCATCGAAGCAGCGCTTGTCACTCTTTCGGTGGCTGCCGCTCAATTCCTTATCGCCGTGGCTTCCGCGAGGCTGAACAACTCCCGCAGGGTCACCGAGAACATGGCGTAGTCGGGCTGTGATTCGGTCTGTAACTGGCTCAGGATCTGTTGCATCCGGTCCAGCTTGTCGGCCTGCTGTTCGACCCAGTGCGCCACCTGCTTGCCCGCCGACCCGGGCAACTCGTCGTTGGCGACGATGTTGCTCGTGAGTGCGCGCTGTTGCCAGGCCAGGTCGTCGAGATAGGTTTCCCGCGCCAATGCCTGCCAATAATTGCTGGCCGGCAGCTGGTTGATGGTCTTGCCCAGCCAGTTGAGTTGCAGCGCCTCACCGACGGCATAGTAGGTCTCCACCACCCTGCTCAGATTCTTTCCGGTAGCGTGACTGATCTCGATGAAGCTGGGTGCGGGAAACAGGAAATCGCAACGGGTGATATCCAGCGCCAGAGCTTCGGGTACTTCGTGTTCGATCAGGTACCCCAGCTTCTCCTCGAACATGCGCCCATAGTCCGGCGGCAGCTTGCCGGGCAGCATGCGCTTGAAGCGTCGTATGTCCGACCTGAAGAAGTCCACTTCCTCGGCGAAGCCACCAGGCGAACGACGATTGCGCAGCAGCCATCGGGTGACCCGGCGCACGAGCCGGATCAGGCGCACCATCATCTCGGTCTGGATGTCACTGCTGACCTGGTAGTCCAGTGCTTCCACATCGGACCAGTACTCGCCGATAGCATACGCATCGAGTGCGATTACCGTGGCGCGCACCACGTCTGCTACGGATGATTTGGTGGAATCCATCATGCGAAACACGTAGCTCGGGCCCAGCCGGTTGACCAGGGCATTGGCCAGCTGCGTAGCCACGATTTCACGGCGCAGCGGGTGCGCGCGGATCTCATCGCCGTGGCGTTTGTGCAGTTGTTTCGGGAAGGCGCTGAACAGCCAGGGCTCCAGATAGGGGTCGTCGACGAAGTCCACACTGACCAGGGCCGACTTCAGGTACATTTTCATGTAGGAGGTGAGCACCGCCACTTCCGGTCGCGTCAGGTATTGCTGGCGCGCCGCCCGCTCCTCCAGCTCTTGTTCGGGGGGCAGGTTTTCTATTTTGCGCTTGAGACCCGCAACCTCCTCGAGGAAGGCGATCAGGTCGACGTATTCCTTGTGTCGCTCCTGCACCTCGGTGTGGGCGATGCCGATGGTCTGGACCTGGCTGTAGTTGTTGTCCAGCACGAGCTCGGCCACGGTTTCGGTCATGGATTCGAGCAGGCTGTTGCGTCGTTCCCGGGTCAGGTCGCCATCGAGCATCAGACGATTGAGCAGGATCTTGATATTGACCTCGTGATCCGAGCAATCGACGCCTCCGGAGTTGTCGACGAAATCGGTCAGCGAGATGCCGCCGAGCAGGCCGAATTCGATGCGTGCCTTCTGGGTCAGACCGAGGTTGCCGCCCTCCCCGATCACCCGACACTGCAACTCGCTGGCATCCACCCGCAGGGCGTCGTTGGCCTTGTCGCCGACTTCGGCGTGGGTTTCCCCGGAGGACTTGACGTAGGTGCCGATGCCCCCGTTCCAGATGAGATCCACCGGGGACTTCAGCAACTGATTGATGAGCTGGTTCGGCGTGAGCCGGTCCTTTTCGATGCCGAACCTCGCCTTCATCTTCGCGCTGATGGCGATGGATTTGGCGCTGCGCTCGAAGACCCCGCCCCCGGCGGAGATGAGTTCGCCGTTGTAGTCCGACCAGGACGACCGCGGTTTCCGGAACAGGCGCTCGCGCTCCTTGAAGCTGAGCGCGGCGTCCGGATCGGGATCGATGAAGATGTGGCGATGATTGAATGACGCCACCAGGCGAATAGTCTTCGACAGCAGCATGCCATTGCCGAAGACGTCACCGCTCATGTCGCCGATACCGACGACGGTGAATTCCTCTCTCTGGACATTGAGCCCCAGCTCGCGGAAGTGGCGCTGCACGGACATCCAGGCGCCGCGCGCCGTGATGCCCATCGCCTTGTGGTCGTAGCCATAGCTGCCGCCGGAGGCGAAAGCATCACCGAGCCAGAAATCGTATTCGGCGGCGATCTCATTGGCGATGTCGGAGAACGAGGCCGTGCCCTTGTCGGCGGCGACCACGAGGTAGGTGTCGTCCTCGTCCAGCCGCACGACCCTGGCAGGATGCACCACCTCGCCCTTGCTGACATTGTCGGTGAGATCGAGCAGGCCGCTGATAAAGGTCTTGTAGCAGACGATGCCCAACTGCTGTTGCTCCTCGCGGTCCTCCGGCATGGATTCCTTGACCACGAAGCCGCCCTTGGCGCCCACCGGGACGATCACCGCATTCTTGACCTGCTGCGCCTTGACCAGGCCCAACACCTCGGTCCGGTAGTCCTCGGTGCGATCCGACCAGCGCAGGCCCCCGCGTGCGACCTTGCCGCCCCGCAGATGCACGCCTTCCACGCCACGGGCATAGACGAATATCTCGTAGCGGGGTCGCGGCTTCGGGATGAAGTCGATCATTGTGGGGTCGAACTTGAAGGAAAAATAATCCTTGCTCGCACCCTCTTCGTTTAGCTGGAAGAAGTTTGTACGCAAGGTGGCGTCCATCATTTCCAGGTAGGCGCGAAAAACGCTGTCTTCGGCCAGGTTCACCACCTCGTCTATGGCGGCAAGAATCTGCTTGCGCAGGGTAACGCTACGCCTGCTCCTGCCCCTGTCGGCGTCCGGGTCGAAGAGGGCATAGAAATAGCGCACGAGATTACGCGATATGTCCTGATGCTGGGACAGGGTTTCGGCAATGAAGGGAGCGCCATAGCCAAACTGAATCTGCTTGAGGTAGGCCGCATAGGCCCTGAGTAACGCCGCGTCGCGCCAGTGCAGCCGTGCATTGACCACCAGGGCGTTGAAGGCGTCGTCATCGATCTTGCCTTGCCACACGGCATTGAAGGCTTCCTCGAACTTCTCGCCTATTTCCTCTTTATAGGCGAGCGAGCGGCTCTTGCGGTAGAGCGAGAAGTCGTGCAACCAGACGATACAGTCCTGTTCCAGCTCCAGCCGGAACGTCTTCTCGCTGATGATGTTCAGGCCAAGGTTCTCGAGAATGGGATCCACGTCAGACAGATGCAGCTGCTGTCCGAAGCTGAAGGTCTTGAAGCGCAACTCCGCGTCGCTCTCGCTATTGCTGGGCGCCAGGTCCAGGGCCAGGTCGCGGGAGTCGAGCACTCTCTGAATCCGCCCAATATCGGCAACCGCCTCGCGCGCTCGATAGGCCTCCTTGTAGGAAGTAGAGAAGCAATTTCTATAGCGTTCGTAAAGCTCGTCCACATCCTTGTCGGGGCAGGCAATCTGCAGGGCTTCGCAGAAATAGTCGTCCCAGGGTTTGACCAGCTCGGTCAATGTCTGTTCCATTTCCACGAGGTCGTACTTGACGTTCTGGATTTCGGGAACGCGCAACACAAGGTGCACCCGGGCGAGAATGGATTCCGACAGGTAGATGTTGTATTCGAGTTCACTGGCCTGGAGACGGTCTTTAAGATACTGCTGGATACGCAGGCGCACGCGCGTGGTGTAGATCTCGCGCGGCACATAGACCAGGCAGGAGAAAAACTTGCCGTAGGAGTCCTTGCGCACGAACAACTTGCAGGTGCGGGTATCCTGAATCTGGGTGATCTCCAGCGCCGTGGCATAGAGTTGTTCGGTAGTGATCTGGAACAGCTCGTCACGCGGAAACACATTGATGACCTGTAGCAGGTCCTTGATGCTGTGGCCGTTCGGGGCGAAGCCGGAGCGATCCAGCACCGCCCTGACCTTCTCGCGCACCAGCGGAATATCCAGCGCCGGACGAAAATACACCGAGGATGTGTAAAGGCCGGTGAAGCGGTGCTCGGTCACGACATTACCGGATTTGTCGAATTCCTTGATCAGTATGTAGTCGTAATAGGCCGGGCGGTGGACCTTGGCGCGAATGGACGACTTGGCAAAGTTGCAAACCTGCTTGCGCAGAATGAGCTCACTCGTGCCCTCCGGCAGATCCTCGAGCCGCGTCTTCGACTTGATCTCGGTCTTGAAGCGCGACACCCCCAGGACCGAGTCTTCCTGCAACTCCATCATGGTCCCTTGTGAGTCTGGCATCTTGCGGATGCGGTATTTCTCATAGCCCAGGAAGGTGAAATGGTTGTTGACCATCCAGGCGATGAAGTCGGTAGACTCCTGCAGCTCGTCGCGAGAGACGGGTACCGAGCCGGCATCGCGCAGCAGCGCCTCCCTGACCCCGACAGCCCGATCGCGCATCGGCTTGAAGTCCTTCACTGCGATCGCGACCTGTTTCAGCGTGTCACGAATCTCGCGCTCGATCCTGACGCAGTGTTCGTCGCTGAGATACGCACACTCGATGCAACTCAGCGCCTCCGAGTCGAAGCCTTCGCGGGCGTGCGCGGACAGTTCACGCAGGTCGCCGCCGCGCCGCTTCGTGCGCCTGGCGCGCTTGACATGAATGACCGTGTTATTCAGGTGGCGGATAACGGCGCCCATGCGATTGAGGCACTGGCGCGTGGAATCGACGACGAAGGGCATGTCGTCGAGCAGGACATAGACGCGAGTCAGCCGCCGTGGCGAGCCGTCATCGCGTTCGTTACTGGTATGCTGAAAATGAATCTTGGGCGCGCTGGAGCGACGCACATGAATGAATTCCCAGGCCTGTTCGACCAGCTCGAACAGTTCATCATCCGAGCATTTCGCCAATTCCGAATTCGCTGAACTGGCGAAGTATTTGTGCGCGAACACCTTGACGCTCTCCACCTGTGATCGGGGAAAGGCGTCATCTATCTTTTGATTGAGGGGCAGCAACAATACATTACTGACTGCCGGCTTTTGGTTCATTCTC
>JBBDSI010000224.1:0-5251 GCA_040905005.1 Pseudohongiellaceae bacterium
CGAGTGCGTACAGAGCATCGGTCATGTGATCCTGCTTTACCGGGCCGCGAAAAAACCGAACCCAAAACTATCCAATCTCAAGCGCGACCTGGCAGCGGGCTAGCCCGGACTACAGGTGCTCCACCGCCTCGATCTCGTACTCCACTTCTCCCGCCGGCGCCTTGACCACGACCTCGTCGCCTTCGAACTTGCCCATCAGCGCACGCGCTATCGGTGAAGCCACGGAGATCTTGCCGTTGGGCACATCCGCCTCATCCTCGCCGACGATCTGGTATTTGACCGACTTTTCGGTTTCCAGGTTGAGAAGAGTCACCGTGGTGCCGAAGATGACACGCCCGCTCGCCTCGATGCTCTTGACGTCGATGATCTCGGAATCGGCCAGCTTGCCCTCGATCTCCTTGATGCGCCCCTCACAGAAACTCTGCTGTTCCCTGGCGGCATGATATTCCGCGTTTTCCTTCAGATCACCATGCTCGCGTGCCTCGGCAATAGCTGCCGATATCCGCGGCCGGACGACGGTCTTCAGTTCATTTAACTCAGCGCGCAATCGCTCCGCACCACTGACTGTCATGGGTACCTTGGGCATGATTTTCTGTATCCGGGAAAAAGTTGTCGATATAGCGCCCCGGCTGGCCTTACGGGACGATGTCAGGCAGAGACCGCTGAATTAACCTGAAGGTCTCTGTACCCCCTGATTAAATCAGGGGGTCTCCAGTTCGGCATGCAGGTCCTGCAACGTATAAACCGACATGTTGTTGCCGAATTCCAGCGCTTCGCATACTGCCAGGGCGCCAGCGATAGTCGTGGTACTGAACACCTTGTGACGCAGGGCGGTGCGCCTTATCACGGACGAATCCGCGATCGCCTGACGACCTTCGGTGGTATTGATGACAATCTGAATCTCGTCATTTTTTAACATATCGACTATGTGCGGTCTACCTTCGGCCACCTTGTTGACTGGCTTGACCGGTATTCCGGCGTCCTCGATGACTTTGGCCGTCCCGTTGGTGGCGACGATGGCATAGCCCAGCTTGTGCATCCTCTCCGCCAGTTCCGGTACCGCCGGCTTATCCGGATCGCGTACCGAGATGAACACCGTGCCACTGGTGGGAATTTCCTCGCCGGCACCCAACTGCGACTTGGCATACGCCTCGGCAAAGGTTTTGCCGACGCCCATTACCTCACCGGTGGACTTCATCTCCGGACCTAGAATGGGATCCACACCCGGGAACTTGTTGAAGGGGAACACCGCCTCTTTCACAGCATAGGTGCGAGGAATGATCTCCTTCGTAAAGCCCTGATCCTTGAGCTTCGTGCCGATCATGCAGCGCGCCGCCACCTTGGCCAGAGACAGACCGATGCATTTTGAGACAAATGGCACGGTTCGGGAGGCTCGCGGGTTGACCTCGATGATGTAGACCTCGCCGTCCTGATAGGCCAGCTGGGTGTTCATCAGGCCGATCACACCAAGCTCCAGCGCCAGCGCGGCCACCTGCCCACGGATCTTGTCCTGCACATCGGCGGGGAGATTATAGGGCGGCAGCGAGCAGGCTGAGTCGCCGGAATGAATGCCGGCCTGTTCGATGTGCTGCATGATGGCGCCGATCACCACGTCTTCGCCATCGCTGACCAGATCCACGTCCACCTCGATGGCGGAACTGAGAAAATAGTCGAGCAGCACCGGGCTCTCGTTGGAGACCTTCACCGCCTCATCCAGGTAGCGCCGTAATTCTTCCTCGTTGTAGACGATCTCCATGGCGCGCCCGCCCAGGACATAGGAGGGGCGCACGACCAGCGGGTAGGAGATGCGGTTGGCCTCCTTGATGGCCTCATCGGTGTTACGCACGGTGCGGTTAGGCGGCTGCTTCAGGTCCAGCTTCTGGATCAGCTTCTGAAAGCGTTCGCGATCCTCGGCGCGGTCGATGGCATCCGGGGAGGTACCAATCACGGGCACGCCCGCCTTCTCCAGGCGCTTGACCAGGTTCAGCGGTGTCTGACCGCCAAACTGCACGATGACCCCTTTGGGCTTCTCCAGCGCGACTATCTCCAGCACGTCCTCGAATGTCAGGGGCTCGAAGTAGAGCCGGTCGGAGATGTTGTAATCGGTAGAGACGGTCTCGGGGTTGCAGTTGACCATGATGGTCTCATAGCCATCCTCGCGCATGGCCAGGGCGGCATGCACACAACAGTAATCGAATTCGATGCCCTGGCCGATACGATTGGGGCCGCCGCCGAGCACCATGATCTTGTCGCGATCGGAGGGATCGGCCTCGCATTCCTCCTCGTAGGTGGAATACATGTAGGCCGTGGCGGAGACGAATTCAGCGGCACAGGTGTCCACACGCTTGTAGACCGGACGCACGCCGAGCTCATGGCGCTTCTTCTGCACTTCCAGTTCCGACACACCGAGTAGCTGCGCCAGACGCTTGTCGGCCAGGCCCTTGCGCTTGAGACGCCAGAACGCATCCTTGTCCAGATCCTCGAGCGACTGAGCGGACACAGCGAGTTCGGCCTTGACGATATCCTCGATCTGCACCAGAAACCAGGGATCGATGCCGGTCAGGTCGAAAACGGTATTGATGGACCAATCGTGGCGAAAGGCCTCCGCCACATACCAGAGGCGCTGGGCGCCGGCCTCGGTCAGCTCCCGGGTGAGCACCTGCTTGGCGTTACTGACTTTGTGGTCCAGAACAGGCTCGAAACCGCACATGTCCACCTCCAGGCCGCGCAGCGCCTTGTGCAGGGACTCCTGGAACGTGCGGCCGATGGCCATGACCTCGCCCACGGACTTCATCTGCGTGGTGATACGGTCATTGGCCTCGGGGAATTTTTCGAAGGTAAACCGGGGTATCTTGGTGACCACATAGTCGATGGTCGGCTCGAAGGAAATCGGCGTCACGCCGCCAGTGATCTCGTTGCGCAGCTCATCCAGGGTGAAGCCCACCGCCAGCTTGGCGGCGACGCGGGCGATGGGGAAGCCGGTGGCCTTGGAGGCCAGGGCCGAGGAACGGGAGACGCGCGGATTCATCTCGATGATGACCAGGCGGCCGGTCTGCGGATCGACGGCGAACTGCACGTTGGAGCCACCGGTTTCCACGCCGATCTCCCTCAGGACCGCGATGGCGGCGTTACGGAGAATCTGAAACTCCTTGTCGGTCAGCGTCTGCGCCGGGGCCACGGTGATGGAGTCTCCCGTGTGCATGCCCATGGCGTCGACGTTTTCGATGGTGCAGACGATGATGCAGTTATCCGCCTTGTCGCGCACGACCTCCATCTCGTATTCCTTCCAGCCGATCAGCGACTCATCGATGAGGATCTCGTTGGTCGGTGACAACTCCAGACCTCGGCTACAGGTCTCTTCGAACTCCTCCTTGTTATAGGCCACGCCGCCACCGGAGCCGCCCATGGTATAGGAAGGCCTGATTATGCAAGGCAGCCCTATCTGCTCGAGTATCGCATGGGCCTGCTCCATATTGTGCGCCAGGCCATGTACCGGAGTCTCCAGCCCGATCGACTGCATGGCGTTGTCGAACAGCTCCCGGTCTTCGGCCTTGTCGATGGCCGCGCAGTTGGCGCCGATGAGTTCGACGCCGTACTTGTCGAGCACGCCGTGTTTGTTCAGGTCGAGGGCGCAGTTGAGCGCGGTCTGGCCGCCCATGGTGGGCAGGATGGCGTCGGGTTTCTCCTTGGCAATGATCTTCTCGACGAATTCCCACTGCACCGGCTCGATGTAGGTGGCATCGGCCATGGCGGGGTCGGTCATGATCGTGGCCGGGTTGGAGTTGACCAGGATGACCCGGTATCCCTCTTCCTTCAGAGCCTGGCAGGCCTGGGCGCCGGAATAGTCGAATTCGCAGGCCTGACCGATGACGATGGGGCCGGCTCCAATAATGAGAATACTTTCTATGTCAGTTCGTCGGGGCATAAATCAGTAGATCGTCTTCGCGTGAATTTCCGCTGTAGCAGCGGCTCTAGTAGTCCTGGCGCTAACCGTTCAACCGGCGCGAGCCTCCATCAATTCGATGAAATGATCGAACAGCGGCGCTACGTCGTGAGGGCCGGGGCTGGCCTCGGGATGGCCCTGGAAGGCGAACGCCGGCTTGTCCTTGCGCTCGATGCCCTGCAGCGTGCCATCGAACAGTGACTTGTGCGTCAGCTCCAGGTTGTCCGGGAGCGCGTCGCTGTCCACCGTGAAGCCATGGTTCTGACTGCTGATCATTACGGTGCCGTTGCGCAAATCGAGCACCGGGTGATTGGCACCATGGTGGCCGAGCTGCATCTTGACGGTCCTGGCGCCGCAGGCCAGTGCCAACAACTGGCAACCCAGGCAGATGCCGAACAGTGGCATGTCCTTGTCCAGCAGTTCCTTTATTGACTCTATCGCGTAATCGCAGGGCTCCGGGTCGCCCGGCCCGTTGGAGAGAAACACGCCATCGGGCTTCATCTTCAGAACCTCACTGGCCGGTGTCTTCGCCGGCACAACGGTCACCTTGCAACCCCGCTCCGTCAGCATGCGTAAAATGTTACGCTTGACCCCATAGTCATAGGCAACGACATTGAAGCGGCTCTCCTTTGCCTTGCCATAGCCGGACTGGATGTCCCAGACCGACTCATCCCAGGTGTAACTATCCTGGGTGCTGACCTCCCTGGCGAGATCCATACCCTTGAGGCCGGGATACTCCCTGGCCTTCTTCACTGCTGCCTCCGCCCCCTGGTCGACCAGGGCGTAACCGGCCAGCAGGCAGCCGTTGAGCGAACCCTTGTCACGCAGCAGCCGGGTCAGGCGGCGGGTATCGATATCGGCGATAGCCACGACATTGCGCAGACGCAGGAACTCCGCCAGCGATTGCTGCTTGCGCCAATTGCTGTCCAGGAGAGGCAGATCACGAATGATCAGTCCGGAGGCCCAGACCTTGTCGGATTCGTTGTCCTCATCGTTGGTGCCGGTGTTACCGATGTGAGGATAGGTGAGAGTAATGAGTTGTTGAGCGTAGGAAGGGTCGGTGAGAATTTCCTGGTAGCCGGTCATGGACGTGTTAAAGACCACTTCGCCAACCGCGCTACCCTCGGCGCCTATCGAGGTTCCGTTAAAAATGCTGCCGTCTTCCAGTGCAAGTACAGCTGGTCCAGTCACTCTGTCTCCTGTTTTCCGTTACGAGTTTCGCAGGCAAAAAAAAGCGGAATGAACGAGTTCACTCCGCTTTCTTTCTGAATTCTATTTAGTCATCTGCCGTTGAGTTCATGATTTTGA
>JBBDSI010000225.1:0-1277 GCA_040905005.1 Pseudohongiellaceae bacterium
CCTTGGCGCGGCTTCAGCGGTGGCCGATAGTCGAGTGCTACTGTTCGGCGCCTCCGCAAGCAACTAACGCAGGAATTCGCAATGTCCCACGACGTCCAGGAATCGCTGATTGGCCGGGCCAAGGCTGCCGGTCAAACCCCGGCGCCATTACGACCGCATAGGCGACTGTTTAACACGGTTGAGCTGCGCTTGTTTCGCTACACGGCGGTTCTATTGTCCCTGGTTACACTGTCCGCGCTGGCCGGAATCATCGTCTGGTCATTCGGCTGGGTACTAAATACATTCTACAACCTGCTCCTGGCGCTATCCCTGGCTGGGATTCTGGCGTTGGTGCTTTATCCAGTGGTGGAGTTTCTCGAGAGACGGCTGCGTTTGTCCCGTCTGTTCGCCGTCATGCTTTTACTGGTGACCTTCTTCGCGGGTATTGGTGGCCTGATATTCCTGTTCGTCCCCACTCTGGTCAGCCAGGCTGTCCAGCTTATAAACGGATTGCCCGAAACACTGGCAAGCTGGGAGGAAAATTTCTCCTATTACTTCCCGGGACTCAGTTCCATGATTGAGAGCAGGATGGAGAACAGCAATGGGGAGGAGTCCGAGTCAGTCCTGCCGGTCCTGGAAGCACCGGGCACGACCATCATGTCCTATCTGGGGCTGTTGGCGAGCATCAGCTTCGTACCGCTGTTCCTGTTCTTTGCCCTGCTCTCAGGGGACTCGCTCCGGGGACAGGCGTCCGAACTGTTATCCGTGTTCAAAAAGGCTACCCAGAAGAAAGTGCTGTATTTCATGGACGTGTTCGTGGAGTACGTCACCGCATTCTTTCAGGGTCAGTTGATCATCGCTGGCTTCATGGGGGCCATGTATGCCATGGGCTTTACGTTGATCGGACTGCAGTTCGGCGTGCTTGTCGGCTTGGTGCTGGGGCTGTTGAATATCGTCCCCTTCCTGGGCACCCTGATCGGCATGCTGGTGGTTTTGCCCATGGCCTATTTTCAGCCGGAGGGCGGCGTTGAATTACTGCTTTTGGCCGGGCTGGTGTTCGCGGCGGTGCAACTGATTGAAAGCTGGCTGCTGACACCGAAGATCATGGCCAACCGCTCTGGTCTGCATCCTGCACTCGTGGTCATTTCCCTGTTCTTCTGGGGCACGGCATTGGGCGGCATTATCGGCATGGTACTCGCGGTTCCCCTGACGGCTTTCATCGTAGCCATCTGGAGCGAAATCAAGGCCAGCGTGAAGCACACACTAAGCAGCCGCGATCACGAGGCAACATAAGGCTG
>JBBDSI010000225.1:1377-5183 GCA_040905005.1 Pseudohongiellaceae bacterium
TGCTTCTCGGCCTTGCCCTTGAACTCCGTGCTTTTGTCGCCACTCATCTTCCCGGCAGCCTCTTTGGCTTTGCCTTTCGTCTCGCTTGCGCGACCTTCGACTTGATTCTTGTTCATAAGTTGAACTCCAGATGATTATTTCTTGCGAATTCTGCCTCTTACCATGAACTCATGTAGACGCAGGGTGAGGCTGATAAGATCGTTGAATCTCTTATTCTAATCTGTACGTTTGCTAACTTATACGAAGTCATTTTCGTGCGACGTTTCGGTTATGAAAAGATGTTCGTACATCATTTCTTCACCGAGTCAGAGTTGCGATTTGAATGGGAGCACGATTCTTTCTGAGAGCTTCTCGCGCAGCGGGCGGCTCTTCCAGAGGGCGAGGGAATACGGCTCAGCCGACAATAAATCGGCCTCGAATACTGCCGTCATCTGAGTAGCGAAGTCGCTGCTGTAGACATTCAGACTCGCTTCGTCATTGAGCCGAATCGAACGAATGTCGAAGTTGGTCGATCCCACCGAAATAAACTCGCCATCTATGATCAGCAGCTTGATGTGCAACATGGTTGGCTGATAGACGTGGATCTCGACACCTGCGCGTAGCAACCTGCCCCAATCGGACCTGGAGGCGATCTTGACCGTTAGTGCATCGATGTGCGGTCCAGGCAGAAGAATGCGAACGCGAACATTGCGACCACGGGCCGCAATCAGGGCCTCGATCAACAGCCTGTCGGGTACAAAGTAGGACGCTGCCAGGTCGATAGTCGCCGCGGCTGCCGCGATGGCGAGCAGATACATCAGATGCATGCTCTCGCTGCCGCCATGTGGCGAGGCAACAAACACATGCGCGTCCATCGCTCCCCTCTCCTGCAGGGGCGGGAAGTGGCTCGGACCGTTCAGCAGCCGGCCAGTGGTCTTGATCCAGTTGTCGTTGAAGGCCGCTTGTAGCTGTGCCACTACGGGCCCCTCGATCCGGAAGTGAGTGTCGCGCCAGTGCTCGGGGTCGCCACCGTCGCCCGTCCACTGGTCCGCGATGCCTACGCCTCCAGTAAACCCGATGCAGCCATCGACCAGCAGCAGCTTGCGATGGGTGCGGTTGTTCATGCGGCCCAGGTTGTACCAGTACAGCGGCCGATAGCGATGCAATTGCACACCGGCGGCCTGCATGGAATCAAGCAGCGACTGCTTCATCCTGGTGCTGCCCATCCAGTCGATGATGACGCTAACCGCCACTCCAGCGCGAGCCCGTTCAGAAAGCGCCTGTGAGAACTCATTACCAATGTCACCCGACCAGTAGATGAAGGTCTCGAAAGTGATAGAGGTTTGCGCCGAGCGAATGGCCAGCAACATCGCCGGGAAAATCTCGTTGCCGTTTTGCAGTGCGGTCACTTGATTGCCGGGCACAATCGCCGGACCCAGCAAGACGGACATCTCGCGCCGAAATTGTGGATCGGAGACAGCGTAGTGATGCTCGACCTTGCGCTCCACAACGCTATCGAATGTCTTGAAGTTCTGGAACACTACCAGCACCAGGCTGGTAGCCAGCATAGTGATTACGATGACCCAGAGCATGGTTTTGCCACTTCCCGCCAATGACATCGCGCACGCACCCGCAGGGACTCGTCTGCAATATTTAGCGGGCGTCCAGGATGCCGTCGCTCAAGCAAGTCTCTTGATCGAGCCCTCAGAGCGTCACGCCCACATAGTGCGGGTACGGAGTCATTGACCCCGAACTACGCGCTTGACCGGGGATCCGGCCGGAATTGTCGCATCGGGGCCGGGCAGCTGGTTGATCAGGGCCAGATGCTCGATGTCGATCACGGAGGGGAACTGCGAATTAAAGGACGCCAGCGTCATGGCTTGTGAGGTTCGCACGATGGCAATGCGATCCGGCTGCGTGGCCAGGGCCGAGCGGTCGGTAAGTCTGGCAAAGCTGCCGATGGTTTCCTGGAAGGCGGCATCATAGCCGCTGTACTGCTGGGCGGGAGCAAACGCCAGCAGGCGGTAGGTATTCTCGCCGTGGCCGATAAAGGCAGCCATGCCGCCAATCGTGCCGTTCTCGGTCTGCACCTGGAAGCGGCCGAGGACGGCACCGAGCCCGTTGATCGAGCGTTGGCCGACACTGTTGGTCGCCAGACCCTCCTGGGCGAAAAACTGCTGGGCGGCCACGGATGGAGTGCCGGTGGCCAGCGTCAACTGCACGACCGCATCCTGGTTGGGGCTGCCGGCCAGCACCAGTCGCGAAAGATTCTGTGTTTGCCAGCCCCTGGGGAAGGTCAGCCGGAACGCCATGTCCGGGTGCACAAACAGGTTGTCCTCGAAATAGCCCTGGCGTCGATTCGGGCCATAGAGCATGCCGTCGATGTGGCCTATGTACTCATCCTGACCGACACGGGCATCAGCCAGCGGTTGCTCGAGGCGGCCAAGCTGCGCGTTAATGCGCTGGATGCGTTCGCCCGGCTCGGGATGGCTTGCAAGCCAGCTCGGCAGCGTGCTGGCGCCGGCGACCTCGCCCGCCCGCTGCAATGCGGCGAACACGTTGACCATTTCGCGTACGTCATAGCCGTGGTCCAGTGCGTAGCCGAACCCGAGATCGTCGGCCTGCCGCTCCGCATCACGGCTGTAGCTAAGGAACAGCAGTGACAGGCCGCTGGCGGCCAACTCACTGAATTGGGCAATTTCTGGACTGAGGATGCTGCCCACGCCCAGGCCGATCTGCGCCACCTGGGCACGAGTCATCATGGCGACCGAGTGGCGCGCCGTCACGTGGCCGATCTCATGCCCCAGTACGCTGACCAGCTCGGCCTCATTGCGCATCAGGGCCATCATGCCGCGGGTGACGAAGATGTAACCTCCGGGAAATGCGAAGGCGTTGGGGGTCGGGTCATCGAGCACTGTGAACGACCAGGGCAGCTGCGGGCGCTCCGAGTCCCTGGCCAGGCTCATGCCGAGTTCCTGGACGTACCTCTGCATGGCAGCATCGTCCACCAGGCCGATGGACTGGCTCACGCTCTCGGCGCCCTGGGCGCCCATGGCGATCTCCTGGCTCTCGCTGACCAGAACGAATTCGCGGTCGCCGCTGACCGGGTTGACGGCACAGCCTGCCAGTAGTGCCATGGCGAGCACGGCAACGCTTGATCGATTGGATAGAAATTTCAAGATTAGGGATCCTCAAGAAACTGGAACTTGGTTGGGTTGTTAGTTGAAGTTAGCCCCAGTTATCACGTCTGTCGGTACGCTGCCGCACGGGACAAATTCAGCTCGGCCCCTTGCGGCGATCATGTGCCGCTCAGGGCGGAAGCGTGCTGGCCGAATCCGGAACGAGCATTGCCTGGATCGTTGCTACTTTGTTCGGCAACGCACATACACCGTACTTTACCACGCATAAGCTGGTTCGTCCGTGCTGGATAAAGAATCTCTTATCGCGAAGGGGTAAGTCATGGACAATTTGAACGGCCAATGTATCAATTCCAACTTCTCTGTTTCCCTGTGGCAGGAAGAAACGCTACTTGGCTGGTACCGGGCGAAAGATATCTACCCCGAAGGCGTGCTCCTGCACGGCGCGCTGGATAATCTCTGTGACAACAATATAGTCACCGTCTGGATCGAACTGAAGAAGCAGGGGAAGTATTCGTTTCATCGGCGCAAGGCATTGGTTTGCCAGCAAACCGATGCGACTGAACTGCTGTGGGTGAACCAGAACGCGGACCTTCCCAGCCTGATCCCCTTTATCGCGCTCCCGCCCCCGGGACAACGCCACGCGGCTGCCGCACACAACGGCCTCACAGGTTCCGTGCGGTAGTGATG
>JBBDSI010000226.1:0-7908 GCA_040905005.1 Pseudohongiellaceae bacterium
TCTCGCCCGAAGAGAGCCGCTGAATCCTTGGCGTTCTTGGCGGCTTGGCGAGAGGGAATGTCTTTTCTGTGAGCCCATAAATTCCGCGGACGAGCCAGTTTTCTGATCCAGTAGGTAAAAAGTGAGCACAGGGATGTGCGATCCGACTTCGCCGTCAAAGTTACCGTTTGGTTACAGATTCATTGAAGGCTTTTCACCTTAGCTACGTCGAAGAGGTCAATCGTAAGGCTACGCCGGACGGGCGCAGAAATTCGGAAGGGCGGCTTGCCCGGCGTAGCCGCAGGCGAAGTCGGGGCGTGGGTTGGAAAATTCAGGGATGCATTTTCAGCCCCAGTAGGTAAGTAGAAGGCACTGACCATCGAGGTGGCACGAATTGAGCGCATGGATGCGCGACGCGAGGCGGAGCCGAGGCGCAAGCCCGTCAATCACCAGCAGAATGACACTTCTGCGCCGCTGATTGGCGGGCGTGGATCAGAAAACTCAGGGATGAGTTTTCTGATCCAGTAGGTAAAAAGACCCAGTAGGTACTAGAGAAAATCCATTACCAGGAAGACCGCCAGCAGCACGGCCACCCACAGCACCATGCTGCCGGTAGGCCAGGTGCGTGCCAGGGTGCCCTGCGGCCCGTGCGCCTTGTCCAGGCCGGCCATCACACTGCCGGACCAGAGCTGCAGCCAGCCCCCGATGAAGTCGCGCACCCTTGTCAGGACACTGATCAGGCCCTGATAGATGCCCGGGAACAGCCTGCGGTAGACCCATTCGAAGTCCAGGTTCACCGAGCGGACCTCCGCCGGGTAGCGGCCGCTGCGGTGCAGGAAGACCACGCCGAGCGTCGCGAATGCCAGCAACTGCATCTGGGTCAATACGTGGGTCAGGTCGTAGGGCGAGTAGGGCGCGTCGTAGGGCAGGATGCTGTAGAGCATGACAGGGAACACGCCGATCGCCACACACAGGACCGCGGAGATAGACATCGCGAAGAGCATGTTGCGCGGCGCCTCCTGTGCCTCGATGCCCTGGTCGTGGGCGAAGAAGGCGAAATAGGGAATCTTGATGCCGGCGTGTTCCAGCACGCCGGCGGAGGCGAACAGCATGAACATCCAGATGACGCCATGGCCTTCCTCGATCAGCGCCGACATGATCATGGACTTGCTGATGAAGGCGCTTACCAGGGGAAAGGCGGAGATCGTCACCGCGCCGACGATACACAGCGTCGCGGTGATCGGCATCTTCCTGTAGAGGCCGCCGAGGTCGGACGCCTTGGTGCGCCCGGTCACGTAGAGCACCGCGCCCATGGACATGAACAGCAGGCCCTTGAAGAGCACGTCATTGAAGGCGTGGGCGACGGCGCCGTTCAACGCCAGTGCCGTGCCGAGGCCGACGCCCACCACCATGAAACCGAGCTGGTTGATCATGGAATAGGCCAGCACGCGACGCAGGTCGTTCTCGATCACCGCGAAGAAAATCGGGTAGCAGGCCATGAACGCGCCAATATAAATCAGCAGCTCCGTGCCGGGGAAGCCGCGGGCCATGGCGTAGATCGCCACCTTGGTGGTGAAACAGCACAGGAACACGGTGCCGGTCGCCGTGGAGGCCGGGTAGCCATCGGTGATCCAGTTGTGCAGGAACGGGAAGCCACACTTGATGCCGAAGGCGAAGAAGATGAGCCAGGCGGCGTTAGTGCCCAAGCCGATCTCCTCGAAGACGAGGCTGCCGGTGTCGAGCCACAGCCAGAGGGCGCCGGCCATCAAGAGCACGCCGGAGAGGACCTGGAATATCAGGTAGCGGATGCCGGCGGCGACCGACTGCTCGTCGCGGGCGGCCCAGACCAGGAAGGCCGAACTCAGGCCGAGAATCTCCCAGAAGATGAACAGCGTGAACAGATCGCCGGCGAACACCGCGCCCACCGCGCTGCCGGCATAGAGCATGCCGGCCACGTGTTGCAGGGTATCCTTCAGGTGCAGCGAATAGAGTACGCAGATGAAGGCGCCGATGTGGAAGATGTAGCCGAACGGCAGACTCAGGGCATCGACGCGATAGGGAATCAGGGTCAGCTCCATGAGCTGGTATTGGACGACGGTGCCGGTCTCCGCGCCCAGCAGGTGCAGCCCGCCGACGACCGGGGCCAGCAGCATGATGGCCGAGCGCAGCTTGCCGCGGGTAACAGCCGCCAGCAGGGCCGCGATCAGGAACGGCAGGAAGGGATGAAAGTCAGGCAACATGATCATCGTCCCCCTGTCGGTAGTAATCCTCTTTGCGTCCGACCACCTGGCGCAACGCCTTGGAGAGCAGCACTACGCCTACCAGTGCAGCAAAGCCATAGAAGGCGTAGAAGGCGGGGATTTCCTCGACCGGCAGATAGGTATACCGCTGCACGATGAGATCTGCCATGACCAGCAGCCCGCAGATCGTGAACAAGGCATAGCGAATCCTCTGGCGAATTTCAGGGCGGTCCGCCCAGCCTGTTTTGTTCTGATCCGGTGTTTGCATAGCAGCCTCTCGTCAGCGGACGGCCAGCGCCGCCAGCTCGTACCAGTATTGCGGGAAGAAGAACAGCACCAGGCACATGACCGACGTGACGCCCATGGCAATCAGGCAGAAGAGTGGCGCTTCCTTGATGCCCGGTGCCCCGTTGTCGCCCTCGCCTTTGGCGAAGAATGCGCGTAGCGGAATCGGCAGCAGATAGGCGATGTTGAGCAGTGAACTGAGCAACAGTGTCGCCAGCAGGAACAGTTGGCCGGTCTCCAGCGTGGCCTGCATCAGGTACCACTTGCTCCACATTCCTCCCAGCGGCGGCAGGCCGATAATACTCAGCGCGCCCAGCGTGAAGGCGGCAAAAGTCCACGGCATGCGCCGCCCGAGCCCGTCGAGCTGACTGATCTCGGTCTTGTGCGCCGCCACCAGAATGGCGCCGGCGGCGAAAAACAGGGTGATCTTGCCGAAGGCGTGCATGACGATGTGCATCGCGCCGCCGAGTATGCCCGTGGCCCCGAGCAGCGCGCCCAGGGTGATGTAGCCGAGCTGGCTGACCGTAGAGTAGGCCAGCCGTGCCTTCAGGTTGTCCTTGGTCATGGCGATCAGTGACGCCAGCAGGATGGATGCCGCGACGACATACACCAGGATCTCGGTCGCCGGTAGTTCGAGAATCGTGTCGGCGCCGAAGACATAGAGAGAGATTTTCAGCAGCGAGAATACACCCGCCTTGACCACGGCGACGGCGTGCAGCAACGCGCTTACCGGTGTCGGCGCGACCATCGCCGCGGGCAGCCAGCGATGGAAGGGCATCAGCGCGGCCTTGCCGACGCCGAAGAAAAACAGCACTAGCAACACGCTGAGCAGGGCGGGAGATGCCGTGCCGTCGAGGATGCCGCCGGGCGTGAATTCCACCGTACCGGCCAGATACCAGGTCCAGATCAGCGCCAGCAGCAGGAAGGCGATGGAGGTGCCGATCAGGATGCCGAGGTACACCCGGCCAGCCTTGCGTGCCGCTTCGGTACCGGCATGGGTGACCAGCGGGAACGTGGACAGGGTCAGCATCTCGTAGAAGACGAACAGCGTCAGCAGGTTGCCGGAGAACGCCACGCCCTGGGTGACGGCGATGGCGATGGCGAAGAACATGAAGAAGCGCGTCTGGTTCTCTTCGTGGTGGCCGCGCATGTAGCCGATCGCATACAGCGAGGTCACCGGCCAGAGGAAGCCGGCGATGAGGGCGAAGATCATGCCCAGCGGCTCCAGCGTGAACTTGAGTGTCATGCCGGGCAGCGGTTCGCCCAGGATCAGCGTCGGTCGCCCGCCCGCCATGACCTCGTTGGCGAGGGGAATCAGGAGCATGAACAACAACACGGACGTGACCAGCGTCACCGCCTCGCGCAGATTGGGCTTGTCACCGGTGAGCTTGATCAGCACCGCCGCGAGCAGCGGCAGCAGGACGATCAGGGGCATCAACATTTCGACAGACATCACGGCTAACCCCCGATTCCAAGCAGTGAGGCAGCAGCGGTCTGCGCGACGCCCACGGTCAGGCTGGTATCAATGCCAAAGTAGATATTGGCCACGATCAGAATCCAGGTGGGGATCAGCAGCGACAGCGGCGCCTCGCGCACCATGGCACCGGCTTCGCTATCCGGGGTCTGGAAGTAGGCCGCTTCGACCAGTTTCCAGACGTAGATGACGGCCAACAACGAACCCGCCAGTACCAGCATGGCGATCGGCCAGAGATCCTGTTCCAGCGCGGCGAGCACCAGATACCACTTGCTGATGAAACCGACGGTAAGCGGCACGCCGATCAGGCTGAGGCCACCGATGACGACAGCCAGCATGGTCCACGGCATGGTCTTGCCGAGGCCGCGGAAGTGGGCGACGCTGACGCCGCCGGTGCGATAGAACACGGCCGCCAGGGCGAGGAACAGACCGCCCTTCATCATCGCGTGATTGAACAGGTGCAGAATCGTGGCGGTGAGCCCGGTGGCGCTGGCAAAACTGATTCCCAGGATCATGTAGCCGATCTGGGCGACACTGGAATAAGCCAGCAGGCGTTTGACGTTGTCCTGGTAGATCGCGACGGCCGACCCGGCGAAGATAGCGAGCAGCGCCAGCACTTTCAGGGTGAATCCCAGCGGCATCACCTCAAAGGACAAGTCCACGCCAAAGATGGTGAAGAAGAAGCGCAGCATGACATAGACCGCGACCTTGGTGGCGGTGGCGGCGAGGAAGGCGCTGGCGACGGACGGCGCGAAGGCATAGGCGTTGGGCAGCCACAGATGCAGCGGAAACAGGGCCAGTTTCAGGCTGATGCCGACGGCCAGGAAGGCGAAGGCCGCCTGCACGGTGCGGGATTCGGACAGCGGGTCCAGGCGCGCGGCCAGGTCGAGCATGTTCAGCGTGCCCGTGGACATGTACAGCATACCGACGCCGATGAGGATGAAGGTGGCGCCGATCGTGCCCATGATCAGGTACTGAAACGCGGCGGTGAGTGCGCGGCGATCGCGTCCGAGGCTGACGAGGATGTACGTGGAGAGCGACGAGATCTCCAGGAAGACGAAGACGTTGAAGGCATCGCCGGTAATGGTGATGCCCAGAAGTCCCGCCAGGCACAGGAGATACGCCGTGTAGAACAGCGACTGCTTGTCTTGGGCGATCTCTGCTGCCACGCTGGTACGTGCCGCCAGCATGACGATGGTGGCGATGGCGGACACAATCAGCAGCACGAAGGCATTGACCGCATCCACGTAGTACTCGATGCCCCAGGGCGGCGCCCAGCCGCCCATCTCATAGGAGATAGGGCCATCGCTCATTACTGTCTGCAACAGTGCGAAACTGACTACAAGCGCCGCGATACAGACCAACTGGGCCCATAGCCAGGCATGATTGCCCCGGCGCAGCATGACCGCGAGCGGTGCTGCCAGCAGGGGGATAACGACCTGTAAGGCGGGTAGATTACTGGCGATCACAGCGATTCATCCTGACTGTGGATCTCCTCTTCCTCGACCGTGCCGTACGCTTCCTTGATGCGCACGATCAGCGCCAATGCCAGCGCGGTGGTGGCCACGCCGACGACGATGGCGGTGAGGATCAGGACGTGTGGTAAGGGGTTCGAATAGGCCGTGACCGCGTCATCGAGAATCGGCGCGGCACCGCCGTCGACCTTGCCCATCGTGATATAGAGGATGAAGACAGAGGTCTGGAATATATTCAGGCCGACGACCTTCTTGATCAGGTTGCCGTGGGCGATGACGACATAGAAGCCGACCATCATCAGGAAGATGACGATCCAGTAGTTGTAAAGGCCCAGTGTCGTGCTCATTGCTTCTCTTCCTGCGGTTGACTGCCGCGGCCGGTGAAATTGAAGAAGATGGAAATGATCACGGCGGTCACGGTGACACCGACGCCGAATTCGACGGCGATGATGCCGTAGTGCTGTCCATGCAAAGGATCATGTGCCAGGACATTGTAGTTAAGGAATTCGCCGCCCAGCAGCAGGGAGAGCACGCCGGTGCCGCCGTAGATCAGGACGCCTGCCGCCATCATGTAGCGCAGGAAGACCGGGGTGATGACCCGTTCGGCCTTGGTCAGACCGAAGAGGAGGGTATAGAGGATGATCGCCGCGCCGAAGATCACACCCGCCTGAAAGCCGCCGCCGGGCCCGTAGTCACCATGGAACTGGATATACAGCGCGTACAGCAGAATCAGTGGTATCAGTGCCCGGGCGATGACCCGCAGCACCAGGTGATGCCCCATGGCCACCGGGCGCGCCCGATGCGGGCTGTCGCCGCTGAGCCCCAGCAGCGTGAGGACGCCGAGGCCGGCCGTGAAAATCACCACGACCTCGCCCAGGGTATCGAAGCCCCGGTAACTGGCCAGTACCGAGGTGACGATGTTGGGCATACCGATCTCCTCGTAGGACTGTTCGATGTAACGGGGCGCGACGTGCTGGTGCACCGGCGCGTCGGGATCGCCAAGGAAGGGCATGTCCAGCGTCCCGTAGATGAGCACCAGGCCGGTCACCGTCACCACCGCCAGAGGCAGCATCGACGTCGGCTTCCTGTGCGCCTTCTCCTTGCGACCGGTCAGTGCCAGCGTGCCGAGCATGAGCATCGTGGTGACACCGGCGCCGACCGAGGCCTCGGTCAACGCCACGTCGACGGCGTCCATGGTGACGAAGAAGCCGGCTGAGAGCAGGCTGTAGATACCGAACAGCATCACGGTCGTGAACAGGTCGCGCAGGAACACGACGGACAGGGCGGTGACCGCCAGCATGCTCAGCAGTACGATGTCGATCAGGGTTGTGATGGTGATTCTCCTTCTGGTCGGTCTTCGGCGCCGGCAGGGGACTCGGGTTCCAGTTGCGGCCTGAGACCACCGTGCAGGGCTGACTTGGCCAGGGCGTGTGCCGCTGTCGGGCTGGTGTAAGTCAGAATCAGCAGGATCAGCAACAGTTTGATAACCATCATCGCGTCGGTGGCCTGGAGCATCAGGCCCAGCACGATCATGCCGGCGCAGAGCGTATCGGTGACGCTGGCGGCATGCAGGCGGGTGAAGAAATCGGGAAAGCGAAACAGGCCGACCGCGCCGGTGATGCCGAGGAAGCCGCCGCCGAGCAGCAATATCCAGCTGAGAATGTCCAACAGCTCGGCCATTACGACTCCTGTTCCCCTTCGTTCTGCGTGCCGTATTCGAAGAAACGCAGGACGGCCACGATACTGATGAAGTTGATTAGCGCGTAGACCAGGGCGATATCGATGTAGTCGAAGCGCCCCGCCAACAGGCCCAGCACTGCAATCAACAACACGGTCTTGGTGCCGAAGGTGTTGATGGCCAGGATGCGGTCGTAGATAGTGGGTCCGAGCAACGCCCGGGTCAGTGCCACTATCATCACGATAAGGATTGCGATGGAAACGGCGTAATACATCAGCTCTCGAGTCTCCGTACCTTTGCGTCCATAACGCCGGACTCGAGTCCTTCCCGGGATGCACGGGTCAATGCGTGCACGGTGAATTCATCGCCGTCGATCTCCATGGTCACCGTGCCGGGGGTCATGGTAATGGAGTTGGCGTAAAGCACTTTGAACAGTTCGGTTTGCTGGGAGGCCTTGACCTTGACCACCCGCGGCTCGATCGCCGGGTTGCGCTGCCAGATGCAGCGGATGACATCGATGTTCGCCAGGACGATTTCTTTCGCCAGCCAGGCGACATACAGGGGCAGGCGCAACGAGAAGATGATGGGGGGGTGATATTCCTCGTTCACCCGGCTCATGCGCTGGCTGACCACGATGACGATGATGATCGAGATAACGCCGAAGCTGAGCAGCAGAAAATCGAAGTGCCCGGAGTTGATAATCCAGAATACTGCCAGGAGAAACGCGAGCCACACTAAATTCTTCATCTCTCTTCCCGCTTCCTCGTTTCTCTTCTT
>JBBDSI010000226.1:8008-15004 GCA_040905005.1 Pseudohongiellaceae bacterium
ACGCGAGCCACACTAAATTCTTCATCTCTCTTCCCGCTTCCTCGTTTCTCTTCTTCTGACTCTTGTCTTCTTGTTAAGTCTTGCTTCTTATTTATTGCAGCTCGATACGGTTGATCTGAATTCCGATCTGGCGGCGATATTTTGGAAAGCGAAAGGTATAACTGCTGAGGGAATTTGTCCAGTCCAAGCCACCGGAAGTCACGGGGAGAGGTTTCGAGTCGCACTAGGAGCTTGTCGGACGCACCTATCACGCTGCTTGTTTAATCAGGTTTATTCAGGAGTGGCGTGCTATGAGTCCGGATGGATGACCACGGCATCGGTCTGGAGTCGGTGCAGGATGCTTTCTGCGGTATTGCCCAGGAGCACGCCCTTGACTCCCTTGCGGCCGACACTGCCGAGCACCACGACGTCGGCCTTCAGTCGCTCGGCCAGATCCACCAGGACATCCTCCGGCCGGCCCGTGCCGACCTGGGCGCTGGTGCAAGCGATCCCGTTGTCTTCCAGAAAGGTTTCGAGCTCGGCGCGCGCCTGCTTCTCGGCCGCCTTGCTGGCGTCGTCGCGCGAGCCCTCGTTCGCCACACAGTAGGCGGCATGCAGATCGGCGTCGTGGCCGCTGGCCCAGTCCCGGGCCCAGCGCGCAACTTTCACGTTCAGCTTGCGCTGCGTCTCGTCATCGCTGCCGATGTCCAGCGTCACCACCACGTTGGGGCGGGCGCTCCATTTGTCCGGTGTGGCGATCAGCACCGGGCAGGCGAGTTCGCGGATCAGTTGCCAGTCCAGTGGCGTATAGAACAGAGATTCGGATCGGTGCCCGGTCTTGATCACCAGGTCGATTTGGTTCTCGGCACAGAACTGACTGCAATACCCGGCAATATCGTCAGTGACGAGCACGTCCAGTACAGTGGCGGGAACATCGCTCAGTTCGGTATCGATGATCTGCTGTAAGTGGGCCTTCTTGTCGATGGCGGCCCTGGCACCGGCGCCGGGGGCGGGTGCGGTGAAGCCGAGAATGAACAGTGACGTCGTCGGTGTCACTGCCACAGCACTGGCCTTGCGGATGGCAGCGTGTTGGTCAGTGTCCTGGTCGGCGATGACCAGAATGTTCTTGAGCATACCGGAGTCCTGCGCTTGCCCTTTAAATAGGCGGGATTGGAGCCTTTCACTGGATTTAAGCATTAGTCGGCGGCGAGGGCAATGGCGAGGGCAATAACGGATCAGGACGGTGCTGACTAACTTGCGGCTATTCTGCTGGTCGGCCTCTACCCCGGTACTGGCGCGAACTGCCGCCGCGACTGTTGTACAGCGCGCGACGGCCATCTGCTACACTGGGCGTCACGTGGAATTCGGGCAGCGCCACGTCATCCGCATCTCCACCCTGCACAGACTAATAAATAGACCAATAAATAGAACAATAAATAAATAAGTAAACAGTCAAATAAACAGCGAGGCATTCCGTGAGCAAGTCGAATTCACCGTCCAGGGATAACCTGGGGACCAATTTCATTGTCCGTCTGAAACTTCAGAACAAGATCGGGGCCCTGGCCACGGTGACCCGCGCCATCGCCGATGTCGGCGGTGACCTGGGGGCGATCGACCTGGTGCGCAGCAGTAAGGAAGAGAACGTGCGTGACTTTAGCGTCAGCACGCCTGACGTGGATGCCTCGCAGCGCGTACTGGACGCCATCCGCAACCTGGAGATGGCGGAGTACGTGCATTATTCCGACCGCACGTTCCTGATGCATCTGGGCGGCAAGATCGAGGTGACCAACCGCGCCCCGCTGAAGACCCGTGACGACCTGTCCATGGCCTATACACCTGGCGTGGCGAGGATATGCCGCGCCATCCATCGCGACCCGCAGTCCGCATTCAATCTCACCATCAAGAAGAATACCGTGGCCGTGGTCAGCGACGGCACGGCCGTGCTGGGCCTGGGCGATATCGGGCCGCTGGCGGCAATGCCGGTGATGGAGGGCAAGGCCATGCTGTTCAAGCACTTCGGCCAGGTGGACGCCTTTCCCCTCTGCCTCGACACCAAGGACACCGAGGAGATCATCGCTGTAGTCAAGGCAATCGCGCCGACCTTCGGCGGCATCAACCTGGAGGACATCTCCGCGCCGCGCTGCTTCGAGATCGAGAGCCGCCTCAGGGAAGAGCTGGACATCCCCGTGTTTCATGACGACCAGCACGGTACCGCTGTGGTGAGCACCGCGGCCCTGATCAATTCGCTGAAAGTCGTCGGCAAGAAGGCCGCGGACCTGAAAGTCATCGTCAACGGCACCGGCGCCGCCGGGACCGCCTGCACGAAGATGTTGATGGACCTGGGTGTCAGCAACATCATCGGCTGCGACCGCGAGGGCGCCATTCACCCCGGTCGCGACGACCTGGACTCCGCCAAGCGCTGGTTTGTCGAACATACGAATCCCGACAGGAAGCAGGGTACGCTCAGCGAGGTCATCGCCGGCGCCGACCTGTTTGTCGGCGTCTCGGCGCCGAACGTGCTCACCGTGGACGACATCAAGAAGATGGCGCGCGACCCTATCGTCTTCGCCATGGCCAATCCCGATCCGGAGATCATACCCGAGCTGGCGCTGCCCCACGTCGCCGTCATGGCCACCGGGCGCAGCGATTTCCCCAACCAGATCAACAATGTCCTGTGCTTCCCCGGCATCTTCCGCGGCGCGCTGGACTGCCTGGCCTCCACCATCACCGAGAACATGAAGATGGCGGCGGCCATCGCCATCGCCGAGGTCATCGACGAGGCGGTGCTGCTGCCCGACTATGTCATCCCCAGCGTCTTCGATCCTAATGTCGTCCCGGCCGTCGCCCATGCCGTCTCCCAGGCCGCCCACCAGGACGGTGTTGCCCGCAAGGGCATGAGCGAGGACGAGGCGGAATGACTGCCCTCAATTGAGGCGTCGCCGGTCTTGATGTTTAAACCGGATGTATGAGGTGCATAAATAGTGGCAGGACCCGTTCTGTCCGTGCCATCGATAACAAAACCATCCTTTCGACGCTGCAGGCATTTCCCCGTTCCATGCACGAGTGGCGGCGCTGATTCGTTAAGACTTGGCGCGAACTATGCGCCTGCGGCGCGCTGTATCAGTCGATGACGAACACCGCGGCGATCTCGACACAGGCATTCCCCGGCAGCTGATTCACACCTACGGCGGTGCGCGTGTGGCGGCCTGTGTCGCCGAAGACCTCTACCATGAGGTCGGAGGCGGCGTTCATGACCGTGGCTTGCCCGGTGAAGCCGTCACCTGAGGCGACGAAACCATCCAGGCGCATGCACTGGCGCACCCGGTTCAGGTCACCTGCGCAGGCGGCGTTGAGGGCGGCGAGGATATTGACGCCGCACTGGCGCGCGGCCTCGCGGGCCTGCTCGACGCTCACCGCCGTGGGCACGGCCCCGGGGTGGAGAAGTTCCCCGTCCCGCATGGGTATCTGGCCGGCGATATAGACGAAATTCTCCTGCACCAGGTAGGGCACATAGTTGGCCAGCGGCGGCGGCGTCTCCGGCAGGGTGATGCCCAGTGCGCCGAGGCGGGTCGCCGGCGACTCGGCGCCACGGACGACCAGCGGCCACAGGCCGAGGCCGGCGATGGCGAGGCTGGCGCGGCGCAGCAGGGTGCGCCGGGTCGGGCTGAAAGGAACTGGGAGTTTGGCGGTTTGGCGCATGGTCGAATCTCCTTGCAGTTTATCTCTTAGAGGTAATGCCGGCCCGGTCAGAGGAGGGGCGAGGCGGTGAATGATACCGCCAAGTATGCAGTTTTCCTGCCATTACCGCAGGGGTTGCACAAAAATCGTCAGCAGCAGTTACAATAAGCCTTTTTTACAGATTCGGCGGGGGAACGCCACAAGCGGAGAATGTCCATGACAGCGATGCGATTAAGACTCACTCACCTGCGCGTTTTATGTGGCGCGCTCATCCTGGCCGGCGCCGCGGCTGGCACCCGGGCCCAGGACGTGCCCATCATCCAGCCGGGGCCGCCGGGACAGCCCGGCCGCGTCATCAGCGCCGAAGAGGCCTCTGACCTGGCCAACCTGGAGTACTCGGCGGCGGACATCCGCTTCCTGCGCGGCATGATCTCCCACCATGCCCAGGCCATGGAGATGTCGGCCCTGGCGCCGGAGCGGACCAACACCGAGGCGGTGCTGGCCCTGGCCGAGCGCATTAACCTGTCCCAGGAGGACGAGATCAGCATGATGCAGGGTTGGCTGGAAGAGCGCGAGCTCGACGCGCCGGCCATGGACGCCCACCACGCCAGCGGTTACGAGCTGATGCCGGGCATGCTGAGCGACGAAGAGATCGACGCGCTGGAGGACGCCGGGGGCCCGGCGTTCGATCGCCTGTATCTGGAATACATGATCGAGCACCATCTTGGCGCCCTGGAGATGGTGGAGAACCTGCTGGATTCACGCGGTTCCGCCCAGGACCCGGTGCTTTACGAGTTCACCAACGAGGTCACCGGCGACCAGTCCGCCGAGATCGAGCGCATGGACCTGCTGCTGGCCAGCTTCTCGCCCGACCCGCGCGTGGGCCTGGCCGCAGGTTTCCGTGACGCGGGCGAGGCCTCATTGAACATGACTCTGCTGGCCACGCTGCCGAAGCCGCCGGGTTTCTTCGATCCGGACAACCCGGCTGGGCTGCCGGTGAGCCGCCTGCGGGAACTGGAGTCCGAGGCCCTGGACCCGGACGCCGAGCCGGAGCCGGACCAGGATGCCAGTGCTTCCGCATCTGCCAGTACCAGCCAGGTGGCCGAAACGCCGGTGGAGGAAGAGGAAGAGGATGAGAATGCCGATCCACGGCCGTCCCTGCTCAGTTTCTCCAACACCGATCTGCTGTTCACCGGCGACCACCTGGTGATCGGTAACTACCATGGCTTCAACACCTACAACATTGCCAACCCGACCACACCGCGTCTGGTGGCCTCCGTCGTGTGTCCGGGCGGGCAGGGCGATGTCTCCATCGTGGGCGACCTGCTGATCATGTCGGTGCAGGAGACCCGCGGTCGCCTGGACTGCGGCCTGGAAGGCGTGCCCGAAGAGACCAGTCAGCAACGCATCCGCGGCATCCGCATCTTCGACGTCAGCGACTTTGCCAACCCCCTCCAGGTCGGCGCCGTACAGACCTGCCGCGGCTCCCACACCCACACCGTGGTGTCCGAGCCGGACGCCGGCGGCAACTTCTATGTGTATGTCTCCGGCACCAGCTCGGTACGCGACGACGAGGAACTGGCCGGCTGCTCCGACGATTCCCCGTTCGAGAACCCCGAGTCGGCGCTGTTCCGCATCGAGGTGATCGAGATTCCCTACGACAACCCGGCTGACGCACGCATCGTCAATCGCCCGTTCATCTTCGCTGACCCCGACAGTGGCGTACTGGCCGGTTTATGGCGCGGGGGCGATCACGGGGATGACACCCAGCGCACCAGCGAGACCAACCAGTGCCACGACATCACCACCTTTCCCGAGATCGGCCTGGCCGCCGGCGCCTGTTCCGGCAACGGCATCCTTCTGGACATATCCGATCCGGTCAATCCCGAGCGCATCGACCAGGTCATCGATCCCGGCTTCGCCTACTGGCACTCCGCCACCTTCAATAACCGCGGCGACAAGGTCATCTTCACCGACGAGTGGGGTGGCGGTGGCCGCCCCCGCTGCCGTGCCCAGGACCCGATGACCTGGGGCGCCGACGCCTTCTATGACATCGTCGATCGCCAGCTGCAGTTTCGCAGTCACTTCAAGCTGCCGGCGCCGCAGACTGAGACCGAGAACTGCGTCGCCCACAACGGCTCGCTGGTGCCGGTGCCCGGCCGCGACATCTTCGTCCAGGCCTGGTACCAGGGCGGCGTCTCCGTGATCGACTTCACCGACTCCGCCAACCCGGTGGAGATCGCCTTCTTTGACCGCGGTCCCATCGACGAGGAAGAGTTGATAACTGCCGGCTACTGGTCCACCTACTGGTACAAGGGCCACATCTTCGGCACCGAGATCGCCCGCGGCCTCGACGTGCTTGCCCTTGAGCCCAGCGATTACCTCAGCGCCAACGAGATCGCCGCGGCCTCCGTGCCGGGCCTGGATGAATCAGTGAACGCCCAGACCCAGGAGATCGTGCGCTGGCCGGCGGTGCCGGTCGTGGCCCGCGCCTACGTGGATCAGCTCGTGCGCGGCAACGACATCGATGCCACCCAGTTGCAGCTCGTCAACATCGCGCTGGATCGCGCCGAGGAGATGCTGAACGTCGGCATGTCCAGCCCCTCTGCGGCTGCCCAACTCGCGGAGCTGGCCGCGACCCTCGCCGGTGAGGCCGGGGAACGCCGCGGCCTGGCCGCCACGCGCTTCGCGGAACTGGCCGACACCATCGACGGCATCGCCGACAAGCTCCGCTAATCCCTGGAGCCGGGCGGCACGACTTTCTGTGCCGCCTGGCACCGACAGCTTCATAATTGCTCGACTACGTGCCCCGCGGTGGGAAAGTGTGAGTTCTTTTCATGGATGGTGGCAAGCCCGACTTTAGAGGTCTAGCCACCTGTGTGCATGAGTTGTCAGGCAGGCACTGTAAGCAACACAAAACTCCCTTGGCGTGCTTGGCGTCTTCGCGAGAGACCCTATGCCTTGCTGGATCGGAGCCTCGGCGCAGGGCCAGGGCAGGCGCGTCTCGGGCGCTTCTCCTGGCCAACTGACAAATATTTTCTCGCCAAGACGCCAAGACGCCAAGCACGCCAAGTTGGCAGTGGTGGTTTCCTGCCACCCCGGTGCAACAGAAAGTCATCAGCCCTCTCTGCGTCTCTGCGTCTCTGCGAGAGTCCTTAAAAGACTTCCAGAAAGCACACGTGGCTAGAGTAGCGCTGCCGCTCCTGTTTCTTGTTCGATTCCTTAATTATCTCTCGCAGAGACGCAGAGACGCAGAGACGCAGAGACGCAGAGACGCAGAGCATGCAGAGACGCAGAGCATGCAGAGTTGTAGCTGTGGCCTCAGGTGCAATTCGTTTT
>JBBDSI010000226.1:15104-20072 GCA_040905005.1 Pseudohongiellaceae bacterium
GAAGGCGATCTCACCGCCATCTGGCTGACATTAAAGCTGGCCACGACCGTCACCGTGCTGCTGCTGTTGCTGGGTACGCCGCTGGCGTGGTGGCTGGCGCGTACCCGCTCCCGGCTCAAGGGGCCGGTCAGCGCACTGGTAGCCATGCCCATCGTGCTGCCGCCGACGGTGCTGGGGTTTTATCTGCTGCTCGCCATGGGGCCCAACGGGCCCATTGGCGGGCTGACTCAGGCGCTGGGGCTTGGCACCCTGCCGTTCACTTTTGCCGGGCTGGTGGTGGCCTCGGTGTTTTATTCCCTGCCGTTTGTCGTACAACCCCTGCAAAATGCCTTCGAGGCCATCGGCGACCGCCCCCTGGAGGTCGCCGCCACCCTGCGCGCCGGCGCCTGGGACCGCTTCATCAGCGTGGCCCTGCCGTTGGCGCGGCCGGGTTTTCTCACCGCGGCGGTGCTCGGCTTCGCCCACACCGTGGGCGAGTTCGGCGTGGTGTTGATGATCGGCGGCAATATTCCTGGCGCTACGCGCGTAGTCTCGGTGCAGATCTACGATCACGTGGAGGCGCTGCAGTATGACCAGGCCCACTGGCTGGCCGCAGTCATGATCGTCTTTTCCTTCCTCGTGCTGCTCACCGTGTACGGTGTGCGTGGTGGCCGGCAGCGCGGCGCTCTGAGCCTCGGAGTGTGATACATGGCCCTTAAGGAACGTCGAGCCGACGTGACGGACACCGTCGAGGCCCGCTATCGTCTACATTTCCACGGCGAACACGGCGCGGCGTTCGATCTTGATGTTGCCCTCGACTGCCCGGGCACCGGCGTGACCGCCATCTTCGGCGCGTCAGGCTCTGGCAAGACCACTCTGCTGCGCTGCATAGCCGGACTGCAGGAGGTGACCAGCGGCCATCTCCGGGTAAAAGGGGAGAGCTGGCACGACGTGGATCATTGTCTACCCGTGCATCAGCGCCCGATCGGCTATGTGTTTCAGGAAGCGAGCCTGTTTCCCCATCTCACCGCCGCCGGTAACCTGGACTATGCGCGCAAGCGCGCCTGGCCCGGCGACAGGCAGGTCGATTTTGCGCAGATCGTCGAGCTCATGGGCATCGGCCACCTGCTGCCGCGGCGGTCGCAGCAACTCTCCGGCGGCGAGCGTCAGCGCGTGGCAATCGCCCGGGCGCTGCTCATCAATCCCCGGCTGCTGCTGATGGACGAGCCGCTGGCGGCGCTGGACGCCGCGCGCAAGCGCGAGATCCTTCCCTACCTGGAAGCCCTGCACGACGAGTTCAGCCTGCCCGTCCTCTATGTCACCCATTCCCTGGAGGAGGTGGCCCGGCTGGCGGACTATCTGGTGATTCTGGAACAGGGCCGGGTCGTGGCCCAGGGCGAGACGACACAGGTGCTGGCTCGCATCGACCTGCCGGTGGATCTGGGCGAGGACAGCGGCGTGGTGCTGTCCGGCACGGTGGCAGAGCGGGATGCCGAGTGGCACCTGGCACGGGTCGATCTGGCAGGGGGCGCCATCTGGGTGCGGGACGGCGGCGATGCCCCCGACACGGCGCTGCGCCTGCGCATCCTCGCCCGTGACGTCAGTGTGTCTCTGGAAGCCGGGCAGCGCTCCAGCATCGTCAATCGCCTGCCCTGTCGCGTCGAGTCCATCGCCGAGGACCCGGATGACGCCATGGCGCTGTTGCGTCTGCAACTGAGCGGTGCCGCGAAGGAAGCGAACGCACACTTGCTGGCGCGGGTCTCCCGGCGCTCGCTGCATGAGCTGGGCTTGACGCCCGGCATGGCCGCCTGGGCGCAGATCAAGTCGGTGGCGATACTGCGCTAGCCCGGGCTCAGAACTGCATCAGGATGACGCTGGAGGCCTTGAACAGGGCACAGGCCGTCATGCCCTTCTTCAGACCGAGCGATTTGGCGCTGGCGTTGGTGATCACCGCGCACAGGGTCTTGCCGTCACCAAGGTCGAGGATCACCTCGCTGTTGACCTCGCCGCGACTGATCTTGCTGACGCTGCCGGTGAGCTGATTGCGGGCGCTGGTGCGGATGTCCGGGTCGCGGCTGAGCAGGACCCACGAGGCCTTGACCAGGGCGATCACCGGGCTGCCTTTCTTCAGTTTTAGATTACGCCGGCTGTCATTGGTGACCACCGCCACCAGCTGCGTGTTGTCACTGAGCGCCACCTCCACTTCCGTGTTGACGCCGCCGCGGCTGAGGCGGGTGACGATGCCCTGGTACTGGTTGCGGGCGCTGGTCTGCAGGTGGGCGCCGCGCAGGTAGTTGGCGACGTCGCCTACGTCCTTGACCCGGCTGCCGAGGCGGGCGACGAAGGCGTCGTGTTCCTGCTTCAGGGCCGCAAAGCCGGTGAGCAGCTCCCGTCCGGCTTCTGTCAGCCGCGTGCCGCCGCCACGGCTGCCGCCGGCCGATCGGGTCACCAGCGCGCGGCGGGAGAGGTTGTTCATGCTGTCGATGCGATCCCAGGCGGTCTTGTAGCTGATGCCCAGGGCACGCGCCGCGGCCGAGATCGACCCGTGGCTGTCGATGGCCTGCAGCAGGCGCATCTGCGCCTCGCTGACCGAAGGCTGGTTATCGCCCTGCAGGACCAGATTGGCCTGCAACGCGCTGGAGGGCTTGGTTTTACTCATGGGCTGGGCGCTATTGTTCCCCAGTTGCGCGGGAAAAACCAGTGAAGGAGCCTGAATGGATGCTGGTCTGGTGTATGAGGTGTCGTGGAGTAGTTGCTGAATGCTTAGGGAGAAAAAGTTGAGTAACTCAGCGGTGGGCCAGCAAGGCGTAAACCTCGCGGGCATCAAAGCTTTCCGCTTCTGTCGGGCGAATCCCCGTCCCCATACGCACGGTCAAGCTGACCTCTACCTCGCTGCGACGATCGCCCAGGACCATGCCGGTCTGATAAGGCTGCAGGGGGCGCGTATAGCTGCGACAGCCAAGAAGTCCGCAGGAATCTATGGTTTCGCTGTCGCTACCTGGGCCGAACATCGCCTCCGGACCCACGGTTTCGTTATCGACCTGTGTGTGGTGGCTGATCACCGCGAGCCAGTCATATTCATTGGCCATGGCCACTTCACTCGCACGCAGCATAGTGTAGTCGACAGCCCTCGCCACATCATCTCCCCGGACTCTGAAAGTAAGCCGATACCTGCCGTCTTCGGTTACCTCCCCGCTGTAACCGAAATCGCCACTATCCGCTCCGCGGTCAGGGGGCTGGGAGGCACAGGCCAGCAACAGCCACCCACAGACTGTCATCGTCAATACTTTGCCCAAATATCTGCCCAAATATCGAGTATCCACGTCGCTGCCATTACCTCCCTGCGCTCATTGTTGGGGACGCCAGTCCTGATCAATGAGAGTCTGTTCCTCTTCGAGGGTGAGAATATCGCCCTGCATCATGTCATCCAGCAGGGCTTCCATGGCAGGCACCTGGCTGGTGGGTCGATATTCACTGTCACCGGCGGCGCTGGTTTCCAGCGAAGCGACGAGGGTCCAGCCCTGGGCGTCGCGACAGGCCACATTCTCACTACTCGTCTGCTGTGTCTGCAGACGATACTGCCTGCAGTAGCGGGATCGCTCGTCGCGGAAGCTGAAGCGACCCATCAACATGGCTCCGTCATCAATCATGACTGTGTTGCCGCTGAGTGTGTCGGCCAAATAGTCTGCATAATCAGCCAGCGCTGCACTCTCCTGTAATCTCCCCTGTAATCTCTCCTCTTCCAGTTGACGCGGCACCATGATCACGAGCAGAGCAACTGCCATGACCAGGCCGGCGGCCAGAGCCGCGTGCTGCTCCATCACTTGCCGGCCGCGATGCCAGATATTGAGAGAGACAATCTTGTCCCCGGTCCCCTGCAGGCCACGCATAACGGCTTTCGGCATGGGTCTGTCGTCCATCGCGTGGGCATGGCTTCTGACCAGCGTATCGATCTGCGTAATGTCGGCCAGGCGCGCCGCCAGCGCGGCATCAGCCGCAATTGCTTCGCGGACCTCCTGCATTTCATCTGACGGCAGTTCGCCATCGAGAAATGCCGTCAGTCTTTCATCGTTGATTTGTAAGTGGCTCATGATTAGTCGTCTGTTGTATGTGATTCGCCCGAACAGGGCTTCAGCAACTCCGCCAGCCGTACGCGCGCCCGGGCGAGCCGGCTCATGACGGTTCCTATTGGAATTTCCAGTGTTTCCGCCACGCCCTGGTATGAGAGTCCTTGCACGGTCACCATGCTCAGTACCAGATGCTGGTCTTTAGGCAATTCCTCTATGGCCTTATTAACGCGGGCCAGGTCCAACTGCGCGTGCATATCCCTTTCGCCATCTGTCGTTAAACGATCGGTTAACATAGGGTCCCACTCCGCATTTTTTCTGACTTTCCGGCTACGATAATCATCTATCCAGAGGTTTCTGCAAACCGTGAAGGCCCATTTTTCCATGCCAACATCATCCGGCACGCCCTTGCTGAGGAGACGTTCAACCGTGGCCTGCAACAGGTCATCGGCATCGTGCGCTGAATTCGTCAGCGACCAGGAAAAGCGCCTTAATACCGGCAGCAGCTCCAATAATTGCTGGTTCATCGCTGAGATAAACTCCTGTGTTATATTGGCAACGGATACTACGGGAATTTATTCCCCCACGAGCGGATTTTTTGTCCTTCTGATCCGTTATACCAGTACCGAGCCTTATTGGAATATCTAACAATGTCATTTTTGGCCCGTACGGGTAAAGTCGCAAAACCCTTGTCGCTGGCGGCGCTCATGCTGACCTTGCTGTCCCCGGCACAGGGGCAGGTGGTGCCCGGTGTGGATTCGATTGTCGAACGACAGGCTGAACGCGCCCGGAATCATACGGCTGAGCGTATCCTCAATCAGGCCGATGGGGTACAGGATCGGGTCATCGAGCGCGCCCGGAATCAAGCGGCTGAGCGTATCCTCAATCAGGCCGATGGGGTACAGGATCGGGTCATCGAGCG
>JBBDSI010000226.1:20172-29701 GCA_040905005.1 Pseudohongiellaceae bacterium
GCTCGCCAGCAGATTGCCTGAGCGCCTGACCGTAGCCGATGGGGCCGGCAATCAGGCCTTCGTCGAGATTGCCCTGACTCCGGATATCCGCGTCATCGAATATCAGTGGGTCATGCTGGTCGACTCAGGTCAGCGTGAACAATTACAGACACAGGCGCCGGAGCTGATGGAGTTCCTCACCGACACTCAGCCCTTTACGGCCTCTGATAGTGAGATCCTGACTTTTACTGTTCCCCCTGATCTCGACAGGGACGACAATGTTCTGCAGTTGCTTCCGGAGGCGCTGCGCGATTTCATCGACCGCAACCACGTCTATTCAGCGCAAGCAGAGGGCGGCAACGACGAACTCGTCGGCAAGGGATTCCTCGAGCTTTCCATGAGGCCGGTATGCGAGGCTCCCCTTGGCATCGGCATCATCGATTCTGCTGTGAATACCGGCCACAGTGCCTTCTCGGCCATGGCCGGGCGGGGAACCGGCTTCGTCACCCGGAACTTCCTCGATGAGCTTGTAAAGCAGCCGGCAGGGCACGGTACCGCCGTCGCCGGAGTGCTGGTGGGAAAGGGGGAATACCTGCAACCCCTGGTGCCGGGAGCGACGATCTATAATGCCGCAGTGATTTACTCCCAGGACGACTATCATCAGGGCGCCACCGTCGTCCATCTGCTGGAGGCACTGGACTGGATGCATGGCCAACCGCAAGTCCGGATCATCAACATGAGTCTGGCAGGTCCCCCCAACCGCCTGCTGCAGCAGGGCATCGAGGCGATTGTCTCGGGCGGTAAGACCGTCGTGGCGGCTGTTGGCAACGAGGGCCCGCACGCGCCGTCGCAGTATCCCGCCGCCTATGACTCAGTCATCGGCGTTACGGCGATTGCTCTCGACCGCAGCATCTATCGCTGGGCCAATCAGGGGGATTATGTGGATTTTGCGGCGCTGGGTGTTTCGGTGCCAACGGCGCGGGGCGATGGCAGTTTCGGGCGGGAGTCCGGCACCTCCATTGCGGCGCCGGTGGTCAGTGCATTTCTGGCCTGCGCCCTGCTGGATCACCACAGCACAGAGGCAGCCCTTGCTGCCCTTAAATCACAACTGATTGACCTGGGCGATCCGGGCCATGATCCGATCTTTGGCCATGGCCTGTTACATCCCTGATTTCCGTCAGAATGACAACCTGGCGGCCAATGATAGCCGCGTCTCCGAATAATCCGCACTGGGCAGATTGGAGGCGTATTCGCCGTGCTCCAGGCGTCCGATCACAGCGAAATTATTGAACCAGCTCAACTCCAGCTCCGCATCGGCGATGCGATGACGGTCGTCCCTGCGCTGGCCGATAGCGGGTGTAACGCTGAGATAATCCCGATCCTGCCAGCGATAGCCCAATTGTAATCTGGCTTCTCTTGTCAGCAGCGTAAACCGGTTGTTGAAACGCAGGCGCAGTGTATCGCCGTCGTAGTCGAATCGATTGGCGCGGGTGTCTTCTTCCTCGGCGCCGTAACCCAACGACACTGAGCTGCGTCCTTCATTGAAGAACCAGAATGCATCCAGGCTGATGCCTTCATTCTCAGCGTCCCTGTCCGTAAAGGTATCGAATTCCTTGTCGATGAAATTCAGTGCAGCACGCAGGAACCATCGCTCACCGAATAGCTTGCCGGCATAGAGCGAGGATTGATTGAGTGTTAGAAAACCATCGCCGCCCAGGTTGGCATCGGCGAAATAGTGGTTGGCCCCCAGGGTAATGAAGTTAAACTCGTGGCTGATGTCCCCATAGAGAAGATGCAAATCCAGGTCGAAGTTGTCGATGTCCTGATAGCGACTGCCTGTATAGCTGTAACCCCCTTCAAAGCGCCAGCGCTCCGCCGGTTGCCAGGAAAGGTCAAGACCAGCTTCGGCGATACCGGCGACATCCGACTCGCCCGAGGCGATTTCCAGCTCTGTGATACTCAGGTTGCCGTTGTATTCGGCGCCCAATTCCACCAGGCCCGAGAGACTAAAAGTTTCATCGTCCTGGGCAATGGCTCCCTGACTGACGAGCGCCAGGCCCAGCAGCATTGATGCATACTTGTGTGCCGGGAAACATTGGACTGCTGCGATCATGTCGTTCTCCATTCACAGAATATTTAATAGGGAAAGGGGCCGACACTCTCCGGTGTCGACCCCGCCAGCCTTGTCAGTCTTATCGGGGTCTAACGCCTGCACGGACAGTGTTCCGTACTGAACTGCTCACCTCGCCACTGACAGCGGCGCCCACGTTGCTTCTGACGTCCTGTCGCACGCTGCCACGGACATTCTCACTAACGCTGCCGCGCACGTTCGCATTGGCACTGTCACGGACGTTCTCATTGACGCTACCGCGCACGTTTTCACGCACGGACGTATCCACCTGAGCCGAGACTTCGGCATTGACCTCGGTGTCTACGCTGCCACGGACCTGCTCCCGTACCTGCTGACCGACACTTTGCCCGGCCGTGCGTGCAGCTTCTGCAATGGAACCGCCGCTTTCGCGTGCTTCCCGCACAGCATCGGATACGGAACGCCCGGCCTCTCTGGCTACTGCGGCGGTAGCATTGCCGGAAAACTCAGCCGAAATGTTCTCATCTATCTCGGCATCAGCATCAGCACTCACACTGGCGCGGATTCGCTGCCCGACATTCTGCCCGGCTGCCACGGCAGCGTCGGAAATAGATTCACCGTTTTCACGCGCTTCTGCCACGGCTAAAGAGACTGCCTGTCCTGCTTCCTGGGCAGTTTCAGCGGTACCATCGCTGGAAACCCCCGCTTCGGCCTGTGTCTCAACCCCGGCGTCAGCATCGGTATCGGCTTCCAGGTCCTGTGCATAGGCCAGCGGTCCACCCAGTAGCATCGCGCAGGTCAATGCCAAAACTTTCGGTTTCAATAACTTCTTCATATTGATTATCTCCTTTTAATACTGATTGGTGTCCCTATAACGAACTGAGCCGCACTTTTATTCCCGTGTTCACTTCAATTGCGGAGAGCTCGCAACGGTTCTGGGCGAAGGTCCGGAAGATGACGGGCGCGGCTGGCGACCAAAGGCGGGCTCAGGGAGTCGCTATAGAGTTACGCGTCTACCTGGAAGGAGTCGATGACAATCATGTGCGGTTCCTTGCCGCTTGGGTGAGTGTGGTGAGTCAGTGGGCGATGATAGGAGCTACATCAGGATGACGCTGGCGGCCTTGAACAGGGCACAGGCCGTCATGCCCTTCTTCAGACCGAGCGATTTGGCGCTGGCGTTGGTGATCCCCAGCCAGGCGGGAAAAACCAGTGAAGGGTTGCTAACAGTAGCCGTTCGCCACGCAACTGCCGCCGGTGACCCATTGTACGGGTGGCGTCGGTCCCTGCGCCGTCAGCGTGTAGGTCTCGCCGGCCAGGTCGGTCCCGTCCGCCATCCAGGTGAGAGTGATGGCGCCGTCGGTCACCGAGATGCCGTGGGTGGTCGCCGCCTGGGCCTGCACCGGCGGGATACCAAGCGCACTGGAATCAAGGTCGTTGACCGAACTCACACGCGCTGTGGAGGTCGCCACCAGGATGGCGGCGCGGTGCTGGCCGATGGCGAGGATGCCCTCGCTGAAGCGGGCCTTGTCGGTGTAGGTCTGGTAGGCGGGAACCGCCACGCTGGCGAGGATGCCAATGATCGCCACCACGAGCATCAGCTCGATTAGCGTGAAGCCCCCCTGCATTGGTCTGTTCATCGTCACACTACTCCCGAGTAGATTCTCGAGTGTAGGCAATGACAATAACAATTCTGTGGGCGGGATCAAAGACTGGCGTGGCGGCGTAAGGTTTTTCGCTGGAAACGTGGGTTAGGTCGCAAAAAAGATTAGATTGAAATGACGTAGTACGGTTACGCGTCTACCCAGCACCAGCGAGAAACCAGCGCAGCCCGTTTTCAGCATCCGGTTGGCGAAGGGGGCGGCGGCAAAGAAGGCGGACGCCCGCATTAGCACCCACACCCCCTCGTTAATGCCGTACGGATCGATCAGCTCATCCCGAACCAGGGCCGCAGCCGTGTGCCCAGGCTGGACCCGGCGAAGGCAGCCACGAACCATAACCAGCCGTGCAGGGAGGTGGAGGAGATGCCGCCGAAGTAGGCGCCGATGTTGCAGCCATAGGCGATGCGGGCGCCGTAGCCCAGCAGGATGCCACCGACCACCGCCGCCAGCAGGCTCTTGCCGGGGATACGCAGCGACGGCGCGAACTTGTGCGCCAGGGCGGCGGCCACCAGTGCGCCGAGGATGATGCCGATGTTCATCACCGAGGTCACATCGTAGAAGATGCTCTGCTGCAGCGACTCCGCCGCTCCGGGCCGCGCCCAGTAGTCCCAGCCGCTGACGTCGAGGCCGACGAAGTTCATGAACTTGGCCCCCCACAACGCAAAGGCGGAGGTGACGCCCCAAGGGCGCCCGGCCAGGAGCAGCGTGGCGATGTTTACGACCGCCAGCGCCAGCGCCCCGGCCAGCAGTGGCCAGGGGCCGCGCAGAAAGCGATACGGGCCCTCAACCTCGCGGTCCGCAGCGACCGAGCCGCAGCGGCGCTTCTCCCAGGCCGTCGCCGCGAACCAGACGGCGGCAAATATGATGAGGCTGATGACAATGCCGCCCGTCGCGCCGAAACTCGACGACAGCGCCACCGGCTGCAGTGCCGGCGCGCCCTGCCAGGCAGCCCAGTGATACGAGCCCAACACCGAGCCGACGATGAAGAACAGCAGAGTCACCACCATGCGCATATTGCCGCCGCCGGCGGTGAACAGGGTGCCCGAGGCGCAGCCGCCGCCGAGCTGCATGCCCAAGCCGAACATGAAGGCACCGATGATGACGCCCACGCTCAGCGGCGCCACACTGCCCCGCAGCGCCACGCCGCCCACCTCGCCCATGGCGATCAGCGGCGTGAACACCAGCACCGTCACCCCGAGCATCACCATCTGCGCCCGCAGCCCCGCGCCCCGGCCCGTGGCCACGACCTCGCGCCAGGCGGCGGTGAAGCCGAAGGCGGCGTGGTAGAGGATGACGCCGGCGGCCAGGCCGACGACAAAAAGTATGGATTGTCTCCAGCCAACAATTGTCAGCAAGTAGAAGAAAGCAACTGTGCACACCAGTCCGCTAACAAGCAGATGAATTTGATTTCTGCTCGTATCGGTAACGGAAGCCAGCTTGTCTGAAGCTTCAGTTTGAGTAGGGACTTCTAATCTCGAATTTGTGGTCATTTGCTGTGCTGGTCCTCAAAGTATTGCAGAGTGACTGTCGTTACTTCCAATTTTGCTTGTGCAAAGAGGAGTCATCATATCCAGATGAGTCAGGTAAGCGACAGATTATCGCATTCGTATTCAACCTGAATCGATCCCCAAAAGCAGCTTTTTTTAAATGCTTTGGCCTCGACCATTTTGTGCCATTGAGGTAGTCTCAGTACATTCGTGGGGTATGAGCAGATTGAATAATTTTGCCGATCTGGTAGAGCGGATGCAAAAGAAATAGGGAAAATCCTTTATAAAACAAAAAGATGGCCAGTCGGTCCAGGGGGATATCACTAATGCGAAAACACCCAGACCTATTCAAAAAACTTGAACTCCTGCATAACGTTTCTGCCAATTCTGATATCCGTTCCAATTCTGAATTGGCACGGCGACTGGGAATAACCCGGCAAGCCGTTAGCCGCTGGTGCCGCGGAAACGAGACTTCGCCAGGCGACAGAATACCGGAGCACCTCGTGCCAAGACTCGGTGATCTCTACGATGTGGACCCTGACTGGTTTTCTCTGCCACTGGATGAATTCGTCAGTGCGGTTAAAAATAGAATAGAGGACGCAAAGAATGGTCCGCTCCTCAAAACTCAACAAATTTCTCTAGCCGCCCTTCCCATCACTAACCTCACCACGTTCGGGAGAGATGATGAACTCGCGGCTCTGAATAAATTGTGGGCTGAACGATCTGCGAATGTGATCCAGATTACAGGGTTTGGCGGAGTCGGTAAGACTACATTGCTAAATCGCTGGCTCTCTGACCTCAGTGCGGAGAAGTATAAGGGGGCGAATCGAGTTTATGCGTGGTCTTTTTATTGGCAAGGAGAATCATCCGAAATCCGCACTTCGGGTGACTTCTTCATAGAACACGCTCTCAAATGGTTCGGTGAAGAAAACCCTGGACAAGGATCTCCATGGGAGAAGGCCTCAAGGTTGGCGAAACTAGCCCGATCATTCAAATCGCTTCTTATATTGGATGGCTTAGAGCCGCTCCAGTACAAGCCTGGTCCGCGTACAGGTGAAGTTGAGAACCCGGCCGTGAGCACACTCATCAAAGAACTCGCAGCAGATAATCCGGGTCTCTGCGTAATCACATCGAGACTGCCAGTTGTCGATCTGGAGCCGTACAAGGATGGGCGTGTGCGCACAATTGAACTACAGAATCTGTCGCTCGATGCCGGCAAGGCTGTTTTGAAAGACTTCGGCGTGAAAGGTTTAGACGGTGAACTTGAAGGTGCCATTGAACACTACGATGGACATCCATTGAGCCTGTCGCTTCTTGGTGGATATTTGAGTGTTGCCCATGGCGGTCAGGTTAAGAAGTTTCGAGAATTAAAATCTCTATTTCATGAAAAGCGGATGGGACACCAGGCTAAAGGGTTGATGCAAGCCTATCTGGATTGGTTTAAAGACCGGCCGGAGTGTGAATTACTTTATTTGATAACACTATTTGAACGGGAGGTAAGCCTGACTGCTATCCAGACTATTGTTGCTGAAGCGAATGTGGAACATTTGACATCAAGGCTCCAAAAACTGGAATCCTATGAGTGGTCTTATTGCCTGGAAGAGCTAAAAAGGGCGAATTTAATAACAGAAAACCAAAGAGGTGGTGAACTATATTTGGACTGTCATCCGATAGTAAGAGACATGATTGATAGCCATCTAAAAGAAAGTGAATTTAAGGTTTCGAAAGTAGGCCATAGTCTGTTTTTTTCGTATCTGAATGATTCGTCAAAACTAAATCCTGAAACTATTGATGAGCTGGATTTCCTGTTTTTAGCTGTCTCTCATGGAATTAAAGCTGATAGATTCCGAGAGGCATTCAGGCTGTATTATGATCGAATAAAGCGAGGATATACGATGCTCAGGTTCGGTTCCCATTATGCTGATCAAGCTTGTATAAAATCTTTTTTCATCAATGACTGGCATACTCCGATTGACGATCTTTCTGAGGCTGATCGGTTCTATTTGTTGTCCAGTGCGACAACAAATTTAATGAGCCTGGGAAAGCTTTCAGAGGCTATGGCGCCATCATTAAAGTGCATCGAGTATTACCAGAAGAATGCTATGTGGTTGGAGGCCACTAATGCTGCAGGACCGCTGATTTCGGCTCTTATAGCCTCAGGTGAGTTGGCTAAGGCATTCAGTCTAATAGAGTCATTGAGCGAATGTATTGCAAATACGGACAATGCAGTCATTCAAGCTATGTCAGACAATTTTCGAGCATACATGTTGTATCTTGGTGGTAAAAAATCTGAAGCAGGCGAATTGTTTCGTAGTGTCGAGGCTGTACTTAATAAATATGATCCGGGTGAGGAGATCAGATTTCCGACAGTGAGTTCGTATTACTGCAGGTTTTTGTTGGAGACAGGAGATGAGCATCGAGCCCTTGAGCGTAGTTTGCAAACTTTTGCATGGCGAAAGCGAAAAGCCTGGCAAGTTAAATTTGATACTACTTCAACACATGCGAGTGACTTACTGGTGCTTGGGTTAATTTTTTTGAGGATTGGAGACAAAATTAATGCCTTCAAGGCCTTAAACAAGCAAGTCGATCTCTTTAGAACGGCCGGGGAATGGCTCTATCTTCCTACGGGTTTATCCAGTCGTGCACGGTATTTCATAAAGGTGGGAGACATTGAGTCAGCCAGGAGTGATTTGGAAGAGGCGCTGGAACTATCGTCAAGAACCGGTGCAGTGTTCAGTCAATGGGAAGCGCATTTGGGGGTGGCAAGACTCCACTGCGAATTGGGTAGCTTCGAAGAAGCCGCGGATTCTCTGAGCACGATGAAGTCCCTGCCGGGAATGAATGCTTATCGATTTCGTGACCGCGAGATCGAAAAATTGGAGAGTTGGATCGCTGTTCACGCGTGACAGTCTTGCGTCCTTGATCGTCTCTGCGGGTCGTATTTCGGTAATTGTACTCTTGTTCGGTGTGTCTGGTTGCCTGCGGCAGGCGCAGGCATTCGCGACTATTACAATTTGTTGCAAACAATCAAGCACTTACGCCCGCCTGCGGCGCATTGCCGCAGTCTTTTTGGTGGACTTTGCGGGGTGGTAATCTTATGCTAGAGACACACAGACATGCGAGAACCTGCGGGATTCCCACTATGATTACCAAGCAACTGAAGATTCTGAAACCGGCCCTGGGGCTGCTACTGGGCGCCTCCATCGCCACCGGCGCCCTGGCCCAGGCCAACCTGGAGGGCGAGTACCCGGAGCTGGCGCGGCTCTATGACGCCTTCGCCGTCACCCACGCTGCCGCGCTGGACGAGATCACCGAACTCAATGCCAATCCTCAACTTGCCCAGGCCCGGGCCGAGCTGCGCCAGCATCTCGAAGAGATGCAGGAGATGGACCACATGGCGATGATGGGACATGGCATGGATCACGACATGCCCGGTATGGACATGAACGGCCCCTATGGCGAGCTGGAGGCCCAGGCCCGCGCCGAGCTGGGCCGCATGGCCCGCGCCCGGCATACGGACGCGGCTGCCGCCGAAGCCTACGGCAATGCTGCCTCGCTGCCCACCCATGCCGCCATGGTGCTGGCCTGGGGCCGGCAGTTTGAGGAGAACCTGTGGGACATCTGGGCCGATCCTGACCTGAGTGTCGACGCCAAGGTTCGCGCCTCCGAGACGGCCATCACGGACTACCAGACCGGCGATGAGATGCACGCCATCTCCGTGCGGCCCAAGCCGGCGGCGCTGTACCTCGAACACGAATACGCGGGTGGCCTGCAGGCCGCCTATCCCCGCATCAGCGGCCTGCTCTGGTCCAATCAGTGGCTGAAGCTGGCCTCCATGGAGGCCATTATCCTGGGCCAGGTGGATCCCCAGTTCGCCGGTCGCGTCGTCATCACCCTGGAGCGCTACAACAACAAGCTGGGTTCGGACACCGGCATGAGCATGTTCCCGCCACCGGTAGAGATGCCCACGGTGCCGGCCATTTCGCCGACTCTGTACACCATGTCACCCCAGGCCTCGATCATCGTCGACAACCTGAACATGCTGGAAGCCGCCATCGCCGACATCATCGCTTATCCCGACCTGGACGCGGACACTCGCGAGCAGGCGATCCTGGAGAAGGTGGAACAGTTCACCTCCGAAGGCACCGCCGCGGACGACATGAACTATCTGCTGTCGGCCCTGCGCGGCGGCATCTACAACCAGGGCGGCCCGGCCATCGGCCAGCTCATGGGCTCCGAGCGCAACCGCTCCCGCGAAGCCATGGGCATGCAGCACAACATGATCATGTCGGCGCCGAACTAGCTGCTTTTTACCT
>JBBDSI010000227.1:0-5139 GCA_040905005.1 Pseudohongiellaceae bacterium
CTGCATTATGATCTCCGCCTCGAGGAACAGGGCGTTCTGCGCAGCTGGGCGCTACCCAAGGGCCCGAGCATGGAACGCGGCGAGAAGCGATTGGCGGTCGAGGTCGAGGACCATCCCCTCGAATACGGTACTTTCGAAGGCACGATTCCCAAGGGCCAGTATGGCGGCGGCACTGTGATGCTCTGGGATGCGGGCAGCTGGGTTGTGACCGGCAAGCACGATGCCGATCGCATCGACTTTACCCTCGATGGCAGCAAGTTGAAGGGGGCGTGGACACTGGTGCGCACCGGCGGCAGGTCGGGCAGGCCGGCAAGCAACTGGCTACTGATCAAGCGCGGCACCCAGGACGTCAGTGCTGCGCAGGCGCACGACCGCAGTATCCACAGCGGTAGAAACATGAAAGAAATCGCCAGCGGTGCCGCCTTCGACCGGTCCGCGATGGCGACGACTGACGGCGACCCGTTAACGCCTGCCGACATTCCCGGTGCCCGCCGCCGTCCCTTACCCGCAAGCTTCGCACCTCAGCTCGCGACGGTGACGGAGGTAGCGCCAGACGGCGACGACTGGATACACGAGATCAAGTTCGACGGTTACCGGATGATCGTGCATGTCGACAAGGGCAAAGTCCGCTTGCTCTCACGCAACGGCCACAATTGGACTGGACGCTTCGCGGCGCAGGCGCAACAACTCGGAGAACTCGCCGTAAATGATGCCATCCTCGACGGCGAGATGGTCGCGATGGGGCCTGGAGGAGCGACCAGCTTCGGTAAACTGCAGGATCTGATCAGTTCGAAAGAGACCGGCTCCCTGGTCTTGCAGCTATTCGACCTCATGTATCTGGACGGCTTCGATCTGACGGCGGCAACGCTCCTCGAGCGCAAGACTGCGTTGCGTCGACTCCTCCAACAAAGCGGCCTTGGGGGCACGGGATCAGCGCTACGATTCTCCGATCACGTCGCGGGACATGGACGGGAATTCTTCGCACAGGCCTGCGAGCTCGGCCTGGAGGGCACCATCGCGAAGCGCGCCGATGCGCGCTACAACCGCCGGCGCAGCAAGGCCTGGCTTAAAATCAAATGCTCACAGGACGGCGAATTCGTTGTCGGCGGATTTACCCGACCGTCCGGCTCGCGCAAGGGATTTGGCTCCCTGTTGCTTGGCAGTTGGGATGGCGCCGCGTTTCGCTACCAGGGGCGCGTCGGCACCGGATTTAGCTCAAAGCAGCTAGAGAGTTTGCATACTGTTCTTCGCAAAGCCAGCCAGCCGGAATCGCCCTTCGCAGAGTCTGTGCCCGATGCACGCAGTGTGACCTGGGTCGAGCCCCAACTCGTCGTCGACGTCGCTTTCAGCGAAAGAACGCGAGAGGGGCGTCTGCGGCATCCAACGTTTCGCGGTGTGCGCGAAGACCGCAAGTCGAAAGAGGTTGTTATGCCCGTAGCCACTTCCAGGGCGTCAGCTCCTGTTACACCCTCTATCTCGCCCCCTGCTACGCCCCGTGCTTCGGCTCGTGCGCAGGGCGGCGATGTGGTCGAGGGTATCCGCATCACCCATCCGGAGCGCATCGTCTATCCGGACCTCGGCCTCACCAAGCTCGACATAGCCCACTTCTACGCGGACATCCAGGACTGGTTGCTGCCAATGCTCGCTAATCGTCTGCTCTCTCTGGTGCGATGCCCGGACGGGAGCCAGAAGGAATGCTTCTTTCAGAAGCATCTACTCAAGAACCAGGCGCGCAACGTGCCGCGACAGGGTTTTCGTCAGAGCAAGGGCGTCAAGCCCTATGCCTATGTGCAGTCGATCGCCCATGTCATCGCACTGGTGCAGTCGGGAGTGCTCGAGTTTCACCCGTTCGGCAGCCTGATCACGGATACGGAACACCCGGACCTGATGGTGTTCGATCTCGATCCCTCGCCGGGCGTGCAGTGGCAGGACATACTCAAGGTCACCAGAGAGCTGCGCGATCGACTCGAAGGGCTCGGCTTCAGACCCTTCTTGCGCACGACAGGCGGCAAGGGCCTGCATGTGGTCGTACCGCTGCGTCCGACGACGGACTGGGACGGCGTCAAAGCCTTCGCCAGGGCCGTGTCCGAACGGCATGCGGCCGACGCGCCGTCCCGCCTCACCACCAAACTTCCCAAGGCGCAGCGTCGCGACAAGATCTTCATCGACTATCTGCGCAATGGGCGGGGAGCCACCGCGGTCGCCAGTTATTCAACCCGAGCCAGGCCGGGGGCGCCGGTGGCGGTCCCGATACGCTGGGATGAACTGAAGTCATCGCTGCGTCCGGATCGCTATACGGTCGCCAACTTGCGCCGGCGCCTCGGCGCTCTCAGGGAGGATCCGTGGGAAGATTTCTACGATGCCCGCGTCGCGATCACGTCCCGCATGCGCAAGGCGGTCGGGTTATGACTACGCTCAAAAAGGACGACGCTCCCGGTACAGCCGCCGGTTGGTGGATGGAACCAGGGCCAGCGCTCTGTCCTTATTGCGAGCAGCCACATCACTTCGAAGCGATGCTCTACTGCAGTGGCTGCGACGTCATCGTCTGTAGCGTCTGCGTAGTCGTCAGTATTGGCAGCGATCCCCGCTGCCCCGCGTGTCACGCTAACTCGGGAGAATTATGATGGCAGCACGCGCGATGTGGAAAGCGGTCATTCAGTGCGGCAGCTTGCAGGTACCTGTAAAGCTCTATTCCGCCATCGAGGATCGGAACATTCATTTCCGCATCCTCAGCCGCAAGGATAAACGCCCTGTCCACGGGGCCATGGTCAACCCGGAAACCGGCGAGATCGTGCCGCACGCCGAAGCGCGCCGAGCCTATGTGGCGGACAATGGCGACCGGGCCATCCTCGAGACCTCCGAGCTCGCCGCGCTGGATCCCGAACCATCGCGCGACATCGACATCATTGCCTTCCTGCTCGCCGAGCAGATCGATCACCGCTGGTACGACAGGCCCTACTACCTCGGGCCCGACGGCGATAGCGCGGCCTACTTCGCGTTTGCCGAAGCCATCGAGAAAAGTTCATTGGAGGGCCTGGCGCGCTGGGTGATGCGAGGCAAGCGCTATATGGGCGCGCTGCGCCTGCATGAAGGTTATCCGGTACTGATGTCGCTGAAGCACACTGACGAAGTCGTTGCCGCGGAAAACCTCAAGGCGCCCGGCGGCGCGGCGCTGAACCCGAAGGAGCTTGACATGGCGCGGCAGTTGCTTGGCATGCTGGCAGCGGAACTGGACCTGTCCGACTTTCACGATGAGTATCGCGAGCGCGTGCTGAAGACGGTCGAGGCGAAGGCTAAGGGAGGACCGCGCCTCAAGCTCGTCAAGGCATCGAAGAAGAAACCCAGCGACGACCTGGGGGGCGCCTTGCAGGCGAGCCTGAAGGCTGTGCGCAAGCGCGCGTGAGATAACACTATGGCAAAGAAAACAGTCCAGGAATCTACTGAAGAGAGCGAAATCCTGAAGCCGTTCTGGTCGGGAGTCGTAACCTTTGGCCTCGTGAGCGTACCCGTGAGTCTTTTCCCGGCTACCCGTGGCACTACATTACGCCTGCGCATGGTCGATGCGGAAGGCAACTTCCTCAAACGCCGATTCTTCGGGGAGGACGACAGCAACGCACTCGAAGCCGAAGACCTCGTGCGTGGCTATGAATTCGAAAAGGATCGCTTCGTTCCCGTCGAAGATGATGAGCTGGACGCGCTCGATCCGGAAAAGTCCCGCGAAATAGATCTCGCACAATTCGTTGATTTACACGCGCTGAGTCCACTCTATTTCGAACGGGCCTACTTTCTGGTACCCGATGGGGGCACCACCAAGGCCTATCGCCTGCTCGCCGAGACTCTGGCGCAGGAAGAGCGCGCCGGCATTGCGACGTTCGTGATGCGGGGCAAGGAATATCTGTGTGCGATTATTGCGGAGCGCGGGATCCTGCGCGCGGAGACGCTGCGTTTCGCCGACGAAGTCCGCAGCCCGGAGGCGATAGGATTACCAAAAAGGGTTTCGGCAGATAGCGAGACAGTGGCTCAATTCGCGAAAGCCATCAAGGCACTGCAAGCGAAGACACTGGATCGCGCCGAGCTCGAGGATCAGCGCAGCGCCCGCATCGTCAAACTCGCCGAGAAGAAATTACGATCGGGCACCGATGTCGTGGCGGCCAGTGCAGATGCCGGGGAAGTCGAGGAAAGCTCGACGAACGTGGTAGACCTGATGGAGGTGTTGAGAGAACGACTGCGGGGCAAGTTACGCGAGCGAGTGGGTCCTGCGCGCAGCCCCGGCAAGCGTACCAGTGTCCGAGTCGGCCAGCTTGAGTCGACAACCAAGGCGGAGCTCTATGAAATGGCGCAGTCGCTGAACGTCGCCGGACGCAGCGCGATGTCCAAAGCCGAGTTAATCGACGCGCTGGAGCATCAACCCCGCTAATAGAAGCTCACGGTACCGTCAGGACGGATTTGTCTGCACTATCGGGCGGGGTATTTTTATCAAGGTACCTATCCATCAGCCTGGCGTTGCGCATATTCGCCTTGAAGGCGACATCGAACACGTCCCCGAGCAACGGGATGGAACCGACCACTGCATCCAGTCCGACGTTCAGCACCATGCGCGCGAGCACGCCTCTGGATACGCCCGCACGGGCAGCCTGCGTGACGATGTAGAACGACGCCCCGGCGCCGGCGAAATCGCCGACCACCGGTACCAGCCCGACCAGCCCGTCGACCCCGATGCGGAAACCGCCGGGTAGACGAACCGATCTGTCCATCAGCCACGCGATCCGGTGTACGCGCGATCGCGCCCGGGCAGACGGCGTCTCAGTGGCGGCATCGCGGCGCGATGACGCCAGCGCAGTATTCATCGCCTGGCGATGATCCAGACGGCGTGCACGATGCCGGGAATATAGCCGAGCAGCGTGAGCAATATGTTAATCCAGAAATGCTTGCCTATGCCTTCCTGCAGGAAGACGCCAAGCGGCGGCAGCAAGATAGCTATGATGATGCGTAACAGGTCCAATGGTAGTGCTCCTTTGTGCGCTGGGTGTGGTCGTTCGACGCGGTCACGCGCGAACGGGCCAATCCTGCATCATGACCCATCCGGCAAGAGGGTTCCGTACTGCATCGCACAGAAGGCCGAGGTGGATTTCACTGTAA
>JBBDSI010000228.1:0-5126 GCA_040905005.1 Pseudohongiellaceae bacterium
TCCATGAGGTTGCGGCCTCCCTCGCGGAGCATGAGCCTGAGGTCCAGTTCTCTCGGGTCGGCACGGGCGATGCTTTCCTGCTCCAGCAGGTTGACACAGCCGGGCTGAAACCTGAGCTCACAGGCACGGCCGAACCAGGCCATGGACAGCTCTCGATTAGCGGCGACTATCTCACCGCGGCGATAGTGGGCGCCGAGCTCGTTGCAGGCCCAGCCAGCGCTGTCGTTGCAATAGGTCTGCTGTAACTGGACCAGGCGCGCACAGGCATTGCTGCGCCCCTCGGCACAGGCCTGTTCCCAGAAGGGCAGGCTGTCACCGGTGTGACGCCCGTCCATCTTGCCCAACAGGCTGATACCGGCGAATAGCAGCACCCACACCGCCATGTGCGCCAGGTTGGCACGACCGCCGAGCCAGTTGTTGCGCCAGACATTGGTCCAGTCTTCGGAGTCTATGGAACGCACGGCCCTGTCGATCGCGATCACGCTGAGATTCAGCAGCGGCACGCAGAGCAGCTTGTCATAGAACGTCGGGGTACCGAGGGCGCCGAGCAGCATATACAACGCGAAGACGCCGACACCATAGAGGACGCCGAAGAACAGCTTGCCCAGCGGCGTGCGCGGAGAGGTCGAGGGGTCGGTGATCAGCAGGTGCAAGCCCAGGAACACCGCCGCGGGAATCTCGGAGTCGAGAAAATAGGGCACGCCGGTGCTGGCGGAATACAGGGCGCTGAAACCGAGCAGGGTGATCGCCGCCATGCCGGCCACCAGGGTGATGGAGAAGAAGTACATCACGACCAGCCCGGCCAGGAACAGGAAGGTGTAGATGTTTGGCGCCAGGGTCAGGGTAGAGGCGATCTCCTGGCCCCAGGTCAGATCGGTGGTGCCGGTGCTGAGCAGCACGAGGGAGAAGAGCCCGAGCGCGAATGCCGAGGGATTGAAGATATGGACGTTGCGATCCTCGCGCTGCCAGCGAATGTATTCCTTGCCCAGAAAGCCCAGGGCGATCATCAGGAACTGCATATAGAACCAGTCGTCCCGGAACCACAGGAACAGATTGATGCTGAGAATGATCGGCACCGGTCCGAAGCCGAGGGTGTAGTCGCGGCGCCGGGACCAGGACAACAGCATGTCAAAAGCGTAGGCAAACAGGATCTGCGCCAGGATCAGCGAGGCGTGCTCGTAGACCGGACGCCAGAAGTAGCCCCAGTACAGATACACACTCATCTGCACCATCGCCTGCACGTAATGCTGCGGCCGCAGCAGGATGGTGAAGCCGTAGAACTCGCCGCGGCGCCGGGCCTGCAGGAACTGCAACCCCTGCCACAGCAGCAGCCCCGCCGCCGCGCCATAGAAAGACACCAGCAGGATGCGGTTGTCCTGGATCCGTGGCAGAAACGACAGCAACAAGAGGGCCCCGGTCATGACCAGCGGCAGCGCGAAGGGTCCGCGCTTCATGCCGGCTTCGGGGCTGGATGAGCGTGTGGATTGCTGATTGTTGTGCTTGCGCCTGGCTGCCGTCGCCATACTGCCGCTGCCTCGGCCTGAAGGCCCTGGTTCGGGTGGTCGGGAAGCATAGCCCAGCTCCCGGGCCAATTCAATTTGCCGCAAGGGGCACCCTGGCGAACATCGCGGCGCTTGAAAATTCCCCGAAACAGGCGTAGTTTCGGTAACTTACGCACTCGCCCAGCACGTGGCGCCTGCCTCGTATTAGCGCTTTGTGCCTGCCCGGGGACCCGCTGCTCAATGCAGAGAAGTCCTCGTATTAGAGCAAGAACAGTTGGAGGTCACCATGATTACTCGCACCCTGAAACCCTGCCTGACCCTGTTGAGTCTGCTGGCCATGCCGACCCTGCTGGCCCAATCGGGAGATATACCGCGGACCGTACACGGCCACCCGGATCTCCAGGGGACCTACACCTTTCGCACCATCACTCCGCTACAGCGCCCGCCGGAGCTAGCCGACAAGGAAGTGCTCACTCCCGAAGAAGCGGAAGAGTGGGAGGCCTATGAGAATCAGCGGCAGAATCGCGACCTGATCATCGACTCCGTGGGTGGCGCCGGCTATCCCCCCGGCGTGATCTCCTATAACGAATTCTGGTATGAGCGTGGCAGCGAGACCATCGAGAGTCGCCGCACCTCACTCATTTACGATCCGCCTAACGGGCGCGTACCATCACTCAACGAGGCCGGCCAAGAACGCCGCGCCGAGTACCAGCAGATGGTCTTCGAGAGCGCCGGCCCCGAGGGCCGCACCACTGTCGACCGCTGCATCACCGGCTTTGTCGGCGGACCGCCGATGATCCCCGGCTCCTACAACAACAACATGCAGATCGTACAGACCGAGGATCACATCATGATCCTCAACGAGATGGTGCATTCAGCCCGCATCATCCGCCTGGACAGCGAGCACCATACCAGGCAGCTAAAATGGGAAGGCGACTCCGTCGGCTACTGGGACGGCGATACCCTGGTGATCCACACCCGAAACTGGTATCACGACTACAACCTGCGCGGCATGTCCGACCAGGCCGAGGTCGTCGAACGCATCACCTGGCTGGACGAGAACACACTGGGCTACGACTTCACCGTGACGGACCCGCTGTCCTGGGACGAATCCTGGTCCGCCCGGCTGCCGCTGCGCCGCTCAGCCGACCCGGTATTCGAATATGCCTGCCACGAGGGCAACCACGGCCTGATGGGCATTCTCGCCGGCTGGCGCCGCTATGAGGTCATGGGCTTCAACGGCGACGGCTCGCCAAGGTCGGACACCGGCACGGTAGCCACCGAAGAATAAGACTTCGCACTCGCGATCACAGGGCCGGCCGGGGCTTCCCCGGACCGGCCTTTTTCTTGGCGCAGAGTTGAGTGAGAGAGTTGAGTAAGAGAGTTGAGTAAGAGAACTCAGTATGATTGAGCAGGTCTCCAGGATCTTCGGCGCAAGACGCAGGAGCACCCATGTATACACCGTTAACTTCGGGAATCATCCCGGGATCATCCCGGGGCATCCGCGTAGCGCCTTGACTCATCGCTTGCCATGAAACGAATCCCCCACTTCGCGTGCTCCTTCGCCGCCCTGGCCCTGGCCCTGCTCCTGGGCCTGCCCGCCGGCGCGGCCGAGGTGAACTCGGTCTTCGTGCAGACACGCCTGGATTACAACGCCATCCTTATCAGCGGTATCGATGTTCTCTTCATTTACGATCAGGAGCTTGTGGCTGAGGTCCCGGCGACCAAGTCGGACTGGTTCTCGGGCAAGGAAGCCTTTATGGAGACGGCCGGCGACCGCATCGACCTGCGCAGCGTGTTCATCCCGCAGGGCTTCGATTCGGAGATGATGAGCCTGCCGGAGCGGCGTGACGACGCCGTCAGGGTCTACGTCTTTGCCGAACACGATATCTCCGATCGCGCCCCCATCGACATCACCGACATGGCAAACGTACTGGTGGAGATCAACCAGTTCGGCATCCTGGTGTCCGCACGGGACTGAGGTTCTGCGGTTATGGAAGCATCCCAACTACTGGCATTCGCCTTGCTCGCCACCGGCATCATCCTGTTGCCGGGCCCCAATGTCATGATTATCGTCAGCACCAGCCTGTGAGTCAGATACTGGCGTGGGCTACAGACCGTGCTGAACTCCACCTATGCGCTCGCAGCAGACAGGATCCGGCATACGTTCTATGGCCGGGACATCGGCCGGCTGCAAAATGGAGCATCTGGCGCTTTGTACATCGTCGCCAGCGCCTATCCCCCCAGTTCCCGGGCTCAGTGATGCGCCCCTCGTGGAGGTGCAGAAACACGGGCACAAAACCTACGGCCGTTAGCCAGAGCGGCAATCGCCAGCGTCAGGATGCTGCTGCGACGCCCCAGGTGTCATTGAATTGCCCGGGACCGTGGTTTATGCTTGAAAGCCGTTTTTTCAGTAACGAGAGTAAGCCATGACTAACAAGAAGATCTTCAAGTCGGCCTGTGTCGCGCTTTGTATGGCGCCCGCACTGGCCTTCGCCCAGGCTGACATGCCTCCCACCAATGACCTGCCCAACCCCTACATCACCCAATCCGGCTTCCTCAAGCTGCCGGCCGGGCGCGAGTGGGGTTCCTCCAGTACCGTCGATATTCATCCCGACGGTGAGAGCATCTGGGCAGCCGAGCGCTGTGGTGGCAACGCCAATGCCTGCATCATCAACGATGACGTGAATCCCGTCATGCTGTTCGACAAGGACGGCAACCTGGTGCGCAGTTTCGGCGCCGGTTATATCACCTGGCCCCATGGCATCGAGGTCGACCATGAGGGCAATGTCTGGATCGCCGATGCCCGTGGCACCGACCAGTACTCCGACTATGAGGGCGAGCCCTACGGGCACCAGGTGCACAAGTTCAGCCCCACCGGGGTACATCTGATGTCTCTGGGTCGCAAGGGCGGCGGTCGCGATGAGGAATACTTCTACACGCCCAACGACGTGCTGGTGGCTCCCGACGGTTCGATCTTCGTCGGCGAAGGCCACTCCAGCGCCGAAGGCACCCCCAACCGCGTGCACAAGTTCGATGCCGAGGGCAACCACCTGTTCTCTTTCGGTGAATGGGGCATGGGCCCGGGCCAGTTCCGTCAGCCACACGGCCTGGCGATGGATTCCAGGGGGCGCCTGTTCGTCGCCGACCGTGGCAACGATCGCATCCAGATCTTCGATCAGGAAGGTAATCTCCTGGATACCTGGTACCAGTGGAGCCGCAACAGCGGTGTCTTCATCGATGAGCATGATGTGCTCTACGCGGCGGATTCCGAATCCGGTTCTGTCAGTCCTGATCACGGCGACTGGCTGCGCGGCATCCGCGTGGGCAGCGCGATCACCGGTGAGGTCGAGTTCCTTATTCCCGACCCGATGCCCGACTGCCGTGGCACCTGCACCGCCGAAGGCGTGGTGGCCGACAAGCACGGCAACATCTTCGGTGCGGAAGTGGGCCCGGTTGGCGGCATCAAGCGCTACGTGCGACCCGTGAAATAACATCCACCACGAAGCAATCAAAAAAGCCCGCCTGTTACCAGGCGGGCTTTTTTATTGCTTTTTGCTATTTACCTGCTGGGTCGAAAAATTCATCCCTGAATTTTTACGACCCGCGCCGGCCATTCAGCGG
>JBBDSI010000229.1:0-5095 GCA_040905005.1 Pseudohongiellaceae bacterium
AGATCAAGGCGGGAAAGCGCGGGAATAGTGGTGCTATTTCAAGCTTTCCCAACGCAGAGCTGAACGCTCTGGCACAGCGAACAGTTACCGAATTTTGCGCATGGCCCACTAGCCATGACAGGACCGGCCGGTGTCAGCGCCGGCCGGATTCTTCGCTCTCCGCGACGAACAGCTTGTTGCGCACCAGCCGTCGATATTCGTTCGGCGTCACCGCATTGAGCTTCTTGAACAATCCGGTGAAATAACTGCTGTCCTGATAGCCGACCCGATCCGCCACTTCCGCCACGACCAGGTTGCTTTGCTTCAACAGATCCTTGGCATGGTTGATTCGTACATCCTGCAGGAATTGCAGGGGCGTGCTGTTTGTCGCGGACTTGAAGCGCCGATTGAGCGAGCGCACGCTGAGACGAAATCGCCTGGCCAGTTCATTGATCCGCACGGGCTGGGAGTAGTTGTCCTGTAACCATTCCTGCGCCTTGATGATCGTCTCGTCATGGTGGGTGCGGCGCTGGTCCTCATCCAGCAGCATCGATTCGTAGGATCGCTTGAGCTCGTGGGTAAAATGCTGCGCCACCTGACTGGTGACTGCCTCATCATAGAAGCGGGCGATGAAATGCAGCATGATGTCGCGTGCCGCATTGACACTGCCGGTACAGTAGAGGCTGCCCGATTGTGTCATGAAGCGACGCCGCTGCAACTTCACGCGCGGGTAGAGCGACTGAAACTGCGCGAAGAATCGCCAGTGAGTAGTCGCCTGGCGACCGTCGAGTAATCCGGTGGCCGCGACGAAGTGACTGCCGGTGGTGATGGCGCATACCGTGCTGCCGGCCCTGATTCGTTCGCCGAGCCAACAAACCAGTTCCGGATAGCGACGAACCGCGGCCCGGGGATTTCCCCACAACCCGGGAACGATAACGAGATCGGTCCTGTGAATATCCGCCAGGCGACGTTCGCAGCGAAGTCGCAGGCCGCCCGCCAGGATCACCTCATCGGCATCCATGCCCGCCAGTTCGATGTTCATCAGCAGACGATCCCTGTGCCCGGCGCGCGCGATATCGTTCGCAGCGCTCAGCATCTCCAGCGGAATGGTCACGGTCGAGCCCAGGGCCTGCGGCACCGCGATGACGGTGACGTGGCGATTGCCCGCCTGTTCAGAGCTCGTAGTCAATGGCGATCACGCAGTAGGTGCTGGTGCCGCGCGGCGATTCGATCGTAACCTCGTCTTCCACTCGCTTGCGCAGTAGCGCCCTGGCCAGCGGTGAATCGATGCTGATGTAGCCACGCCGTGGGTCGATTTCATCGGGGCCTACCAGTCGATAACGGTGAGCCTCTCCGCCATCATCTTCCAGGGTCACCCAGGCGCCGAAGAAGATCTGTCCGGTCTCTTGCGGCACTTCCCGCACCACCGTCACTTCCTCCAGTCGCTTGCTCAGGTAGCGAACGCGGCGATCGATCTCCCTAAGGCGCTTCTTGCCATAGATATATTCGGCATTTTCGGAGCGGTCACCCAATGCGGCCGCATCCGACACCGATTGCGTCACCTGTGGCCGTTCCACCTTCCAGAGCTGATGCAGTTCCGCTTTCATGGCCTGCTGGCCCTCGACGGTGATGTATTTGGCGCCGGGCTGTTGCGGCGGTCTATACCGGCTCAAAAGGCCTCCAGTTCCAGGGGTAACTGGATAGTGCGCGGTGGAGTCTGTTCCGGGACTGCCGTGCGCGGCAATACCCTCACGCCAACTCCGAGCAGACGCACCGGGATCTTCCGGCGCTGATAACCCTGTTCGCACAGGGTACGGAAGTTTTCCATGCTCGGCTCGGAGGCGATCATCTCCACGGTGGTCTGGTTGAAATCATGGAACTTGATTTTCACAAATTGCTTTTGAACCAGGTAGTGCTCGTCGACGCTGTCGAGCCGGCGCTGGAGCTGCTCGCCGAGGCCGGGTAGGGCCTCGAGACAGGCTGCAAGGTCAGGCAGGTCGTTTGCATAGGTGTTCTCCACGCTAACGGACTTGCGGATACGATCGGTCATCACCGGGCGTTCATCGATGCCGTTGGCGAGCTGACGCAGTCGTTCGCCGAAACTGCCGAAATGCTGGCGCAGATCACTCTCGGGAATGGCGCGCAGGTCGGCGCAGCGTTCGATGCCCATGCGCTTCATGCGCGCCGCCGTGACCTTGCCCACGCCGTGCAGTTTAGCCACCGGCAGAGCGGCAACGAAGGCCTCCACTGCCTCGGGCTCGATGACGAATTGACCATCGGGCTTGTTCCAGTCGCTGGCGATCTTGGCGAGAAACTTGTTTGGCGCGATGCCGGCGGAGAGCGTGATGCCTATGTGTGCGCGAACTTCGTCCCTGATGGTCCGGGCGATACGCGTGGCGCTCCCCTGGAATGCCTGACTGGCCGAGACGTCGAGATAGGCCTCGTCCAGCGACAAGGGTTCTATCAAATCGGTATAGCGCCTGAAGATGTCATGCATCTGCCGTGAGGCGACCCTGTACTTCTCCATGTCCGGCCTGACGATGATCAGCTCCGGGCAACGCTGCCTGGCCGTAACCGAGGCCATCGCGGAATGGATACCCTGCTGGCGTGCGACATAGTTGCACGTAGCGATGACGCCGCGGCGCCGGGGTGAGCCGCCGACCGCGACCGGCTTGCCCTCGAGTCCGGGGTTGTCGCGTATTTCTATGGATGCATAGAAGCAATCACAGTCACAGTGAATTATTTTGCGCACTCGCTATTGTTTCCTGTCGCGATACCTGGCGGCTATGATAGCAGCCTGCAATGAAGTTCAGGAGACCCGGCGCATCATCATGGACTGGATGATTCCCGGCAGCTCTTCCGTGTCATAGGGCTTGGAGAGGAATATCACGTTGCTAAACTCCATGATCCGATCCTTCAATGCCCTGTCGGTGTAGCCGGTGGCGAGAATAACGGGCAGCGTGGGCTTCTGCTTGAGCAGGGACTCCGCCATCTCGATGCCATTGATGCCGCCGGGCATGATGACGTCGGAGAAGACGAGTCTGATCTGCGGGTTGCTGGCGAACTTGTCCAGGCCGTCCTGGCCGTCTGTTGCGGCTATTACCTCAAACCCGGCTTCGATCAGTGTCGCCACGGCGACCTCTCTGACGCCGGGGTCGTCTTCCACCACCAGTACCGTGCCCTCGAATCGCTGCGTGCTGGCAAGTGGTTTCGCGCTGGGTCGCTGCGTCTTCCTGGCGATGGTATCCGCGCGCGGCAGATAGATGCGGAATCGGGTCCACTCGCCTTCGCGGCTGTCGACGGTGATATTGCCGCCGGACTGGCGGATGAAGCCGTAGACGGTCGCGAGTCCGAGGCCGCTGCCACGGTCCTTCGACTTGGTGGAAAAGAACGGCTCGAAGATGTGCTTGAGGATGGTCTGCGGAATGCCGGTACCGTTGTCGGTGACGCTGACCTCGACATAGTCCGCCTCGCCTCGACTCTGATCCCCTTGAATGAAGGAGCGGGGCAGGTTCAGTGTGCGCGCGGCGATAGTCAGGCGGCCGCCCTCCGGCATGGCATCGCGCGCGTTAACGCAAAGATTCAACAGGGCATTCTGCAGTTGGGTGCGATCGGCGATCACGGTGCAGTCCTGGTCACTCACCTGGATGTCCAGGTCAATGTTTTCTCCCAATAGACGGACCAGGAAGATGCGCATCTCGTCGAACAGTTCGTCGATGAGAATGACCTCCTTGTCCAGCGTCTGCTCGCGGGAGAAACTGAGAAGGCGATTGTTGAGGTCGCCGCCGCTCCTGGCGGCATCGATTACCTTCTCTATGAGGATCAGGGCCTGCTCGTTGGCGCCCAGCTGGCGCTTGAGAAATTGAAGATTGCCGAGGATGACGGTCAGCAGATTGTTGAAATCATGGGCGACGCCACCGGTAAGCCTGCCAATGGCTTCCATTTTTTGCGATTGCAGTAGCATCGCTTCCATGTCTTTCTGCTCGGAGACATCCGCAAAGCTCATCACCGCGCCGACGCTACCGCCATTCTCCTCAATCGGTGTACAGGACAGCCGGACCGGCACCTTCAGTTCATCTTTGCCCGTGAGAATCGCCTCAATGTTGTGCACAGGGCTGCCATTGCGAAAACAGTCTGCAATGGCCCGATAGGACTCGTCCTGCTGCGGAACCATTTCATCGGCGATGATGAACTGCATGACGCTCTCATGGAGAAAGTCCGCCTCGGTGCAGCGCAGCATGTGCAGGGCGGAGGTATTGGTAAAGGTGATGTAGCCCTGGTTGTCGAGACCGAAAACTCCCTCGCCGATGGCGTCCAAAAGTAGCGCCTTTTCTTCCGCGGCAAAACGCAGTTTCTCCGTCGCCGAATCCTTCTCTGTTTGCAGGAGGTCTCCCCGCTCCATCTGGATAGCGAGTTCCTGCTCCTTGTCCTGCAGGCGTCGCGCGTCCTCGTCCAGCGTCCTGCTCAGCTCGGCATTGCGAATCTGCAACTGAATTGTCTGATTGAATTCCCGACTGATGCGGTAGGCGATGGGCAGGATGAAGCCGATGTACATGGCGTAGGCACCTGCCAGCACGAGGCTGTTTTCCTCCACGGCCAGCAACAGGTAGGTAATGAAACAGGCGCCCGCGGTAACGGTGAAAGCCAGAAAGACAGGCCGGATCATCGTCATGGTGGTGGCTGCCCCGGCAATCATGCCGGCCAGCCACACGCTGACCAGGGTTATCTGGATGAACTCGGGGTTGGTCGGCAACAGCAACCAGGCGTTGCCCCAGATGATGCCGGAGAGCAGCGCGCCGCCGATCAGAAAATGGCGGTAGGGAGTAATGTCAGTGGCCTGGGCCAGACGCTCGCGGCATTCCCGCGCCAGGAAGGCCCGGATCACCGTGATGATGACCAGCACCGATACCCAGAACAGCGGCTGGGGCCTGTCCGAGGCGGAGAGGAAGACCGCGAAGAGAAAGCCGCCGGCGATGATGTCGGCCAGCAGGATCAGCGGCAGCTGCTGGAACAGCATCTCTACCTGCTGCCGGGCAAACGCCCGCCGCTCGACCGGTGTCATGTCCGGGCTTTTAGACGCGAAAGACGTGTTCCTGGTCTGACTCATACCGACCCC
>JBBDSI010000230.1:0-1873 GCA_040905005.1 Pseudohongiellaceae bacterium
TCTTGGCTACCTTCTTCTTGGCTACCTTCTTCTTGGCTACCTTCTTCTTGGCGGCCTTGCGCTTGACGACTTTCTTCGGTGAAGCTTTCTTGGCGGCGGCCCGACGCTTCACGGTGGACTTCTTCTTGGCTGCCTTCTTCTTGGCCGCCTTCTTCTTCACCGGTCGCTTCTTGGCAGTAGATTTCTTCTTCGCCGTCTTCTTCCTGGTGGTTTTCTTCCTGGTGGCTTTCTTTTTGGCGGCGGCCTTGGCCTTGGCAGCGGCTTTCTTGGCTGCGGCGCGTTCCTTCTGAGCCGCCTTCTTCGCTGCTTTACGCGCCTTTATGGCCTCCCGGCGTGCCTGCTTGGCAGCCTTCGCGGCCTCGTCCTTGGCCCGCTTCTTCTTCCAGTTTGCCGTGAAAGCGTCAACCGCCTTCTTCAGATCCGCCTCGGCCTTCCTGGCATCGGCCGCTTTCCTGGCCTTGGCCTTCGCGGCTGCCTCGGCAGCCCTGGCCTTCGCCCTGGCCGTTCTGATCTTGGCGTTGGTGCTCGCGACCCTGGCGGCTACCTTACGGGCAGACGTCTGTGCCTGGTTAGCGGCCTTCTTTGCAGTTGCAGTCTTGGTCTTTGCAGCTTTCTTCTTCGCAGCGACCGCCTTTTTACGTGCAACCTGCGCCTTCTTGGAGATGGCTTTGGATTCTCTCTCGAGTTTTGCCACCGCAGCCTGCGCTTTCTTCAAAGCCGGGCTGTTAACTGATTGTTTAGCTGCCGACTTCTTTTTGGCCGCTGTTCTCTTTTTAGCTTTTACTTTAGCCATACTGGTATCTCTCCTAGGTGATCAACTTGCCCGCTTCAAACTTTAACCCTTGTTATGTATCCACTGCTTGCCGGCAACATATCACAAAACTAATCTGGCTAACAGAAATCAGAACACAAATCCGGTTTAACAAATTCCTTTTATTAGTCCACAGACAATAGCCGCTTCGCAGCGGTATCAATCACATATTTCGCTAGAAGAGTAGAAAACTTTAAGAAAAAGAGCACTACTTTTGATCACACTTTAAGAATAATAGATCAATAAAATCTGCAAAATGTCTGCCAATTGTGTTTCTTATCACCACACATCGGTCAATCAGACGTCATGTCAGCGATCATAGTCGATCAAATTTTCATCAGTAGACGGGTAATAGACACAACTATCAGGCAGAAAAAAGCCCGGTCAATGCCGGGCTCTTAATCGTTACTTCAGCAGGGATTATCAGGTCAGAACCTGCAGTATCTCCTGTCGAATCTGGTCGACCGGCGCCACACCGTTGACCGATACGACCTTTACCGGAGCACCGTCTTCAGCCTGCTTTTTATAGAAGTCCACAAGCGGTTCGGTTTGCTCATGGTAGACCGACAGACGCTTGCGCACAGTCTCTTCCCTGTCGTCATCACGCTGCACCAGCGCTTCACCGGTCTCGTCATCGAGCCCCTCTTCTTTCGGTGGGTTGAAGTCAACATGGTAGACGCGCCCCGAATCGAGATGGACGCGACGACCCGACAGGCGCCTGACGATTTCCTCGTCATCCACGTCGATCTCCAGGACAACATCAATACCGACATCCGCATCGACCAGCGCCTGAGCCTGGGGAATCGTGCGTGGAAAGCCATCGAACAGAAAGCCCTGACGACAATCGTCCTCGGCAATGCGCTCCTTAACCAGCGCGATGATGATATCGTCGGTAACCAGACGGCCACTGGTCATGACTGCCTCGACCTGCTGACCCAGTTCCGTGCCGGCCTTGACTGCGGCGCGCAACATGTCACCGGTGGAAATCTGGGGAATCCCGAACTTCTCCGTGATGAACTGGGCCTGTGTCCCTTTTCCGGCGCCCGGTGCGCCTAGCAATAT
>JBBDSI010000230.1:1973-5081 GCA_040905005.1 Pseudohongiellaceae bacterium
GCCGGGCTCGCTTCTCGTCACGCTCCTGTTGCTTGATCGCCTCCCAGTTCACGACCACCTGCGCCGAGGATATGTCTGGCTTGCGCCCAAAACGGGCCACGTCGCCATCGGGAAACACGTGCGGGTGGCGGCGGATCAGCTTGCGGGTGATGGCGGCGGCGACATCGTCGAAGGAGAAGGCCCCCTCCTCCGCCGCCAGTTGCGCATAGAAAACCACCTGGAACAGCAGGTCGCCAAGCTCATCCTCGAGTTCCACCATGTCATCCCGCTCGATGGCATCGACGACCTCGTAGACTTCCTCGAGTGTATGCGGCACCAGCGAACGGATCGATTGTTCGAGATCCCATGGACAGCCGAATTTCTGATCGCGCAGCATCGCCATCACGGCGGTCAGCTTGTCGATGGCGGATTGCTGGTCAAAATCGCTGTTTGGCAACAGACTCTCCCTTCGTTGGTCCGTATTGCTATCAGGCGCGCTCGAAAGCGGCCATGGATTCCACGTGCGCGGTGTGAGGAAACATATCCATTACGCCGGCCGATTTCAATTTGTATCCTCGCGCCAGCAGACGCGAGGCGTCCCGCGCCAGAGTGACCGGGTTACAGGAGACGTAAACGATGCGCGCGGGGTTGAGGTCGGCGATCTGCTCGATGATCTCCAGCGCACCGGAGCGCGGCGGATCGAGTATCACCTTGTCGAAGGGCTGCTGTGCCCAGGACTGATCGTTGATGGGCCGGGTCAGGTCGGCCGCATGAAAGTCGATGTTGTCGAGCCCATTCAATTGCGCATTCTCCCGGCCCCGCGCGACCATCTCGGCACTACCCTCGACGCCGACGACTCTGGCCGCCTGGCGTGCTGCCGGCAGGGTAAAGTTACCCAGGCCGCAAAACAGATCCAGCACCCGGTCCGTGTCGTTCAGCGCCAACTGCCCCAGGGCCTGGTCGATGATGCGGCGATTGATAAGGCCGTTGATCTGGGTGAAGTCCATGGGGTGGAAGCGCAGGCGCAGGTCGTGCTCGGGCAGGAAATATTGCAGCCGCGGCTCTGTGTGGGCGGGGTAGAGTTTGTGTACGCTGTCGACTCCGCCGGGCTGCAGGTACAGGTCTACTTGCCACTGCGCGGCAAACTCCTCGAGCAGGGCGATGTCCTCCGGCAACAGCGGCACGAGGTGGCGCACGATCAGTGCCAGTTGCAGTGCGTCGCTGTCGGCATCCCGCTCGCCTGCCGCCACTTCGATCTGGGGTATGTCACGACTGGCAGCGAGGGCGTCGATCAACTCGCGCAGCGGCGCGATCAGGTCGGAGGCTTCAGCAACCAACACACGGCAGCTATCCATGTCGGTGATGAAGCTACTGTGTTTCTTGCGAAAGCCGACGAGTGCGCCGCCCTTCTTCGCCACGACGCGAACGGCCAGGCGCGCCTTGCGGCGGTAGTGTTCCGTCGCGCCCGACAGCCTGGGCAGTAATTCGAAGGCATCCGCCTCCAGGCCGGCATGGTGGGACAGGTGTTCCAGCAACACCGATTCCTTGAACGCCAGTTGCGCGCCAGTTTCCAGGTGCTGCAGGGAGCAGCCGCCACATTGTCCCGCGAAGACACAGGGTGGCGTCACCCGCTCGGCGCTGGCCTGCAGCACCTCCTCGGTCAACAGCTCATCGAACTGGCGGCGGCGGTTGACGTAACGGGCGCTGACCTCCTCGCCCGGTAGCGCACCGGCAACGAAGCAGACCTTGCCGTCGCGATTGGCGACACCCCGGCCCTCGTGCGACAGCGAGGTGACGTGCAGCGTGATCGGCTCGACGGGAAGGCGTTGGCGGCGGGAACGGCGACTCATGTAGCAGGGACTCTTGTACCAGGGGCTCTACCGTTCAATCGGCGGCAAAGACACCGGTGGACAGGTAGCGGTCGCCGCGGTCACAGATGATCGCTACGATCGTGGCATTCTCCACCTCGCGCGACAGTTGCAGCGCGGCGTGTATCGACCCGCCCGAGGAAACCCCGCAGAAAATGCCCTCTTCGCGGGCCAGGGCGCGCATGGTGGTTTCCGCATCGGCCTGCTCCACATCGATGACGTGGTCGACCCGGGTGCGGTCGAAGATGCGCGGCAGGTACTCCGGTGGCCAGCGGCGAATGCCGGGAATGCGGGACCCATCCGTGGGTTGCAGGCCGATGATCTCGATGTCCGGATTCTGTTCCTTCAGATAGCGAGAGACACCCATGATGGTGCCGGTGGTGCCCATGGAACTGATGAAGTGCGTGACGCGGCCTTCTGTGTCACGCCAGATCTCCGGCCCGGTATGCATATAGTGGGCATTGGGATTGTCCTGATTGGCGAACTGGTCCAACACCCTGCCCTTGCCCTCGCGCGCCATCTCCTCGGCAAGATCCCGCGCTCCCTCCATGCCCTCCTTCTCCGACACGAGGATGAGCTCGGCGCCGTAGGCGCGCATGGACGTCTTGCGTTCGTCGCTGAGGTTGTCGGGCATGATCAGTGTCATGCGATAGCCCTTGACGGCGGCGACCATGGCCAGCGCGATACCCGTGTTGCCGCTCGTCGCCTCGATCAGCTTGTCCCCGGGCTTGATCTCGCCGCGCAGCTCGGCCTGGCGAATCATGTTGAAGGCGGGACGATCCTTGACCGAGCCGGCGGGATTGTCTCCCTCGAGCTTGGCCAGGATGGTATTACTGGTGCTGCCCGGCAGGCGCTGCAGGCGCACGAGCGGTGTGTTTCCGATGAGATTGGCGATGGTTTGGTAGGCCATGAGTGTGCGCAACCGGCGACGGGGAAGCGCCGCATTCTACACGGATTGCCCGAGCCGTTAAAGCCGGTGCCGGGCCTGAGTAGAATCCCCTGCCCTGGGGGTCTGATCAGGGTCAGAAAGAACGCTCGCAAAAGTACAGAGCACCAGGCGTTGTGAGAGAGGGACTTCACTACAGAGCATGGGCAGTTGCCTTGCGTTGTATTTTCTCCTGCTTCAATCCTGAAGCAGCGCTCACTACGTTGTAGTGGCAGTTTGAAAATTTCACCGTACTTGCCAGGCTGCGAGGGGGTAGGTCCACGCGGGACCGTGAGCGGCAGGGATGCCGCGATCGAGCCCCCAGGGGTGAGGCAA
>JBBDSI010000231.1:0-5062 GCA_040905005.1 Pseudohongiellaceae bacterium
CCACGCTTCTCCGCTGCTGATTGGCGGGCGCGGGTCAGAATATTCAAGGATGAATATTCTGACCCAGTAGGTAAAGAGGAGTCACCGTCCCGGCAGGACATCCCTGAGCTTGTTCGCCATCTCCCGCAGCGCCGTCTCAGTGGTCTCCCAGTCCATGCAGGCGTCGGTGACGGAGACGCCGTACTCGAGCTGCGACAGGTCGGCCGGGATCGGCTGGTTGCCCTTGTTGATGTTGCTCTCCAGCATCACGCCGATGATGGACTTGTTGCCTTCCAGTATCTGGTGGGTGATGTCCTTCAGCACCAGGGGCTGCACCTCTGGGTCTTTACTGGAATTGGCATGGCTGCAGTCGATCACGATGTTGCTGCTGACGCCGCCATCGACCAGAGCCTTCTCGGCCTGGGCCACATGCACCGTGTCGTAGTTCGGTCCGGATGAGCCGCCGCGCAACACCACGTGCGCATAGGGATTGCCCTTGGTGGTGACAACTGACACCTGGCCCTCGCCGTTGATGCCGAGGAAGCGGTGCGGGCTGGAGACCGATTGCATGGCGTTGATCGCCACCATCAGGCCGCCATCGGTGCCATTCTTGAAGCCGACCGCGGATGACAGGCCGGAAGACATCTCGCGGTGAGTCTGGGACTCCGTGGTACGGGCTCCGATGGCCGACCAGGCGATGATGTCCTGCAGGTATTGCGGCGAAATCGGATCCAGCGCCTCGGTGGAGGTGGGCAGGCCGATGGCGACGATGTCAAGCAACAGACGCCGCCCCTTGCGCAGGCCGTCCTCGATCTTGAAGGAGTCATCCAGGTAGGGGTCATTGATCAGCCCCTTCCAGCCGATGGAAGTACGGGGCTTCTCAAAATAGACGCGCATGACGACATAGATCGTATCCGCTACCTCGTCGGCCAGCTTTTTCAAGCGCCGGGCGTAGTCGAGTGCCGCCTCCGTGTCATGGATGGAACAGGGGCCGACCACGACGAACAAACGGGGATCCTGGCGGTCGAGGATGGAGTAAATAGTCTGCCGTGACTGCTGCACGGCGGCCAGTGCATCTCCCTCGAGGGGCAACTCGTCCTTCAGTTGCTGCGGCGTGATCAGCGCCTCATTGGAGGCGATGTTAAGATTCTCTGTGACTGTCGACATGATAGGGTGCTACTTAAGTTAAGGTGCTGGGGTTAAAGTGCTGGTGGAAAAGGGCGGCAATCATACCAAATTGTGCTTACCCAAGTCATATTTCGATTGGCCTGAGCGCTTTTCAGGCTGTCATTTCAAGGAGGAAACATGCACATCTCACAGCACTTCGACTCCGGCAACATCGAGGTCGATGCTATTGGCAAGACCGGCGATATCCGCCTGCACATCCGCCAGGACGCCCAGTCCGATTTCTACCAGTGGTTCCATTTTCGCCTCGCCGGCGCCCGCGGGCAGCGCTGTAGAATAGTCATCGCTAACGCTGCCGGAGCCGCTTACCCGGACGGTTTCAGGGATTACCGCGTCCTGTATTCCTATGACCGCATGGAATGGCGGCGCCACGACACCCGGCTGGCGGATGGTGAGCTGCGCTTCGAGTTCACGCCCGAACATGACGCCGTCTATTTCGCCTATTTCGTGCCCTACTCCATGGAGCGCCATCATGACCTGCTGGCACGCGCGCAGCAGTCTCCTCACTGCCGCCTGCAGCGGCTCGGTCAGACCCTGGATGGCCAGGATCTCGACTTGCTGCGCATCAGTGGCGATGGGGACGGCGCGAAGAAGACCATCTGGATGATTGCCCGGCAGCATCCCGGCGAGACCATGGCCGAGTGGTGGATGGAGGGCTGTATAGACACACTACTCGATCATGGTGACGAACTGACGCGCAGCCTGCTCGAGACTTGCGTGTTCCACCTGGTGCCAAACATGAACCCGGACGGCAGTCGCCGCGGTCACCTGCGTACCAACGCCGCAGGCCGCAACCTCAATCGCGAATGGGCCGAGCCGTCCATGGCGGCCTCACCGGAAGTGTATCTGGTCAAGCAGGCGATGGCCGAGACCGGTGTGGATTTCCTGCTCGACGTGCATGGCGACGAGTCGCTGCCCTATTGCTTCATCGCCGGCACCGAGGGCCTGGCCGGGTGGAGCGAGGCGGACCAGGCACGACTGGACTTCTACAAGAATCGGCTCGCCGAACTCAACCCGGATTTCCAGACCGCCGAAGGCTATCCAGCGAAACGCCCCGGTGAGGCCAACCTCACCATGAGCACAGCCCAGATCGCCCACCAACACGACTGCCTGGCGATGACCCTGGAGATGCCCTTCAAGGACACCACCGCCACCCCGGACCCGGTCCACGGCTGGTCCCCGGAACGCAGCAAACGCCTCGCCCGCTCCTGCCTGGAGGCTCTTTTTTACCTACTGGGTGAGAACATTCGTCCCTGAATGTTCTCACCCACGCCCGCCAATCAGCAGCGGAGAAGCGTGGTTCTCCTTGTGATTGGCGGGCTTGCGCTTCGCTGCGCTCGCGTCGCCCATCCATGGGCTCACTTCTTTCATTTTTCTGAAAGTGGGGAGTGTTCCTTCTCCAAAAAAGGGGACGGAAGGATTTATTTTTAATCCCTCCGTCCCCTTTTCTATTAACCTGCTGGGTCAGAATATTCATCCCTGAATATTCTGACCCGCGCCCGCCAATCAGCAGCGGTGAAGCGTGGTTCTCCTTGTGATTGGCGGGCTTGCGCTTCGGCTCCGCCTCGCGTCGTCCATCCATGGACTCACTTCGTGCCGCCGTGTTGGGTAGTGCCTGTTGCGGATTGCTTTATCTACTTACCTACCTGGGTCTGAATATCCAGCGCTGGGCCTGCCCAGCATAGCCTTACGTACGAGCTATTCGAGAACACACAAGTAACATCCCGGCACTTGACCAGGTAGAACCCACCTGACTATAACGGCGACGCTGGGTCGATTTTCCCTGCCGGTTCGGTATGGGGCCCGGCGGTGTCATATACTCTCAGCGGCGGATTTTCGTCGACGCCGGTTGCCATCTCGGTAGCAGTCAGGTGGATCTCCCGCATGGGTACACGGCTATCCAGCCGGCTGCCTTGCAGCTGGGCTGCCTGAATTCGCATAGGCGTTATCGGCACAGGTGTCGAACTAGCTGATTTTCTTGCAAACTTGCAAAGGCGTCTGCATTGGCGTTCACGCGACAGGGTACTGTGCATTGTCAACGCAGCAGGCCCGGGTGGTGACTGACTCGCTTCAGGGGCCTGAAGGCCTGGGTGAGGCGGCGCATTGCTGGACTATTATTTTGCCCGAATTTGGCAAGGCCCATAAATTACCTGCGCCGGGATTTGCAGTCACTATGTAACGCGATGGCGTCGGCTGTCGTCTAAGTGAACACTTTAATGCTATGAACGGAGCCAGGATTAAACATCGCCCAATTGTCACTTTTCGTTACACTGTGTAAAATGCCCGCGAGTTTCACGCCCCCCTATCTTAGCGGCCAGCGGCAATGGCGGACGCCAGGTATCTCCCAGTCCAACCGAACAAAGGTCACCAATAATGCGACGTCTAGCGAATTACTTCGGAATTCTCATGGTCGGTGTGCTCAGCTCACCGGCGAGCCACGGTGATGACTTGCTTACCGTACTCAGGCTGGCCCTGGAAAATGACCCCACTCTGAACCAGGCCGAGGCCCAGTACCGGGCCAACCGGGAAAATGTCATTCAATCGCGGGCTTCTCTGCTGCCTACCTTTGGCCTCGGCGGTAGCACCTCGCGCCTGACCAGTGGTCCCACCGACACCCAGGTGAACGAGGTGATCGACCCGGTGACCGGGGAGACTCGCACCATCATCCAGGAAGATCACAGCTTCCGTCCCGGCATCAACAATCACGGCTGGGGCGTGAGCCTGCAACAGAGCGTGTTCAACCTGGCCAACTGGTACAGCCTGCAAAGCGCCCGTGCCAACGACCGGGCCGCTTCGGTCAACCTGGCGGCCCAGGAGCAGGACCTGATCATGCGGGTGGCCAGTGCCTACTTCGACGTCCTGCGCGCCCAGGACCTGATGGAGACCAACATCCAGGAAGAGGAAGCGGCGCTGCGCTCGCTGGAGCAGACCCAGCAACGCGAGGAAGTGGGGCTGGTTGCCATCACCGACGTCTATGATGCCCAGGCAGCCTATGATCTGGCCCGTAATACTACCATTCTGCAGGGCAACTCCCTGCGCGCCGCTTTCGAGGCGCTGGAGGCCATCACCGGCCAGGCACACCCGGACATCGAGGAGCTGGAAGACAACTTCCCCATTGTCGAGGTTGACGGCAGCCTCAGCGAGTGGGAGGAACAGGCCGAGGACAACAGCCTCGCCATCGCCGCGGCTGAATACAATCTGGAGGCTTCGCGCGAGAACCTGCGCGCACGCAAGGCCGATTATATGCCCACCGTCGATTTCCAGGGCCAATGGGGCCACCAGGTGACCGCCCCCATCGTCAACCAGGGCATCGAGATCGGCGGTGGCGCCAGCGACCGCACCTCGTTGTCGCTCAGCCTGAATATCCCGCTGTACGCCGGCGGCGCCCGTTCCTCGCGCCGCCGGGCTGCAGAGTACAACGTCCACGCCGCCCGGGAATCACTGGAGCTGACCGAGCGGCAACTGATCCAGAGCATCCGCAACGCCTATCGCCGGGTAAACACCGACGTGCTGGTCATCGCCCAGCGCCAGCAGTCGATCACTTCGGCCCAGAGCGCCCTTGACGCCACCGAGCTAGGTGCCGAGGTAGGTACACGCAACATCGTCGAGGTCCTGCGTGCCCGCGAAAACCTGTACCGTGCCCTGCGCCAGTACGCCGAGGCCCGCTACAGCTACGTGCTCGATTCTCTGGTCCTGAAGCAAGTAGCCGGCATCCTCACTCCCCAGGATGTCATCGAACTGAACCAGTGGCTGGCCCAAACCCAGTAACCCGGCGCGCAAGAGCAACCCCACAACCCCAGGCCACAGGACGCCAACACCCGCCCACTCTGCAAAATGACTCAGAGTAAGCACTCCGAGTGTTTACTCTGAGTATTTACTCGCTGCATTTACTCTGAGT
>JBBDSI010000232.1:0-5023 GCA_040905005.1 Pseudohongiellaceae bacterium
CCGGCGGCTTGGTCTTGCGCGTGAAGTAGCCGACGCTGCTGTAGGGATAGGTGAGTAGCTCGGACGGCTTGACCTGGCTGTGCAGGTAGCGGGTCAGCGGCAGCAGGTACTTCTCCGCCTGCACCAGTACCGCCTTGTAGCGCCCGCGGAACAACGAGCCGTCGGACTTCTTCATGCGCTGATAATTCTGTGTATAGAGCCCGTCCACCTGGCGCATGAAGCGACTGAGGTTGGCCTCCGGCGTCTTCACGACGAGGTGATATTCGTCCCTTAGCAGGCAATAGGCATGAACTTCGACGTTCAGTCGAGAACAGGTTTCTCCCAAACCTTCGAGAAATGCTTCGAAGTACTTCGCGGAAGGGAATACGCGCTGATTATCCGCACCGTAATTGGATACGTGATAAACAGCGTCCGGATATTCGATTCGGAGAGGTCTGGCCATCGTTGATACTCTGTTTTTGTTGGTTGGATAGAATTAGAGGTGACCCGTCGCGGATCATGGGGGTAGTGTTAAACGAATAAAGGGGGCACGTCAACAATATCGGCGGGGATTGGCCCCGATACGCGGGTTTGTGTCACTGCAATTGCAATGCAGAAATCTTTATTTACCGGATTGAATGTAACTTGACCCCTTTGCGCTCAGGTTGTTCCCGCCGCAGCCAGAATGACAGCCCTGCGCGGTGCCGGATATCCTTCTATGGTGCGGCCGGAATCGTTCGGATCCAGCGAGTCCTCCAGGCTGTCGAAGGGCATCCACTCGGTCTTGCGCTGCTCGATGGCCATGGTCGGGGATTCGTCAATCACGCGTATTTGCTCGAAGCCGCAGCGTTCGAGCCAGCTTACGGTCGTGGCTACGCCGGGGACGAACCAGACATTGCCCATGCGCGCGTAGCGCCCGCTCGGGGTGAGCGCATAACCCTTATCACCGGGTACGACTATTGATTCCAGAACCAGCTCACCGCCTGGCTTGAGAGCTCGCTTGAGATGCAGCAGGTGGTCCAGGGGGGAGCGGGCATGGTAGAGCACCCCCATGGAGAATACGGTGTCGAAGGCCGGCTCCATGGCCGGCCATTGCTCCAGCGCTAACGGCAGCACATCCACCGGCAATTCGGGAAGGAAATGCTTCAGGGCCCAGAACTGCCCCACATAGGGCAGGTGCGAGTCGATGCCCAGCACCTGGGCGGCGCCTGACTCGAGCATGCGAAAGCAGTGGTAGCCATTGCCGCAGCCGACATCGAGCACCGTCTTGCCCGCCAGCGGTGCGATGGCATTGACCAGCCGCGTCCACTTGAGGTCGGAGCGCCACTCGGCATCGATGGCGATACCGAACAGTTCGAAGGGCCCCTTGCGCCAGGGGATGAGTTCTCTGAGTCTGGCGCTGAGTTCGGCGCGCGTGGGCGTGTCGATGTCCCCGGCGCGGCCGATGCGCACGATGGCGCCGGGCTCCACGACACTGGGTGTGAGTCGCGGCAATGCACTCTCCAGGCGACGCCAGCGCTGAAAGTCGCCGTGACGCAGACTGTCCAGGAACGCCGGCTGCAGCTGTGGCGTCAGTGCGGCCAGAGGCGTCCCGGCAATGCGCTGCGCCAGCGGTGTGTAGTCCATGCCGGTCACTGTTTGATGGCGACCATGGAGGCGAAGTTGAAGCACTGGAACCAGACATCCAGCGAGCGAAAGCCGGCGCCGGTCAGGCGCGCGCGATGCCGGTCGAGAGTCTCCGGGATCAGGACCTTTTCCAGGGCCGTGCGTTTGCGGCTGATTTCCAGTGTGCTGTAGCCCATGGTCTCCTTGAAGCCGTGATAGAGATCGATCAGCAGCTCATTGAGCTGGGGGTCGGGCAGCTCAATCTTCTCGGACACGATCAGCACGCCGCCGGGATTCATGCCCTCGTGGATTTGCTGAATGAGGCGATCGCGCCGGGCGGGAGCAATGAACTGCAGGGTGAAATTGAGCACCACCACCGATGCATTGTCGATACGCGTGTCCACAACGTCCTCCAGACGAGTGTGTACCGGCACGGCCGGCGGGTCTGCCGCGAGCTTCTGCGCCAGGCGTTCGATCATCGCAGGGGCGTTGTCCACGGCGATGACTTCGTAGTCCGCGTGCGGGACCGCCCGGGTAATGGCGAGTGTGGCTCCGCCCAGGCTGCAGCCCAGGTCATAGACGCGCGAGCCCGGCTTGCAGTAGCGCTGGGCCATGACCCCGATCATCGCCAGGATGGTGGAGTAGCCGGGCACCGAACGGTTGATCATGTCCTCGAAGACGCGGGCCACCCTGTCGTCGAAAACGAAGTCGCCAGGCAGCATCTTGCCGGCGTAGAGGCGGTCCTGGGAGGAGTCGTCGGTCATGAGTTATCGCCGTGTGAGGAATGAGGGCCGGGGGCACAACAAGCGCCCCAAGATTTCGTCCGCGCTTCCGATAAATAGTGCAGGATTAATATTGTGCCGTCAGGACGATTCACTTATTTTACGCACTATATCCGGGGCCGTTTCGCAGTCGTATTATCCGCCACTCAATGACGCATTCAAACACCAGTGCCGCAAAGCTTCTGGTTGCGAACCTGCCATTGCTGGAGGCGCTGCGCATCGACACCGGGGTGTTGGACCTGGCCTGCGGCAGTGGCCGCAACGGTGGCCTGCTGGTGCGCCGGGGATTGCCGGTGACTTTCGCCGATCGCGACGCAGAAAGCCTGCGGCAGGTGGCGGCGACAGCGGGGCAGGAGAGGCAAGATGGGCAGAATGGGCAGTTTGGAGAGGTACGGCTCTGGCAGGTGGACCTCGAAGCCCCGGGCAGCGAGCCGCTGCGTGACAAGTGCTTCGATGCGGTACTCGTGTTTAATTACCTGCATCGGCCGTTGCTGCCGGCGCTGTGCGAGGTGGTGAGGCCGGGAGGCCTGTTGTTTTACGAGACCTTTACGACCGCGCAGCGGGCGTACGGGCGACCACGCAACCCTGATTTCCTGTTACGGCCAGGGGAGCTGCGAGAGACATTTGCGGACTGGGACATACTGCACGACTTCGAAGGCGAATTGCCGGACCCGACCCGGGCGGTGGCGAGCCTCATCGCGCGCAAACCCGAGACCTGACCGAACCAGACTGAAGATGCCAGGATCATGAGTAAATCGAAAATCGTTCCACTCAAATTCGGTGCCGGTGGCAATAAGCTGGCCGTCCCGTTCGCCTGCGAGGTGGAGCGCAGCAAGCGCAAGACCCTGGCCCTGCACGTGGCGCACAAGAGGGTCGTGGTGAAGGCGCCCTGGCAGGCGACCGCGGGTGAGCTGCGGCGCTTCGTCGCCGACAACCGGGACTGGGTCGAGAAGCGGCTCTACGAGGAGTCCCTGCGCTACCGCGAGAGCCTGCGTATCGAGCGTGGAGGCAGGGTCTTCTATCGCGCCCGCGAGCGCACGATCGAGTTCAAGGAGGGGCGCAAGCAACGGGTAATGGTGCAGGGCGACCGCTTCATCATCCAGGGCCACAAGCTGACTCCGGCCAAGGCCAGAGTGCAGGTGGAGCAGTTTCTGGTCGAGAAGGCGAGCGACTACATCATTCCCCGGGCCCGGGGCCTGGCGCGCTACCTCGGCGTGGAGCACAAGATCACCGACATCCGCCTGCGCAAGACCAAGTCCAAGTGGGGTCACTGCACCTCGACCGGCGTCCTGCAATACAACTGGCTGATCATGCTCGCGCCCTACAGCATCATCGACTACATGATCACCCACGAGGTCTGCCACCTGGCCCACCTCGACCACTCCAACCGCTTCTGGTCACTGGTGGAAACCGTCTGCCCCGACTACGAACGCTACATCGACTGGCTACAGGCCCACGAACACCGTTTCTGGTTTTAGCGATCACGTTGATCGGTCCTGGTGGCTTCGAGCGCGCCTGCGGGGAGGTAGAGCTTGCGATCCGCCGGCACGGCGCCCCTCCGGGGTTCCTTCTCTCCGGAAAAAGCCCAAACTACGGTCTTTTTCCTCCGTTCAGCGCCGGCCTTGATTGGCGGGTCGCAAGCCCCACCTCCCCGCAGTCGCTTGTCCAGGGGCAATCCCGACACAGTGGATATTTGCGGCTCAGTTAGTAGAGAGACACCCAGCAAGTTGCGTATTGATTCGCAGCGCTCAGAGTGACGGTCAGGGGATGGTGGCGCCAACAATAAAGCGCCAGCGCTGAGCGCAGGAAAAAGACCGTTTTTCAGGGCTTTTTCCGGAGTGAAGGCACCCCGGAGGGGCGCGGCGCGTTGGCGCCACCATCCCCTGACCGGCACGACCACACCCCCAGATAGGCACTGAGAAAACGGCATATACTTTGCTGCAATGGCAATGGCAATGGCAACGGCAACGGCTCAGACGTTGTCCTAGACTTTCTCGTACAGCAGATCCCAGACGCCGTGGCCCAGGCGTTGGCCGCGGCGTTCGAACTTGGTCTCCGGGCGCTCCGGGTGTTGCCAGTAGTGGCGCGCCCCCTGCGTGTTGCGGAAGCTCGGGCTGGCTTCCATTACCTCCAGCATGTGCTCGGCGTAATTCTGCCAGTCGGTGGCGAGGTGGAAGTGGCCGCCCGGGCGCAGGCGCGTGGCTACCAGCTCGACGAAGGCAGGCTGGAGCAGTCGGCGCTTGTGGTGACGTTTCTTCGGCCAGGGGTCGGGGAACAGCAGCAGCACCCGATCCACGCTGGCGGGTGCCAGGCCGTCGCCGAAGACTTCCTTCGCGTCGTGACTGACGATGCGGATGTTGGTGAGATCATGCTCGACGATGCCGTTCAGCAGCTTGCCGACGCCTGGCTTGTGTACCTCGATGCCGAGGAAGTTGTGTTCCGGCTTGTCCCTGGCCATCGCCAGCAGCGAATCGCCCATGCCGAAGCCGATCTCCACCGTGACCGGTGCCGGATGCGGGAAGAGTGCGGAGAGATCCAGTAGTTCCCCTTCGCAGGGAACCACGTAAGCGTCCCAGTGGGCCGCCAGGGCCCGGCGCTGGGAGTCGGTGAGGCGGCCGGCGCGGATCACGTAGGAGCGCAGCGGGCGCCGCTTGTCA
>JBBDSI010000233.1:0-3519 GCA_040905005.1 Pseudohongiellaceae bacterium
TAAAGAGTATAGAGAATCCGGAATATGAGCCACCACGGAATAATAACAGAACTCAAAAACTGGTTATCAAAGCAAATCATCGGCCAGGAGCGTTTACTCGACCGCCTGTTGATAGCCCTGCTGGCCGACGGCCACCTGCTCGTCGAGGGGGCCCCGGGATTGGCCAAGACGAAGGCCATCAAGGATCTCTCCCGCGCCATCGAAGGCGATTTTCACCGCATCCAGTTCACTCCCGACCTGCTGCCCAGCGATATCACAGGCACAGAAGTCTTCAGACCGGAAGATGGTTCCTTCCGCTTCCAACAGGGACCGATCTTCCACAACCTGGTCCTGGCTGACGAGATCAACCGTGCGCCGGCCAAGGTGCAGTCGGCTCTGCTCGAGGCCATGGCCGAGCATCAGGTCAGTGTCGGGCGCGAGTCCTTTACCCTGCCGCCGCTGTTCCTGGTCATGGCGACCCAGAATCCCATCGAGCAGGAAGGCACCTACCCCCTGCCCGAGGCCCAGCTCGACCGCTTCCTCATGCACGTCACCATCGGCTATCCCGCCGTGGAGGCGGAGCGCGAGATCCTGCACCTGGTCCGCGACGAGGCCGCCAACAAGGTCCAGGAGCCGCCCAAGCAGATCGCCCAGCAGGACCTGTTTGCCGCGCGCCAGGAAATCCTGGAGATGCACATGGCACCCGAGGTCGAGGAATACATCATTCAGCTCATCATGGCGACGCGCAAGCCCGAGGTCTACGGCGATGACCTGGCGTCCTGGCTGGAGTACGGCGCCAGCCCCCGCGGCACCATCTCGCTGGACCGCTGCGCCCGCGCCCACGCCTGGATCCAGGGGCGTGACTTCGTCAGCCCGGACGACGTCCAGGAGATCATGTTCGACGTCCTGCGCCACCGCATCCTGCTCAGCTTCGAGGCCGAGGCAGGCGGCGTGACCCCGGATCACGTACTGGAAACCATCCGCGAACGCGTCCCCTCCGCCTGACCGGGCCCGGACCCGTCGCGCCTATGTCAGCAAGACTGCAAATCGACCCGCAACACGCGCGCTATCAGGCTCGTGGGGCCGAGATCACCCTGCAGCAACTGCTGATTCAGCGCCATGCCGCGCGTACCCTGGAATACCTGGTCCACTCCCGCTCAATTGCCGGCATTTCCGGTCTGCATCTGTCGAAGATGCGTGGCCGCGGCATCGATTTCGAGGAATTCCGCCCCTACCAGGCCGGTGATGACATTCGCCTGATCGACTGGCGAGTCACGGCGCGCACCGGCAGGCCCTTCACCAAGGTGTTCCGCGAGGAACGTGAGCGGCCGGTGATTATCGCCGTCGATCAGACCCACAACATGTATTTTGGCAGCCAGATGGCCTTCAAGTCGGTCATCGCCGCACAGGCCGCCGCGGTATTCTGCTGGCTGGCGATAGACAATGGCGACCGGGTCGGGGGACTGGTATTTTCCGATGTGGAATCGAGCCTGGTGCGGCCCAAGCGCAGCCGCCGCAGTGCCCTGCACCTGTTAAACCAGGTCTATGAATACAATCAGCGCCTGAAGGACATCAAAAACCCGGAAGCGCAGGTGCCGACGGACCCCACTTTCGAGCCGGGGCTGGCGCACGCGCTGGGACAGATTCGCCGTATTACCAAGCCCGGCAGCACCCTGTACGTGATCTCCGATTTCGTGACCCTGGATGATCGTGCCCTGCGCTACCTGAACCAGCTGTCGCGGCACAACAACGTGGTCTGCTGCTTCGTTTACGATGCCCTGGAAGAGACGCTGCCCGTGCCCGGTATCTACAGCATTACCGACGGCAGCAAGAAAGGCGCCCTGAACACCTTCAGCAACCGCGCCCGGGCGCGCTACCGGGAGCAGTTCCAGGAGCGACAGGCGCGCCTGGAGACCGAGTTGGACAAGCTACAGATCCGGCTCATCAAGATGCGCACCAACCAACTGGTGGTGGAACAGATTCGGGAATGGATAGCGAAGAACTACTAGCACAACTGGCCGATATTCACCTGCCGGAAGCGGTGGGATTCTGGCCTCCCGCGCCCGGCTGGTGGGTACTGGCGGTGCTGTTCCTCATCGCCCTCGCCATCGTTGGCCGGCGCTGGTGGCTGCAGCATCAGAAGAACCTTGTCTGCAGGCATGCGCTGGCCGAGTTGCAGGCCTGCTATCGGCGCTTCGCGGCCAGCCAGGGGGATAGCGACCAGGCTAGATTGGCCTATATAAATGAAGTGAATGCCGTGTTGCGCCGGGTGGCCCTGGTGCATTACCCCCTGGCCAATGTCGCCAGCCTGGACGGGCGTAGCTGGGTTGATTTTATACGGGAAAACGGGGATTCTTCGAAGTTGGACGACGAACTCGCGGCCGCCCTCAGTTACGGCCGCTTCCAGACCCGATGTGATGTGGATGTAGATGCCCTGTACGCGCTCGGACGGGACTGGATAGCCAGCCAATACCTGGGGCCCGAACGCCCCGCGCCCTCTCCCGAGTCGCAAGGAACACGAGCCTGATATGCTGGAATTCACCTGGCCCTGGGTCTTTTTGCTGCTGCCCCTGCCGCTGCTGGTCTACCATTTCCTGCCGCAGGCGCCCAGGCAGGATGCCGCCCTGTACGTGCCCTTCTTCGGCAGCCTGAGTCGCCTGCAGTCGGACAACGATACCCTGGTCAACGGCCGCCTTCTGAACCTCATCTGCTGCACCCTGATCTGGCTACTATTAGTGACCGCCGCGAGCCGCCCGCAGTGGCTCGGCGATCCCGTGCAACTGCCCGCCACCGGCCGCGACCTGATGCTGGTCGTGGACATCTCCGGCTCGATGGAGGCCCAGGACATGGTCGTGGGCAATCGCCAGATCTCTCGTTATGACCTTATGCAGCAGGTGGTCGGCGATTTTATCGCGCGTCGCGAAGGTGACCGCCTGGGCCTGATCCTGTTCGCCGCCAACGCCTATCTGCAGTCGCCGCTCTCCTTCGACCGCGACACCGTGGGCCAGCTACTGGAAGAGGCGGAGATCGGCATCATCGAGGAATCAGCCACCGCCATCGGTGATGCGCTCGGCCTGGCCGTGATCCACCTGCGCAATCGGCCGGAGAATGCGCGGGTGGTCGTGTTGCTCACCGATGGCGTCAACAACGCCGGTGAGGTCGCACCGGAACAGGCGGGACAATTGGCGCGGCAGGAGAACATCAGGGTCTATACCATCGGCATCGGCGCCGACCAGGTGGTGCAGCGCACCTTCTTCGGCGCCCGCTCCATCAACCCCTCCGCCGAGCTGGACGAACAGGTGCTTACCCGGATCGCCGAGTCCACCGGCGGGCGCTATTTCCGGGCCCGTGATGCCAACGACCTGGTGCAGATCTACGAGGAACTGGACCGCCTGGAGACCATCGAGCAGGACGACCAGACCTACCGGCCGACGCGGGTTTTGTTCTACTGGCCGCTGAGCGCCGCCCTGCTGATCAGCTTCCTGCTGGCGCTGATATCGATTCCCTGGCTGTCCCTGGCCGGCCGCAGCCGCCTGCAGG